>NZ_NDHW01000077.1 GCF_002251945.1 Pseudanabaena sp. SR411
CCGATCWAAATCTTTGCTAGTGAAGTAATGTTTTAAGCCGCTAGGATTATTCAGCAATAACTTGTAGCGTTTGCCCGACTCAAAGGTGAAGCGATCGGGAATAAATTTGAGTTCGTTGGCAGTGTTACTCAGACTGACTTTTACCTCGATCGCAGTTTGTTTGGTGAAATCAACTGATGCAATTTTGATTGGTGTATTGGTTGGTGCTGCGATCGCTAAATTGGGACTAATCACCAAAAAGCTAATCACAAATATCCAAAAACTCAGAACTTGGCTAAAAATTTTGAAGGTGTGGCGCATATGGCTCTCTCTCAAAAAACTAACAGAATTTAGGACTCGGCGATTTAATTTTTGTAGCGCGGCTTCGTCGCGCTACAAAAATTAAGCCATGACCATGCCGCCATCGACATTAAAGACTTGTCCAGTAATATAAGCAGCCGCAGGGTCAGCCGCTAAAAATCTCACCATTCCTGCAATTTCTTCAGGTTGACCATAGCGACCAAGGGGAATAAATTTGAGAATATCGTCGGTATTCTTGAGATCTGCGGTCATATCTGTAGCAATAAACCCTGGGGCTACTGCATTCACAGTAATGCCACGGCTTGCCATTTCCTTAGCAACGGTTTTAGTAAAGCCAATGACTCCAGCCTTAGCGGCACTGTAGTTTCCTTGTCCAGGATTACCCATTTGTCCAGCGACGGAGGCGATATTAATAATGCGACCCGATTTTTGCTTGAGCATGACTTTTGATACGGCTCGTGTGGCAAGAAATACGCCTGTTAGGTTGAGGTCAATTACGGCTTGCCAATCTTCCAGCTTCATTCGCAGCAAAAGGGTATCGCGAGTAATACCAGCATTATTTACCAAAACATCTATACGTCCCCATGCATCGATCGCGGATTTGAGTAAGCTCTCCACTTGTGCTTCGTGGGACACATCTGCATGAAAGGCGATCGCCTCACCACCTTTGCTTTTAATTTCGGCAACAACTTCTTCGGCGGCGCTAGCGGAACTGGCATAGTTAACCACGACTTTTGCACCTTCAGCCGCAAGTGCAACGGCGATCGCGCGTCCAATGCCTCTAGATGCACCTGTAACGATCGCCACATGACCTTCTAAAAATCCCATGCTTATATTAAAAACTCCATAATCTATTTCATAATTCTGGTCGCGATGTGCGCGACCAGAATCACAGTTTAACGATTTGAGTGTCACTTAACACATAAAAACAGGCTGTGCCAGCAATTCTCATTATGTAACCGATTTTGGTGTTTCCAGCGCCTTCGGCGCTGGAAACACCAAAATCGGTTTTTTGAAAGCCCGCCAACGGCGGGCTTTCAAAAAACCGATTTTTATAATTAGAATTGCTGAGGCTGTGCCAAGCACAGCCTGTTTTTATGTAATCCCTTGCAATGCTTGGATTGCTTGCTGCGTTCGCTTGATCCATTCCGCATCACGATTTTCTTCGTATAGCTTTAAAGCCTCTTGGTAAGAGCGAATCGCATTACTGACCTCACCCTTAAGCGTATACAACGCGCCTAGCCCGAAATGAGCCTTCGCAAAGGTAGGATTTAAAGATAGAGCCTTGAAATAGGCAGCTTGAGCTTCGCCGAGTCTGCCCCGATCAGCATAGGCAAGTCCCAAACTGGTGTAGTCCACCCATAAATCTTCTTTACCAATCGCAATGGTTTTCTGAAAAGCATCAATCGCTTCATCACTATTGCCCTGAGAGCGCAATAAATTACCAAGATTGCTATAAGCCACAGCATTCTTAGTATCAATGGCGATCGCTTGACGAAAGGCAGTAATTGCCTCAGAAGTACGATTTTGATCAGACAGAACCCGTCCAAGATTATTGTAAGCAGCCGCATATCGCGGATTAATCGTGATCGATTTCTCATAGGCTGCGATCGCCCCTTCGAGATCTCCTTGACGACGCAGAGCTAGCCCTAGCCCGTTGAAAGTACTAGCAACTCTCGGATTTAGTTCAGTACTGCGTCTAAAGGCTTCGGCAGCTTCAGGAATATTTTCCTCACGCAATAGAGCACTACCTAGAGCCGCATAGATATCGGCATTACGGGGATCTTGTTGGGATGCTTTGCGGAATGTGGCGATCGCATTGGGGCGATCATTTGACTGGTTATAAGCCAAGCCAAGATTGTAATAAACATTCGGGAAATTTGGATCAAGCGTAGTTACCCGCTTATAAGCATCAATTGCGCCTGTATAGTCACGATCTTCATACAGCGAGATCCCTAGGGCAAAATGGGCAACCGCATACTGGGGCGCAAGCTCGATTGCCTTACGATAAGCAGTGATCGCCTCTTGGCGATTACCTTGCCGACGCAGGACTGTCCCCAATCCGTTGTGAGCAAGAGCATATTTAGGATCAACCTCAATTGCTTTGCGGAAAGAGGTAATTGCTCCTTGAAGATTATTTTTGCTCTCGTAGGCTAGCCCCAAATTGTAATAAACAGGAGCAAGATTGGTGTCAGCTTTACTAAGCTGAATAAACTGGTCATAAGCATCGATCGCTCCATTGGCATCACCTTTTTGATACAGGGCTATCCCCAGACCATAATAGGCGGGCGTATAATTTTTATCGATCAGAATTGCTTGGCGGTGAGCTTCGATTGCACCTTGAATATCCCCCTTTTGGCGCAACGTTACACCCAAACCATAGTAAGCAGGCACTAACTCTGGACTCGCAGCGATCGCTTGACGATAAAGGGTCAGGGCGCGATCAAGTTGATTTTGTTCCCTTAGCGAGTTAGCTCTTTCTACCAACTTAAGTGGTGTGTTGGCTAGTGGATCGCTCTGGGCAATCTGAGTCGTTACAGTAGGTGATGTTTGAGCTAAGGCGATCGGGTCAAGAGCAGGAGCGAAACTACACATTAGCGGTAAAAAGCCCACTACTGCGATCTTCGTAATTGCGATTTTGATCATAGTTAATATTGCTTATAGCTTGTTTCTGCCATGAGAAGTTATGAGTTGGTAAAAGCAGAAATGATCATGAGCAGTAGATTGGCAAATTAGAAAAACAAATTAAAAGAGCTGAGTCTTGATCCATCACACCACATCAATGACTTTAGCAAGGAAACCTATCAAATTGTGGATTTCAATTATTTATCGTATTTGCAATGTTGCCTTAAGCTGATGCGTCGAACGGCTTAAATTTCTATAGATAGCGCAAAACGCTCCCTATGGAAATTCCCGATTACTCCAGACCCATAAATTTTTTGAAAGATTTGCTTTGCAAATCTTTCAAAAAATTTATGGGTCTGGGTTTCAGCGCGAAGCGTTGTAATTATTTGTCTACCCATACAATGGTTCTTGCTTCTACACCATTACTTTTAAGAACACTGGCGATCGCCCCACTCACATCTCGATCTAAGCCCAAATTCCATCTTGTCTGAAAATCTTGATAGGACAAAGCATAGGTTTGGCTATTGGTATCTGTGTAATAAATTTGTTGGCTTACTGGATCAGCCCCCGTTACAGCAATCCAATGTAAGTAAGGAATCGAGCCAATATAGGGCATGGATAGACTGCCAACTCGCACCAAGGCAATTACAGGTTTACCCGATCGCACTAAATTAATCAGCCGATTAAAACTAGTCTTTGGAGATTTTTTAACGCGATCGCCTTCCCATCGTTGCATGACCTGTTGCAATGTCTGCGGCGGTGTGCCAGTTCGTACCTCAATCCATTGGTTATCCAAAGGATTACGGAATTTTTGCGGCAAAAACAGTTTTTTATCCGTCGCGGCTCGAACTGTTGCATAGTTAACATCATGCCCGTAATAGCGCAATATCCGCGCCGCCGAATTTGGTCCACAACTCCAGCTATCATTTTGTATGCCTGTATCAGGCAGTTGAATTGGTTGGGATGAAACATTTGCAGCAATCAAATTCTGAGATTTATCCTGAGATTTGTTTTCTGCGCGATGAGGACGCTTGAGTGTAGTGATCGCGGATATTGATGGTGTGACTGTTACAGCGATCGCGATAGTGGCGATCGCAAGTGTAGAATTTTTTAAAAAACCCATAAAACCTCGCATGGACTTTTCGGTATTTTTACAGCAGTTTTTAAATGGCTTATCGATTGGCAGTGTTTATGCCATCTTTGCCCTTGGCTACACATTAGTATTCTCGATTTTAGGAATCATTAACTTTGCTCACGGAGCAGTGTTTACGCTCGGAGCATATTTTACTTATGTACTCTGCGGTGGTGCGTTTGGATTTAATGGCATCCTTGCTAACTTATCTTTACCAAAAGAACTACATTTACCTTTTTTTGTTGCCATTTTCATTAGCAGCATCCTCGCAGGAGGAGTAAGTGTCCTGATCGAGCGGATTGCCTTCCGCCCTTTACGTGATCGCCAAGCTGACCCATTGCTCACCTTAGTTTCTAGCTTGGGCGTAGCCGTAGTGATCGTCAATACAATCCAATATCTGGTGGGAGCCGAGAGCTATAACTTCCCTGCCAATATTTACGGCAGCTTGCCACCAGCGATAAATTTCGGCACAATCGATAAACCAATCAATATTCGCACCGTCCAAATTGTCATTTTTGGAGTATCAGGACTAATCTTAGCAATTCTCACCTATGGGATTAATTTCACCAAGCTGGGCAAAGCCATGAAAGCCGTGGCTGAAGATGCAGTTACTGCCAGTCTTTTGGGCATAAATACCGATTTTTTTATTCTGCTTACCTTTTTCGTTTCAGGTTTTTTAGGTGGTCTCGCAGGAACTCTAGTCGGCTCAAGTGTCAGCATTTCTGGTCCCTATTTTGGGATCGGCTTTGGCTTAAAAGGACTAGCCGTAATTGTCTTAGGGGGGCTAGGCAATATTCCTGGAGCTGTTGTTGGTGGCGTTATCTTAGGACTAGCTGAGTCCTTTGTTCCTTCCGATCAGTCAGCCTATAAAGATGCTGTAGCCTTTGCGTTACTGTTCATCGTCTTACTTGTGCGCCCTCAAGGACTACTTGGCAAAACCTTTGTCCAGAAAGTGTAGAACAGATAAATGTGCCGTGGCGCATTTATCTGTTCTAACAAGAAATATTTTTTTACTTTGAGTTTCATTTACTTTTATGTAGTAGCAAAAACTCCGTGCGAAGATAATTAAAGACTGTATTCTGCATTACAGACTTCAATTATCTTTTAGATAAGTTCCAGTTTAAATAAGTTCAAGTTATTGGGCAAATCACTGAATTTATTAAGCAAATTATTTAGCAAAAACCTATACAGAGAGTTTGGTTATGTTGCAATCACTTTACTACTCCATCGGCGCTATTCAAGATGAAGCAAGACATTTACTCGAAAGTGGAAGGCTCACACGTAGCCAACCAATTCATACTCTTTGTCGCTTCTTTCGCGATCGCGAATGGTGTCAGATCGAACGAGAATTAGAAGATAATCAATACCTATTACGCGATCGTATTTGTGATTTAGTTAGTCGTGAGTGTTGGCAAAATGATTAAATAAGTACAAAATAAGGCAGGTACTTTGCCCACCTTATTTTGTACTTATACTAAATTAAGAAATGGCTACGCCATTTCTTAATTTAAAAACCCTTACTGGGTTTGAATTTTAATTCACAAAAGTGTTGTCACACTTTCGTAAATTGGTATTACTTGATGAAATACTAGTCTTTAACAGCACAAAAGTTATACAATCTGACTAGGTTTAGCCATATTGCTAGCCATGTAAGCATCAATGGAGGTAATTCAAACCATTGGCGAGTCAGCAAGAGCAAAAACTGAGTCGAGGCGTGAACCTAATCAATCGCCTAAAAAAATTTGTTGACCAATCTGCTAATATGCTGAACTTAGATGAAGATGTGGCAATAGATAGGGGCATGACTCAAATTATTAAGTCGGCGGTAATGGTAATTGGTGGTGGAGAGGATAAAGTCCAAGACCGCAAAATTCTCAAAGCCTTTGTAGAAAGTTCTGGTGGCTCCCAAGCTCGCATTGCTATAATTCCATGCGCCTCAAGAGAACCTGATATTATTGGACGAATTTATCATGATATTTTTACTGAACTCGGCGCAAGTGCGGTAGAAGTATTAGATATTCGTGAGCGTCCTCGTGATGATTATCCTGAAGCAGAAGCTTTAGTGGATCGGTTTACAGGCATATTTATGACTGGTGGCGACCAACTGCGTCTTTGTGGTTTGATTGCCGATACTCCCTTTGCAATTACGATCGCCAAGCGGATTGATGAAAAGCGTCTAGTTTTAGCTGGTACAAGTGCAGGCGCAGCCGCAATGGGCTATCACATGATTTCTGGAGGTAGTAGCGGCGAGTCTCCGCATAAGGAACTGGTCAATATGAGTACTGGCTTAAGTATCCTGCCTGAAATCATTGTCGATCAACACTTTCATAATCGTAATCGGATGGCGCGTCTGATGACGGCGATCGCCGCGCATCCTGACAAAATCGGTATTGGTATCGATGAAGATACGGTAGCCATTTTTGAGCCAAACAATACCATGCGCGTTTTGGGACGTGGTACTGTCACCGTAGTCGATCCTGGTGAAGTTTCCTATAGCAACCAACTATGGGTTAGTGGCACGGCTCCATTGACAATCCATAACTTACGTGTGCATATTCTTGCCGCAGGATGCAAATATCACATGCTCAAGCGCATTCCTATTAGTCCATCGGTATAAACAAAAAGGCTCGCAAAGCGAGCCTTTTTGTTTACTTAGTCCAATCACCTGACTCTGGGTTATCCACAATTGATTTCAGCCCTTCTAAGGTCGAAGGCAGCGATCGCGGGTCCATAAACATAACTTTGCTACTGCCACTGGAGCCAATGGTCGTTCCCATCGCAATATAGTTCTGAGCTAACAAAAATTGCAGCGCCTCGTTTGCTTGAGGATTGCCCTTCATCGACTGCAATAGTACTTGCATCGCTTGAGATGTACCTTGAGCTTTAAGTACCTGCTCTTGACGTTCCGCTTCAGCACGCAAAATTCGTGACTGCTTCTGACCCTCTGCTTCTAAAATGGCAGATTTTTGTGAAGCCTCAGCATTTAGTAACTGCGACTCAGCCAAGCCCTTCGCCTGATTAACAGCCGCTTCGCGCTCACCTTCAGAATTGAGAATAGCCGCCCTTTTTCTGCGCTCGGCTGTCATCTGCATTTCCATAGCTTCCTGCACAGCTTTAGCAGGTAAGATGTCGCGCAATTCCACCCTTGTTACTTTCACGCCCCAAGGATCAGTGGCGTCATCTAAGTCACGTAACAGAACTTCATTAATTTTATTTCTTGCCGTGAAAGTTTCGTCAAGCTCTAAACTACCTAGTTCGGCACGAATCTGAGTCAAGACAATATTTGCCATCGCTTGACGTAAATTTTCCACACGATAGAAAGCCTTCTCCATGTCAACTACGCGCCAGTAAACTACTGCATCGGCGGTGATTGATACGTTATCGCGAGTAATACATTGTTGCGGTGGAATATCTAGTACCTGCTCTTTGATTGATCCTTTGTAGCTGACGGTATCAATAAAGGGCAAGATAAAGTGGGGGCCAGCAGGTAGTTTACGTTTGTATTTCCCAAAGGAGGCAACCAGTGCTTCTTCACCTTGGTTAACTATTTTAAATGACGAACTACCGAGACCAAAGAAGACACCCGCACCGATCACAAAACTAAAAAATAAGTCCATAATGTTTTTCCATCGTTGCTTGAACTCACGTTAATAATAGCTTGATTGATTGGCGAAAGGCGATTTGCTATGCACCGAAAACTTTGCTCACGGTTTCGACGATTTTGGCGATCGTGGGAATGTTGTCGATAATGCGTTTTAAAGCTCGAATTGCCTTGCTGGCAAGGGTTGATTTTTCTTCAGGCTTGTCGTGAAGGGCAATTTTAGCAAGATTTTCGACTTGTTCGAGAGCATCGGCTTTGTCTTCATCAGCAAGCTCTTTGTCGCTGCTAATTGCTTCTTGCAGTTGGGTTAAGAGAGTTTTGATGTCGCCACTGTCTTCTTTGTTTGGGATTTGGTTAATTGCATTGGTAACATTGCCTTTGATTTCACCAAGGTTGATCACGTTACCAGAAATATCTCGACCTGCTTTGATTGTTACGGGATTTTGCTCTGCCACTGCTTTAGCCTCATTTTGAATGTTAACATTAGGTGATTTTGCAATCTGAAGAATTTCTTTGATATCGGCTATGTTTTGCTTCTGGAGCAGAATCATCGCTTCCTTAGATTCTAATTGAGCTTGGTATTTTGCTTCAATTTCCTTGAGTTTGGTTTCGTAACCAATATCGAAATTATGCTCGAATTTACCTTTATCTGTATCCTGTGGAACGGCAACCGTTAATTCGACATCTTGACCTTTTTTCTTGATTTCTTGAATGTCATCAGGATTTATATCTGGATATTCTTCTGTAAGTTTTTCCCATGCGGCGATGAAGGCTTCGCGGTTGATGCCATTGCGGATGAGTAGCTGCACGATGTTGATGGTTTCACTGTAGCGTTTAGTAAAGTCACCTGCTGCAAACTCTTTTTCAGGATCGTGGGGACGGCGTTCGCGGCTGCCTTTGGCGTTGGGATGCTCTAGCTCAAAAACAAAGCGACAATCGACATCATCAAGTTTGGTGGTGTGGTCATAGCTCCAACCTTCTAGGCAAACGCCTGTCATTTGTGCGCCTGTGAAATCTGTACTGATTGCTTGGGTTTCAGTAAAGTTTACCCATTCGAGATTTGCATTACGGAAACTTGCTTCGCTTAGGATGGCACGTTTGAAGTTGACCTTCTCTAAATAAACACCGTCAAGATTTGCGCCGCGCAGGTTTAAGCCTTCGTAGGATTTGCTTTGGTTGGGTTTGCCTGTGACTAATAGTTCGCGTACTTCGGAGTTAGATAAAATTGATGTTCCTAAACGCGATCGGTTTAGATTTCTTGCTTGCTTCCAAATAGTGCGTGTCAGGTTAGTAATATTATCTTGGGAATTACGAAAATCACTACTGGTAAGTGAAGCTTCTGTAAAGTTAGAATTGGTTAAATTTGCATTACGAAATTTAGTGCCACCAATTGTCGAAAATATTAATGCAAATTTGTGTAATATCTCAAACTTGGGGTTGCCATTTAATGAGCAATATGAGTAGTAGATTCCTGATAAATATACAGATATAGTTCCAGCCGACGCAGAAAATCCAGATATGACTCCAGCAATATATGCAGACAGAACTATAGAAATAACTACAGGTAAGGCAATCTTACTAATACTCACATCAATACTGTTAAGGGCAGCAACAGCCGCAACCCCAGTGATAAAAATAACTATCATCAAAGCCGCAACTATAGAATAAGACATTGCAGCAAATCCCAATAAGGCTCCAATATTAACTAAGGTACAGTCCTCACTACTACAGGCAATGTTAGTGCGATAAATGATAGAAATTATATAAGACAGAAATATACTTAAGACTCCGAGTATAACCACAGATATATATAAATCTAAAAAATATTTTGATGTAAACCCCTGACGGATGGTTACACAACTCATCACAACAAAAGTAATAATGCTTGATATAGTAAAAAAATTACTTAATCCAAACGAAGACATCCTGAGGTTGAATGCGAAAAATGCTACAGATGCACCAATTATTCCTGATAAGCTTAATACTATAAATGCAAGAATTAGCTAAAAGACTAGCCACCACTTCTGTACCCCTGTCTTAGCTTTTGAGAAATTCGCCCCTCTCAAAATTGCACCCGTAAAATTTGTCCCCCTAAGATCCGCACCGCTAAAGTCTGAGCCTGAGAGGTCTTGCCCCTTAAAACATATACCTCGCAAATTTTGACCAGCATAGTTTTTCGCCGTAGAGGTCATAGACTTAAAACTTCCAGAAACTTGGATTGATTTTACGATGATTCTCCAAAATTTTCTGCCAAATTTACAACCTGTAGCTCGCCAAATAAATGACCTATACTCAAAAAATATAGTTACATCAGACTAACGATGACAACCCTAACAGTTACCCTGCCCGAATCCTTGACCCTATATCTACAAGAGCAAATAGCATCAGGGTCTTACTCCAATGCCAATGACTACATTCAAACCTTAATCCAGCAAGATCGATCGCGCAAACAATACCTTGAACCACTCATTCTCGAAGGTATCGCTTCAGGAGCGCCAACCCCTATGACGAGCGATGATTGGAATGCAATCCGTCAATCAGTCCGCAACAACCATAGCGATCGCCCTCAAAATAGCTAATACCGATGGCTAACATCAACAAACGCCCGATCGTAATTCAGGACTTAATTGCCCATGCAACCAATATCAGTCTGGAAAATCTTGATGCAAGCGATCGCTTTCTCTATTCTGCTGAAGCCACATTTAATGTTATTGCTCAATTTCCAGCAATCGGCAAACTTAGTAACTTCAGCCATCCACAGCTAACTCAAGTTCGTCAGTATCAAATCAAAGGGTTTACGAAATACATCATTTTTTATCAGATTCAATCTCCTGAAACTGTTGAAATTCTTAGAGTTTTACATGGCGCTCAAGATCTCGAATCTATACTTACCGAATAGCAAATAGCTACTTAGCTGATTGTTATCAGAGATTATGCTTCAAGCCCTAATGCCGCTAAGCGATCGCGTAAGTTTTGAGCCTCTAATTCAGCAAGTCTCGCTCGTTCTTCCGCAGACTCTGCTCTCTGAGTTTGTTCTTGCAAAGCCGCAAATAACTCACTGGGGATTAACAACTTTTCACCATTATCTTGGCGATAGAAATTAATCAGAGAACCTTCAAATTCAAGGCGCAAACCTAACACTTGACTCAATCCATCAGCGATCAGCTCATAAACCAGTGAATCTTCTTCCTTTTCTGGCAGATTAGCTTGACGACGATAGCCACGTAACTTTTCAGGAATCCATTCACCTTTAGGATCGAAAAGCCAATATTCTAAAACCCCAATACTTTCGTAAAGCTCCCGCTTTTTAGTTTGGTCGTAAGCTTGTGTACTAGCAGAAGTCATTTCAAAAATGACACTGGGCACTTGTCCTGTTTCCCAAATTTTGTAATTGTCATAGGGTTGTTGCGGAATATCAAAAATTACCATCACATCAGGCGCAACCCGCAATCGAGGAAAACCCTTTGCGTAATACAAAAATTGATCGGCAAGGATAACAGGCGATCGCTCTGCAAATTTTTCGGCTAAATAATTGCGTAATACGGCTACCGTTGCAATAATTGCATCATTCATCTTCGTCAAACCTCAAACAATGCGATCGCACTGATAGCAAGGGACTTTTAAAGATATTTTTTAATTATAGCGATCGCCGCAAATATAGCTAGGATGCGGTGCTCCGCGCCACCTCCTACTTGTTGGTTTTTAATTATCGCGATCGCGATCAACGCCGCAAATATACTTAGTCACGAAGCGATCGCTGAAAATGCTAACGTATTAATATAAATTTACAATTCTTCAAGCCTTGTCTTTAGTGGCTTATTCCTGATGGCTAAATGTGTAATTAATCGCCGAGCCGAATTTTCTGCTAGTCATCGTTACTGGCTACCCGAAATTCCAGACGAGGAAAATCAAGCCAAATTTGGCTTATGTACAAACTTTCCACCCCACGGTCATAACTACGTTTTGTATGTTGGGATGCAAGGCGAAATTGACAACACTGGCATGGTACTTAACCTCTCAGATGTCAAACATACGATCGCTCGTGAAGTTACGACTCAATTAAATTTTTCCTATCTCAATCAAGCATGGGAAGAGTTTCAGCAAACTCTCCCTACCACTGAAAATATTGCCCGTGTGATCTGGCAGCGTTTAGCGCCGCACCTGCCACTGGTAAATATCCGCTTATACGAACATCCTGAACTCTGGGCTGATTATCAAGGTAATGACATGCAAGCACATTTAACAGTTAGCACTCACTTTTCTGCCGCTCATCGCCTCGCTTTAGATACACTCTCTCTCGAAGAAAATACAGCAATTTATGGCAAATGTGCTCGTGTGCATGGGCACGGGCATAATTACCATTTAGAAGTCTCCATCGCAGGCGAAATCGATCCACGTACTGGCATGATTGCCGATCTAGGTGATTTTCAAAAAGCTTTAGATCAATATGTACTTGATCCAATGGATCACACATTCCTAAACAAAGATATTCCTTACTTTGCGGAAGTTGTGCCAACTGCTGAAAATATTGCAGTCTATATTCAAAAAGTACTGACACAGCCTATTCGCGAAATTGGCGCAAAGTTGCACAGTATTAAATTGATTGAAAGCCCTAATAACTCCTGTGAAGTTTACGGTGAATATCAACTTTCAGAGATTGAACATTCTTTAGAAGAAGCTTTAGCAAAATCAGCCTAGTCAACAGATGAGCGATGCCAAGCATCGCTCATCCCCAAATAACCCGTTAAAAAATATTTCATCATGTCTGACGTAAATGTTTCGGCAATTGAAAGTGAGCCAGAAGAAGAAATCGTTATCGATCGCCTTGAGTTAGATAAGGTAATCACAAGGCTAACTAATACCCTCGAAGATGGTATCAAAAATGGAATTAAGCGTGGACTGTTGCATTTGCCAGCTAGCGATCGGCATTTGTTACTCGTCGCCTCTGACATGGTGCAGAAATCAAAAAAATTTCCTAATTACAAATTGACCTTTTATCACAAAGGCATGGGCGAAGATACAAACACTTGTGCTGTCACCTTTACAGAATTATAGTGCTTCTCATTTTTTGGCGGCTGACCGTGACTGTTAACCTAATGAGTCAACTCTTGCCATAATAAAAGCAATGTGATCGCCATACCCTCATGATAGAAACCATTCATCAAGAAATTGACAATCTCCCCAAAGAAGCCCAAGAGATTCTTTTAGACTTTGTTCATATTCTCAAAAAAAGATATCTACCCACTGCAATACCAGATAAACCAGTTAACAATTACGAGAACTTCAAAAAAATTGGCTTAATTGGTTGCTGCTCAACAGATCAAAACCTATCCACCAACTACAAACATATCCTTACAGAGGGCTGGACAAAAAAATATGATCATCGTTGATACAGGCTTTTGGTTAGCACTCATCGACGAAAATGATCGCTATCACCAAAAATCCGTTACAGCCCTTCAAAAATATAACGAACCCCTTATTACAACTTGGTGCGTCGTCACAGAAACGACTTACCTATTGCTCTCCCGTCTTGGCATCCAAACCGCAATCAACTTTATCGAAAGCCTAAACCAAGGATTTTTCAGCATATTTCATCTAGAGAATATCCATAACCCACGCATTATCGAGTTAATGCAAAAATATGCTGATTTGCCAATGGACTTAGCAGATGCATCACTTGTAATTTTGGCTGAGCATCTAGGACATGGCAGAATCTTTTCCGTAGATCAGAGAGATTTCAATACCTATCGATGGAAAGAATGTCATCCGTTCACAAATCTATTAATATCGTAATCTCAAAATCACAGCCAAAGTCACAGGATGCAGTTCTCGGCGGACAAGTACCACCGCCGCTCGGTGCTGTAGTGTTAGGTGGCTTGGAAGGGGTAAAACGCAGATTAAGTAGCCCTGCGATCGCGCCAAGAATTGCCGCTTTGAGAGAAGCTCTCAACTATGGCGCAACGGGTTTAGAATTGATTTTACGGGGTCTAGAAGATGAATCGCTCAAAGTACAGCGCACGGCTCTGTTATTGCTGTGGCGCAGACCTGAATCGCATATTCGTCAAGCTTTAGCTAACTATAGTCAATATCATCTATTCGATATTGTTGATACTTTGCAAGGTCATGCCGAGGCGATCGCTACACTTGCTTTGTCAGCTAATGGCAGGATTTTATATAGTGCTGGTGCAGACTTCACGATCAAGGTTTGGGATTTAGGAAAAGATCGAACTCAACATAAGCAAATTGGCACAATTCGCGGTCACAATCATATTGTTACATCCATTGCCATCAGTGCAAATGGTCGTATCTTAGTCAGTGGTAGTCGCGATAAAACGATCAAACTCTGGGATGCGCGATCGGGAAAGGAACTGCTGACATTGACAGGACATATTGGCTATGTCAACTCGGTGGCAATTACGCCCGATGGCAAGACGTTAGTTACAGGCAGTCAAGACACCACGATCAAACTTTGGGATATTAGAACGGGGACAGAAATTCGTACCCTAAGAGGTCACACCAGTCTTGTAGATTCCGTTGCCCTTAGTCCCGATGGCAAAGCGATCGCCAGTTGCAGTTGGGATACCACTATTCGGGTGTGGGATTTAATCTCTGGCAAACAAAGCTGGGAATTTATCGGACATTCAGCGCGAGTTCTCTCCTTTGCGATCAGTCCCGATGGACGCACTCTTGTTAGTGGCAGTCTCGACACTCGCATCAAAGTCTGGGATTTGCAAACAGGTAAAGCGATTCGCACCCTAGAAGGTCATTGGGGCTGGGTGAAGTCGCTGGTGATTAGCCGTGATGGTAAAACTTTAATCAGTGCCAGTTATAAAGAAATCCGCGTGTGGAATTTAGAAACAGGTGAACAAATTCAAGTCCTTAATGGACATGTCAACCTGATCAATGCGATCGCCCTAAGTCAAGATGGTCAAACTTTAGTCAGTGGCGGCGAAGACTGCAATATTCATGTCTGGAGTGTTCCCTAAACAAGAAAATTTTTTGCGAGGCAAAAAATTTTCTTGTTTAGCTACTGCGTAATCTCTGAATTTGGCGATCGCTTTGTTGCGCCCATGTAATGTTTTTTTGCTGATTAAAAAATGCTTGCGCTTGAATAAAAGATTGAATAGCCTCTTGCTTCTGTCCAGCCCTTACCTGCGCCACCCCAAGCGTATAAAAAGCCTCCGCATAGTCTTTACGGAATTGCAAAGCATTACGCAATTGCCCGATCGCCTTTTCAGTCTGACCTTGAATTAATAAAGCCGCCCCCAAATTGTAATAAGCCTCTGCATATTCAGGATTTAGTTGTAGCGCCTTGACATAGTAGGCGCTCGCCTTTTGGAGATCACCCTGAGCTTGAATTAATAGCCCTAAGTTATAGATCGTTTCAGGTGCTTGAGGATTTAGCTTGAGAGCTTGGTTGAGATTGGCGATCGCATTGTTAATGTCTTTTTTTTCTTTAAAGGCTAGACCGAGATTGTAATAAGCTACTGAGAGTTTTGGATCAAGACGAACTGCTCTTTGTAAATTGGGAATTGCTTGGGTCGGATCACCCGACTGCAATTGCGCCGCACCTAAATTACTGTAAGCGATCGCAAACTTAGGGTCGAGTCTGGTAGCCCGTTGAAAAGAATAAATAGCCTCTTTGAGCTTGCCCCCCTGCACATAGGCTAGACCGAGGTTGTAATGTGCAGCAGTAAGCTCAGGATTTTTCTTGATCGCCGCCCGAAAAATTACCACCGCCCCTTCTAAATTCCCCAAACGCACATAGGCATTACCACGCTCCAAAAGCTGATCGGCAGTTTCGTTAGGTGGGACAACAACCTGTTGCTGGAACTGCACTTTTTGAGGTGGCTTTTCACGCAGTTGGGCGATCGCCACATCTGCACACACCCCAACGACTAAGACCGACGCGACAACTCCCAAAACTGGTTTCATAATCTTTTCTGGTCTGAATTCTTGATAAAGAATGTTAAATTGAGAAAGCTAAATTTGAGTAATAAATTAGCGATCGCTACTCAGCCCTAAGCTTTATACAGCGATTTGAGTTCAAACCCAAAACAAGAAATTTTTTTGAAATAATTGCTTTGCAACCCTTTTAAAAAATTTCTTGGGGATTGTTCGATCAGTAATTGCTGTAAATAAGCTTCACAAATACAAGTCCTGTAAACATGATTCTCGTTATCGACAATTACGACAGCTTTACCTATAACCTTGTACAGTACCTTGGGGAATTATTGCCTGAATTCCCTACATTAGGCGAAATTATAGTTAAGCGAAATGACGAAATAAGCATCGAAGAAGTCAAGCAACTTCGCCCCGCAGGAGTCGTAATTTCACCAGGACCCGGTCGTCCCGAAGAAGCGGGCGTATCCCTAGATATCATTCGGGAAATGGACGCAAACACTCCGATATTAGGCGTATGTCTCGGACATCAAAGTATGGGGTTGATGTATGGCGGCAAAGTTGTGTCTGCACCTTACTTAATGCATGGCAAGACCTCACAAATTTATCATACGGGAGTCGGTATTTTGGCAGGGCTAGCCAATCCATTTACCGCAACTCGCTATCATAGTCTGGTGATTGACCGCCAAAATTGCCCCGATGTACTTGAAGTTACAGCATGGACTGAAGATGACATAATCATGGGAGTCCGACACAAGCAATATCCTCACGTTCAAGGTGTCCAATTCCATCCTGAAAGTATCTTGACTGAGGCAGGCAAAGACTTGCTGAGAAACTTCCTAAAAGGATTAAGCGTCACAGTCTAATGCCTAAAGTATCGTGGTGGGGCATTCCTCACGCAACCCAAAAAATACTCAATTAACTAAACAACATGCGCCGCAGACAAATTCTTCGACTCGCCCAAGGTGGACTAATCTCAGCATTTACCGCAGGAATCATCGCTGACGCAGCCAACTCTCAGACTAATTCAACTCTAAGGCTTCAATGGTTGGGCCATCTGTCATTTTTAATCTCAGGGGATAATGTCAGCTTTTTAACACATCCTTTCCGTCCTGCGGGTTGTACAGCAAAATTAACTTCTCCTACGGCAAAATCTGACTATATTTTAATTAGCTCACGATTATTAGATGAAGGATATTTAGAAAATCTCCCCAAAGATACGCGAGTTTTGTCTGAGCCAGGTTCTTACAATCTGAAGGGGATTAATCTGCAAGGCATCACCATGGATCACGATCGCATTGGTGGTCGCAGATTTGGACGCAATGTCGCATGGCGCTGGAAACAATCGGGGATTTTTATCTTGCATTTAGGTGGGGCAGCCGCACCTATCAATGCTTCTCAAAGAATTTTGATGGGTCGTCCCGATGTTTTGATCTTGCCCATTGGCGGTAATCCTCAAGGTACTGATCCGATGCAACTAAAAGCTTATTCTCCAGTCGAAGCTAGGGCGATCGTCCAAGAACTTAATCCCCGCATTGTCATCCCCACTTATTACCGTACTGACAAATCCAGTAATTCTTGCCAACTAGCATCAGTAGATGAGTTCCTCTCCCTTATGCCCCCCGACACGGTTCGTAAACTCGAAGGCTCAACGCTAGACCTCAATGCTAGTAGTCTCCCGCAAACTACTGTAGTGCGCGTTCTCAAATCATAAACCAAACCATAAAAAAGGAGACTTGCTAAGCAAGTCTCCTTTTTTATGGTGATACTCTCACGATAGTTCCTACGGTTACTTGGCTAAATAATTCTCGGACATCTTCGTTATACATACGGATACAGCCATGAGAAGCCGCTTGCCCAACTGAGGCTCGGTTAGGAGTACCATGAAACCCAGACCAATCCTTGCCGTTTGTCCAAAAGCCAATCCAGCGATCGCCTAGCGGATTTTCAGGATCTTTGCTCGGAATTACATCGCCTGTAAAAGGATTTTGCCAAGCAGGATACTCAATCGTTTGTAAAACCCGATGATTGCCGATTGGAGTACTCCACCCTTCTTTCCCAACTGCCACAGGATATGTTTTTAAAGGTATTTCACCATGAAAGGCGGTGACCTTACGCTTGCTGATGCTAACTTCGAGGCGTGTCACTTGCATCAGTTCACGATCCCAAAGCTGTCGATTGGGATTAATCGTATAGAGCGAGCCTAGTGCTGGTAATTTCTTTTGATAAGCAAGAGCCTGATAAAGCAATACGGCTAGTTCACTTTTCGTAATCGCATTAGTCGGCGCAAGAATACGTGGGTCGGGATAGTTGGTAACTAAACCTTGTTGGGTAAGTGTTGCGATCGCAGGGATAGCATAGTCAGGAACTTTCAAAGCATCACGATACATTGACAACAAATATGTTTGCGGTGTTTTGTGGGCTTTGCTATTGAGGTTAAGTTCACGGGCGATCGCCACTAAGACCTCGGCTTTGGTGGCAGGCTCATTTAAGCGCGTCGTAATCTTGGGAACATTGCGATTAGCAAAGGCAATTTCTAATAAGTTGGCAAGTTCAGCACGGGTAATGGGGCGATCGGGCTGAAATTGGCTATTTGCATCAGGATTCACTAAAGCAGCATTCAAAGCTGGCTGTGACAATAACCCTTCAACAAACAATCGCGACCAATGGTTTTGTAAATCTATGAATAAAAAGCGCTTGGGATTCGATGAATTACTTTTAGTATCTAGATTTTTTGCCCAAGTAATATCATTTTGAGGATTTCCACCGAGTGAAATAACAGCAAATATATTGGCAGCGATAACAACGCGCACAAAAGAAGATAAAAGATTTTGAGATTGTATCCCCATAATTCTCAATTGATGTTGCGTTTAAGGTTGACTTAATTGTCTAAAGTAGCTATGCAGTCTAACATATTTCATCAAAAAGCCAACCACACTAAATTTACGCTTTAAGTAAATTTCTGATGAATCATCTCAATTACTTTTGCTTCTTCAGGAGTCATGATGTCGTCTAACATCGCAAATTTCTGACATTGGACAAACAAAGATAACGCATACTCTGGCTTGAGATCCTTTAATAATACCTCCAGCGGAAGTGGTGAATCCATATACTCAGCGATCGCATCAATCGATTCTGGTCTAAGATTTGCCGCCTTCAGATCAGCCAAAACACTTTCCTTACTTTTGCCTTGATTACCTGCCAAGATCACATGAACGAGAATTTGATCGATAATCTGTTCTTGGGGAATCGCACTTTTTAAACGCTCTTCACTATCTTTTTGAATATCTACTAATTTTTCTTCAAAGTTGACAGGGTTTAACTTAGCCTCATAAAAAGCACAACTCGCTTGACCAAGTGTGTAAAGCATCACTGCATCAGAGCTTGCAGCAATCACGGCTCCTGCAAGTGGAATATTTCGTAACAGTCCTAATCCTGCTTTGATTGCCATTTTGCCGCCAAAAGCTAACCCGAATACGGCGACAACTTCTCCTTTTCTAGCTGGGTCTTTAAGATCCATTCCATAGGCACAAGCAATTTGATAAACCATCTCAGCTTGGAGCGAAGTTGTTGCAGCCAGATCAACTGCAAACAAAGCTGCGGCAGAACCAGGGACAATTGTAGTAGCAAATCCAGACGCTCCCGCAAACACAGCTTTTTGTCCAATAATTCTTTGAGCAATTTGATAGGCTGAATCGTTGGGATATTGTTGTTTTAAGCGCTGTACCTCGGCTTCTGATGCGACAGCATCTACCTGATCTATTATTTTCAGAAACCAATCAGCATTAAACACCTCGGCAGCTTTCCGAATTAGAGGACTATTACCAACAGTCTCGATCGCAAATCCTGCGCTACTAGTTGCTGATGAAATTCCACCAACAACAGCACCACCAACTGTTTGCGTAAATGCACCAGCCGCGCCTCCAATTGCTCCTGCGGTTGCCACTGCCGCACCACCGACTGCATTACCAACAGATCCTGCTATACCTCCAACTGTACTTCCCGCACTAACGATCGCCCCGCCAACATTTCCCGCCGCACCCGCAACCGTGCCACCAACGACACCAGCCGCACCACCTACAGCATTTCCAACAGATCCAGCCGCTCCTGCAACTGTGCCACCAACTGCACTAGCTGCATTACCAACTGCTCCTGCGGCTCCTGCAACTGCACCGAATGCGCCATCCCACCAATTACCTTTTTGTGCCTTCTCAGTAGTTACCGTAATTGCAGAGTCTTTTGTAGAAGCTTCGTCTTTTACTTGAGAATTATCAACGGATTCAGAGAGATTAGTCACATCAACAATTTCACCACTAACATGAGCAGTTTCCTCTACAATCTCCTCACCTGCTTGAACCGCACCTTTAGCAATCTTTTTCAACAAGTTTTTATTGAACATGTCTTTATTTTCTACTAAGCTAATTGCTTGTATCTCAGTTTTGATATCAGGTTCAGGTTTAGCAAAAATTGATTGAGGTAAGTTTTTTTCACTATCTAGAGCTTGAATATACCTTAAGATATCATGTTCAATAAGCAGTGTCTCAGTAATCTTTCCGAGATAACCTCCAATACTTTCAGTTACTAAAGCCTGAATATTCCCTTGAAATTGAAAGATTTTGACAAGGCTACTGCTGATTTCGGAAAAAGCAGCACCGTGATCTGGTTTCTCTAGCAAGATTTTCAAAAATTCAGATTGCTGTTTCTGAATATTCATTTGAGAGGCATCAAGTTTATAAACTTTGCCTGTGGAATGCAGTAAATACTCTGGCTCAGGATGGCTATACTCCGTGAGAGTTTTACTCATCTTCGCTAATGGCTGTTGAACTTGAGGCAGCCAAGACAAGTTAATGCCAGTCATCTCCACAATACAGCCTCCCAATAGTGGCAAATGGGGAACCAGATCCCCAGGGGTACGAAACCTATAGAGTGATGATTCTAATTTCACGCTCTCAGTTCCCAAAGGCGGCGCACCAAATGTATAGGTTTCGAGACTAGAATAACTGGGCTTTAAATCAGATTTATTGAGTTTATGAGCGAGTAAAGTTGCTGAAGCGCCGCCTAGACTATGCCCTGTAGTAATGATTTTGGGTTTATCTTTGAGCAAATCGGGCAGAATATTTTGTAGTTGTTTCCAAATTGGCTCGGTGTACAGTTGGAAACCAAAATGAAATTCATCGACAATACGCGGTGTCAGTAAGTTATACATCCAGTCCTTGACGCTGACTGTCCCCCGAATCGCAATAACTATTTCTTGTTCACCATTTATTGCCACAAAGCCATAGTGTTCTGTCCCTTCTCTAAGTAGTTCAAGAATTTGGTAAGCTTGTAAATTCGGCGATTCACTTGCGTTTAGCTTCTCATGGATTTCTGCTAGTTCGGTGCTGTATGCCAACCAAGCTAGGTAGGAAAGTTCTAATGCTTTGGAATATTCGTGAGTCATTAAATAAATCTCTGGGAATTACAACTACATCAAGCTTCAACAGGTGCAGATGGGATTAAATACATCAAATCTTTATTCTCTGAATGCTGTTTGTCCACTGGAGCTAGTAGAGTCCATTCACGAAAAGTTATTCCAAGTTTTGAAATTGCTTTCAGCTCGGACTGATAAGCCTCAAAACGTTGAATGCTTTCAATCATCGACTCCATAGTTGAGAAAACCTGTGGAAGACGATTCATTGCTTCCGTTTTCATTTCTTCTCTATTACCCCACATACTGCCCTGAACCTCAGATTCATATACTATTGCCTGAGGCAGTTTATTCACCCATTGATAGCCTGATTCAATACTTTGATCCTTTTTGAGACTAAAAATATTATCCCGTTGCATTTCAAACACAGCAGCAGCATCTAGACTTGGATCAATCCACCGATAAACGTTTGTAAGTTTGCTTAATCCAATTTCATTTTTAAATTTTGGATGTAAATAAGCGGCGGGGTTGGAGGTAAGCAGGATATCAAGATATTTACGAATGCGATTGCTAATTACTTTAGATCCTGCTTCTAAACGTTGCAAAGCGACATCAGACTCTTCTAGTTCTAAATGACATCGCGCTTCGGCAATATAGGCTAGAGATAGAGTTAACAAATATTCGTGGACGAGTTTACTGCATAGCTCAAGTTCCTTGTCTATATAGTCTAGATAAATATGCTCTGCTTCTAGCAACCGATTGATAGCTTGAATTGCCATATTTTTACGAGTTTCTAACTGGTTCATCGAAAAAGCATTGGTTGCTAAATCAAGAGCAGCGCGAAAGTTAGCATAAAAGCCTAGATCGATTTTGCGATCAATTTTCTCTAAGGTCTTCTGGATTTTTTGTAATCGGTCTTCTAAATCTTTGAGTTTATGCAATACAGCCGCAAAACCCATTACGGAAATACCTAAGTTGAGGATACTGGCGCTAGACGCTATATCCCCTAATGTCAGTAAATTATTTACTGAAGTATTAGGAACATCGCGTAGCCATGTAACTATATTCTTTTTCCCAAAAACTTCTCGAATTACGCCACCAGTGCGATAGTAAATCCCATTTGCCAGTCCTTCAGCAATTTCAGGCGGGATATCTAATGTTGGTGTTATCGTAATCATGCTATTTTCACATTATAGTTAGTTTTTAGTTTAATATATTTTTGTGGCAGGCGATCGCCTTGCTAATGAGATTATCTGAAAGGCGATCACCAAATAAAAAATCCCCCACATTGCTGTGAGGGATTTTTTTAATTAACTAGCAATCTAGATTAACCGAAAGCCGTTGTCGTTGAGGCGATCAGGAAGGCTGCATACGTGACGATGTAACCAACTGTGAAGTGAGCCAAGCCAACCAAACGAGCTTGAACGATGGAGAGAGCAACAGGCTTGTCTTTCCACTGAACCAAACTTGCAAGAGGTGTGCGTTGGTGCGCCCATACTAGGGTTTCGATCAACTCTTGCCAGTAACCACGCCAAGAGATCAAGAACATGAATCCAGTTGCCCAAACAAGGTGTCCGAAGAGGAACATCCAAGCCCAAACAGAGATATTGTTCATGCCATAGGGGTTATAGCCATTGATCAACTGTGCAGAGTTGAGCCATAGGTAGTCACGGAGCCAGCCCATGATGGTGACAGAAGATTCGTTGAACTGAGCAACGTTACCTTGCCATACACCGAGGTGTTTCCAATGCCAGTAGAAGGTCACCCAACCAATGGTATTCAACATCCAGAACATAGCGAGGTAGAAGGAATCCCATGCCGAGATATCGCAAGTACCGCCACGACCAGGACCGTCACAAGGGAAGCTGTAGCCAAAGTCTTTTTTGTCTGGCATCAGCTTAGATCCACGAGCATCCAACGCGCCCTTAACCAAGATTAAGGTGGTGGTGTGTAGACCTAGGGCGATCGCATGGTGAACTAGGAAGTCTCCAGGACCAATGGTGAGGAACAAAGAGTTATCACCAGCATTAATACCAGCCAACCAACCAGACAACCAAACGTTACCGCTATTTGGCCAAGCTGTTGCAGCGATGCTATCAGGGTTAGAAAGTAGGACATCAAATCCATACAATGCTTTACCGTGAGCAGCTTGAATCCATTGAGCAAATACAGGCTCGATCAAGATTTGCTTTTCAGGAGTACCAAACGCTTGCATTACGTCATTGTGAACATAGATGCCAAGGGTGTGGAAACCTAAGAAAAGAGATACCCAGCTTAGGTGAGAGATGATTGCTTCCTTATGCTCAAGCATACGTGCAAGCACGTTGTTCTTGTTAGATTCAGGATCATAGTCACGAACGAAGAAGATCGCACCGTGAGCAAATGCACCAACCATCAAGAAACCAGCAATATATTGGTGATGAGTATATAGAGCAGCTTGAGTGGTGAAGTCCTTAGCAATAAACGCATAGGAAGGCATCGAATACATGTGCTGAGCAACCAAGGAGGTTACAACACCCAAGCAAGCCAAGTGCCATCCGAGTTGGAAGTGCAAAGAGTTGTTGTAAGTGTCATACATGCCCTTATGACCGTCACCGATCATGCCGCCAAAAGGAGTACCCTTAGGAGGATTGTGAGCTTCCATGATTGTCTTCATGCTGTGACCGATACCAAAGTTGGTACGGTACATATGACCAGCAACGATAAACAAAACAGCAATCGCTAAGTGGTGATGTGCAATGTCAGTCAACCACAGAGACTCAGTTTGAGGATGGAATCCACCAAGGAAGGTCAGAATTGCTGTACCAGCACCTTGAGCGGAACCAAACACATGACCTGCGGTATCAGGATTCTGAGCATATACGCCCCAGTTACCAGTGAAGAAAGGCGCAAGCCCTGCTGGATGAGGAGGAACGCTCAGGAAGTTATCCCAACCCACATGTACACCGCGCGATTCAGGAATCGCAACGTGAACCATGTGACCAGTCCAAGCCAAAGAGCTAACACCGAACAAACCAGCTAAGTGGTGGTTTAGACGAGACTCAGCATTCTTGAACCAAGAAAGGCTAGGACGGAAGCTAGGCTGAAGGTGCAACCAACCTGCAAACAGGAGAACTGCTGCGAATACTAGCATCCAGATTGCGCCAGCAAACAGTTCAGCGTTGGTACGCATACCGATGGTGTACCACCAGTGGTAAACACCAGAAAGAGCGATATTTACAGGACCAGCAGCAGCGGTTTGAGTAAACGCTTCTACTGCTGCCTTACCAAAGTGAGGGTCCCAAATCGCATGGGCGATCGGACGTGTAGTGAGAGGATTTTGAATCCATTGCTCGAAGTTACCCTGCCACGCTACGTGAAACAGGTTGCCAGATGTCCACAGGAAGATGATTGCCAAGTGACCAAAGTGTGAAGCAAAAATCTTTTGGTAAAGACTTTCTTCGGTAACACCATCGTGACTTTCAAAATCGTTCGCTGTGGCGATCGCATACCAGATCCGACGGGTTGTTGGATCCTGTGCGAGAGCCTGGCTAAACTTAGGAAATTTCGTTGCCATAATTACTTCAATTTCTCCGTTAATATTAGCCAAGTGCACCGTAACGGGCTAGGAAGAATGCCCAAGTTGTGGCAATTCCACCTAAGAGGTAGTGAGCTAGACCCACTGCACGACCTTGAGTAATGCTCAAAGCGCGAGGAGAGATAGCAGGAGCAACGTTGAGCTTGTTGTGCGCCCAAACAATTGACTCGATCAATTCTTGCCAGTAGCCACGACCACTGAACAGGAACATGAGGCTAAATGCCCAGATGAAGTGAGCGCCCAAGAAGATCAAACCGTAAGCCGACAAAGCCGAACCGTAGGATTGAATTACGTTGGAAGCTTGCGCCCACAAGAAGTCACGTAACCAGCCGTTGATTGTCAATGCACTCTGTGCAAAGTTACCGCCAGCCATATTGGTGATTGTGCCGCTTGCATCAACAGTACCGAAGATGTCGGACTGCATTTTCCAAGAGAAGTGGAAGATAACAACGGAAATACAGTTGTACATCCAGAAAAGACCTAGGAATACATGATCCCATGCCGAAACTTGACATGTGCCGCCACGACCAGGCCCGTCGCAAGGGAAGCGGAAACCGAGTTCAGCTTTGTCTGGAATCAAGCGAGAGCTACGCGCATAAAGCACGCCTTTCAACAAAATTAAGACAGTAACGTGAATGGTGAATGCATGGATGTGGTGAACCAAGAAGTCAGCCGTACCAAGAGCCATGTGTGCAGCCGCAACTTTACCGCCGACAACAAGAGTTTCACCACCGAAGATGGGGCTAACACTAGCGCCTGCATAAGGAGCTGTTGTACCAGCAGCAGCAGCATGAACACCTTGAATCCAATTAGCGAAGACAGGCTTCAACTGAATTGCAGTGTCAGAGAACATGTCTTGAGGACGACCCAATGCACGCATGGTGTCGTTGTGGATGTAGAGTCCAAAGCTGTGGAAGCCAAGGAAGATACATACCCAGTTGAGGTGAGAAATAATTGCATCACGGTGACGAAGCACGCGATCAAGCAAGTTGTTTACATTCTTAGCAGGATCGTAATCACGAACCATGAAGATACCAGCGTGAGCAGCACCACCACAGATCAAGAAGCCGCCAATCCACATGTGATGTGTAAATAGTGAAACTTGAGTTGCGTAGTCAGTAGCAATATAGGGATAAGCAGGCATTGCATACATGTGTTGTGCAACGATGATGCTCAAAGAACCCATCAAAGCTAAGTTCCAAGACAACTGAGCGTGCCAAGAGGTTGTGAAGATTTCATACAAGCCCTTGTGACCTTCACCAGTTAAAGGACCCTTGTGAGCTTCAAGCATTTCCTTCATGCTGTGACCGATACCCCAGTTGGTGCGGTACATATGACCAGCAACAATGAAGAGTACAGCGATCGCAAGGTGATGGTGAGCTTGGTCAGTCAACCACAAAGCACCAGTTTGAGGATTCAAACCACCCTTAAAGGTCAAGAAGTCCGCATAAACGCCCCAGTTCAAGGAAAAGAAAGGAGTCAAACCTTGAGCAAAGCTTGGGAAAATATCCGACATTAAGGAAGGATTAAGAATGAACTCATGGGGTGCAGGTATCTGAGTCGCAGCTACGCCCTTGTCAAGGTAATAGTTGACAGGAATCGAAACATGGATCTGATGACCAGCCCAACCAAGAGAACCTAAACCGAGCAAACCAGCCAAGTGGTGGTTCATCATCGATTCAGCATTCTTAAACCACTCAAGTTTAGGAGCAGCCTTGTGGTAGTGAAACCAACCAGCGAAGAACATCAAACCTGCCATCACCAAACCGCCAATTGCGGTGCAGAGGAGTTGATACTCGGTAGTGATACCAGATGCTCTCCAAAGGTGGAACAAACCAGAAGTGATTTGAATACCTTGGAAACCGCCGCCAACATCGCCATTCAAGATATCTTGACCGACAACATTCCAGACCACTTGGGCGCTGGGTTTGATGTTGACTGGATCGGCAAGCCAACCAGTGTAGTTAGAGAATTTTGCTCCATGGTAATACATACCACTGAGCCAGATAAAGATAATACCTAGATGCCCAAAGTGAGCGGAGAAGATCTTACGGGCAGTATCTTCTTCGGTTGTGAAACTGTCAAAGTCATGCACATTGGCATGAAGATCCCAAATCCATGTGGTAGTCTTTGGTCCCTTCTTTAAGGTGCGATCAAAGTGACCAGGTTGTCCCCACTTCTCAAAGGAAGTAGGTACTACGTCACGATCAACCGATACCTTTACCTCTGTGTCTGGCTTTTGAGGAGTCATTGTCATGTAAATTTTCCTCTCTCAGACTGTTAAGACAAAGTAGATTAAACGATTAGGCTAGTTCTCTCATAGTGCTGAATCTATGAATGAGATAAGTACTGCTTTAACAAGAGAACCTAAGCCACGATGTCGTAATTATAGATTTACGTTTGTGTCGCTCTAGAATCTTTGTAACAATTGTTTAGAATGTCTCAAATTAGCTCAATCCTTGACTCTGCGATAAATTTGGGCAAACAAGCTAAGTTTCTTAAGTCAATGAGTTCTACATTTTTCTTAATAAAACTTTATTTAATTCGTGAATTTCATGTTTTACCACCTATTTACACAGTGATCTTGTAATTACTCTAAAGGTTGCCCCAGGCTCAAAATTGTTAAGGCTAAGATAGGCGTGCAAAGGTAGCCAGTTATGATTGGTGCTATGGAGGATTTTATGCCTAATGATTTGCCTAAAAGTTTTCTTGATCAGTTACGTGACATGACCGTCGTTGTTGCAGACACAGGGGATATTCATGCAATTGAGATGGTGAAGCCCCAAGATGCAACCACAAACCCATCTTTGATTACGGCGGCGGCTCAGATGCCCCAATATCAGGAAATTGTTGACGAGACTTTGCTAGAAGCCAGAAAAGATCTGGGTAAAGATGTCCCACCAACTCAAGTGGTTTCTTTAGCTTTTGATCGTTTAGCGATCGCCTTTGGGATGAGGATTTTGCAAATTATTCCTGGTCGTGTTTCCACTGAAGTAGATGCGCGTTTGTCTTATAACACTGAAGCCACGATCGCTAAGGCGCATTATTTAATTTCACAGTATGAGGCTCATGGGATTTCCCGCGATCGCATCTTGATTAAAATTGCCTCAACTTGGGAAGGGATCAAGGCAGCCGAATCACTTGAGAAAGAAGGTATTCACTGCAATTTGACTTTGCTATTTGGGTTACACCAAGCGATCGCCTGTGCTGAGGCAGGCGTGAAATTAATTTCACCCTTTGTAGGACGGATTCTCGATTGGTACAAGAAAGATACAGGTAAAGATAGCTATCCTGCTGCCGAAGACCCAGGGGTATTATCAGTGGCAAGAATTTATAACTACTACAAAAAGTTTGGTTATAAAACCGAGATCATGGGCGCAAGTTTCCGCAATATGGGCGAGATCGTTGAGCTGGCGGGCTGTGATTTGTTGACAATTTCCCCTGCTTTACTGGATGAGTTACACCATACACAAGGCGAACTAGTCCGCAAACTTGATCCCGAAATTGCCTCTCAGTCAGATATTGCCCAAATCCCCATGGATAAGGCGACTTTTGAAGCTATGCACGCTAGCGATCGCATGGCAGCCGAAAAGCTTGACGAGGGAATCAAGGGGTTCTCTAAAGCACTCGTCACCTTAGAGGAGCTTCTCACTGACAGACTAGCCAAACTCGAAGAGCAAGTACTCACAGCAGCCTAATTATGTTTCCAGCGCCGAAGGCGCTGGAAACATTGATTTTTATAATGAAAATTCCAGAAGTAGGGTGGGCATTGCCCACCCTACTTTGCTTATTGCTATACTTGCCAATATGTTGCCACAATCGCCAATAGTTTCACTATCTCCGCTCAAAAGCAGAGTCTATCAAGCTCTGATAGAGCAGTTTGATCTCTTACTTCGTGCCAAATATCCGCTCATATATATAGTTACAGCCGAAGAAGAGCCTGTTGAAGATATTTTGACAGAGGTAGCATTGCAATCTAGTCCTAGCCGCAAAATCTTGTTTTGGGACATTGCCAGAGGCTGGAGCGACAATAATGCGGACAAAGGATCGGTGATGGCGGCTTTGTCACGTATAGCTCAACGGGATAAGGCAACTAAGGATGGCGATAACGTCTTATATGTATTGCGAGATTTGCATCCGATTCTTAAATATCCCCATCACGATCGCCACATTCCGATTATTCGCGAGTTAAAAAATCTTGCCCGAGATCTGAAACTTGATCGCCGCACTATCGCTCTAACTAGCCATGTCTTAGAAATACCACCTGAATTGACCGAAGAAATTACAGCGATCGATTTTCCTTTGCCTGCGATCGCCGAAATCGAATATTTAATTAAGCAAAAAATCTCACCAAATAGACTAAATTTGTCTAAATTAGCCTTGGAGCAACTAGTCAAGGCTTGTCAGGGTTTGAGCCGTACCCGTATTCAAAGAGTTTTAGCTAAGGCGATCGCTGAAAAAGAGCAAGTTAATGACGCTGATATTGATGCTGTCCTTGCCGAAAAGCAACAAGCGATCAGACAGACAGGGATTTTAGAATTTTTTACCGTTAACGAATCGCTGAAAAATGTGGGCGGTTTAGACAATCTCAAGCAATGGGTACGGATTCGGAGAGATGCTTTTACGGAAGAGGCAAAGCGCTACGGCATTCCCACGCCCAAGGGTGTTTTATTAGTCGGCATTCAAGGCACTGGCAAGTCTTTATCTGCTAAAACGATCACTAATGAATGGCGATTACCACTCTTACGTCTGGATATCGGACGACTATTTGGTAGTTTTGTGGGTGAGAGTGAGAGTCGGATGCGGCAGATGATTCAGCTTGCGGAGGCAACTGCCCCCTGTGTCTTGTGGATTGATGAGATTGATAAAGCCTTTGGTAATGCCAATATATCTACTGATGGAGACTCAGGTGCAAGTCGTCGTGTCTTTGGAACGTTAATCACATGGATGCAAGAAAAGACTGCCCCTGTTTTTATTGTTGCCACAGCTAACAATGTCCGAATTTTGCCAGCCGAACTTTTGCGAAAAGGTAGATTTGATGAGATTTTCTTTTTAAATTTACCGACCGAATCCGAACGGCAAGAAATTTTTAAAGTGCATTTACAAAAATTACGCCCCAGTCGTTTACGTGAATTTGACCTGATGCTCCTATCTCGACATACTAAAAACTTTAGTGGGGCAGAAATTGAACAGGTAATTATTGACGGTATTCATCGCGCCTTTGGTCGTGGCAGTAGTGGTAACCGTGAAGATTTCACCACTGAAGATATCATTAGTGCAATCGAGGAGACTGTCCCATTAGCCGCGATCGCCTCCCAGCAAATCGAATCCCTCAAACAATGGGCTGCTGAGTCTGGCGCAAGAACTGCGTCTAATGATGAGCAATTGCTTCAAGAATTACGAAAATTCGCAATTAACTTAGAATAAAAGGAGTGCTTTGCACTCCCTTTATTCTAAATTTTATGTCCCACTTCACTACGATCGCCATCGAAATTAAAAATGGTGACTTGCTTGAGCAAGCGTTGCAATCGCTAGGCTATCCTGTCAAGCAAAACACTTTAGTGCGCGGATACCTTGGCGATGCTACTACAGCCGACTATGTGATCCCCATGCCTAATGCCTATGACATTGGCTTTCGGAAAATGGGCGATCGCTATGAACTCATTGCTGACTTGTGGGGCGTAGCAATGAATATTGAGGAATTTCTAGGAGAACTAAATCAACAATATGCGGCTCAAATAGTTTTAGAAAGTGCCACGCAACAAGGATTTGCGATCGAGCAGCAGGAAGTACTAGAAGACGGGACAGTGCGGATTGTGATTGGTCGTTGGGCTTAATCAGAATTGCGAAATAGGGTTAAAACTGGTACGCAGGCTCCAATACATGAGGCGATCGCTCCAATTCCTGAAAAAATATGAGGAGCTTGAACATACTTAACTATTTCGTCTGTAGCAAGAGGCAAGGTTGCGAGTAGCACACACGACACACCTAAGCGAACTGCTAATTGATGAATCATGTTTTATTACTTGAATTCTACGTTTTTTAATCTGTCAACATCTCACACTAGGTTGACTGATGGGGATCGTCATCTATAAATAGAGTGATATATCGATATTGAAACGTTATATAAATATCAATAAATGTCAATTTCTATGAAGGTATATCGCAATCCTAAATAGTTTGTGAGAGTGTGTCACGAAGTGGCACACTCTCACAAACTATTTAATCTCACACATGAATTAGAGTTATGGATTACTTAGAGTCGCTAAACCTTGAAATTTCGGCTTGGCAAAATAATATCCTTGAAATAGCTCAATGCCAAAAGACTTGAGAATACTTAGCTCTTCGTAGGTTTCAACGCCTTCAGCTATTACCTTAATATCTAACTCTTTACATACTTGAATAATTCCTTTAACGATCGCTTGGCGACCCTTATTTTGATCAATGTGGCGAATTAAACCCATATCTAATTTGACTAAATCAGTTTGAAACTCAGCTAATAAGTTAAGTCCTGAGTACCCAGCCCCAAAGTCATCGATCGCCGTTAAAAAACCTTGTTGACGATAGTATTGGATAATTTCTCGAAGATGTACATGATCCTTAATTTTCTCCCCCTCCGTAATCTCAAAGATAATACGATCAATGGGAAACCCGAAGGTCTCAGCCGCCTCAAGGGTTGTCCGAATGCATAATTCAGGACGATAAACTGCATTTGGTAAGAAATTAATACTGACAAAAGATTTAATATTTAGCTTCGCCCCCAATTGAACAGCTTTGACTCGGCAAGCTTGATCAAAGCGATAACGATTTTCATCATTGATCCGCCCTAAAATTTCACCCGCAGGTTCCTCATTCATCCCCCTCACTAAAGCCTCTTGGGCAAAAACTTCTCTGGTAGTAGTGTTAACAATTGGCTGAAATGCCATCGTAAAGTCAAATCCTAGCCCTGCTCCCTTTGTACATTCAGCACAACCAATTGCTTTGTAGTCTTGGTACTGTGTCATTTGTGTTACCTAAATATTTCGTTGCATAGTTTGAAAACTTAAATTTTTTTGGAGCATGTAATTTACGTTCTTTAATATGGGAACCCTTAAATGATGGCAAAGTCAATAACCATGTGTATTTATTCACAAGTTGGGCAACTAATTTTATGAAATCAACTTTAGTCTGCTGTAGCCTTTTGGTATTTGGGGGGACAATGGCGATCGCACTGGATCTGAGTGCAGCATCTTTATCCAAACCACAAAACCAAATTTCGTCCATCGAATCTATTCGTAATATAAGCCAAAGTACTAGCCGAGTTAGCTTTGCAAATGAGTTATTAAAGCTGACGAACTTAGAGCGTCAAAAAGTCGGGTTGCCTCCTCTAAAGCTATCTTCACAATTGACAAGCGCAGCTCAGTCACATGCTGGAGATATGGCAAGGAATAATTATTTTAGTCATACAGGGCTGAATGGTTCAAGTATGGTAGACAGAGCTAAGGGGACTGGCTATAAATATTCCGCTTTAGGAGAAAATATTGCCGCAGGTAAAGCCACACCTGAAGGGACAATTCGCCAATGGATGAATAGCTCTGGACATCGAGATAATATTCTCAATCCTAGGTTTACAGAAATTGGCTTTGGATATGCGAATGCACCTAACTCTCCCTATCGGCATTACTGGGTGCAGGTATTTGGAAAGCCCCAGCGCTAGATTAGAATAAAAAAGCTCGCAATGCGAGCTTTTTTATTCTCTAAAAAATTTATGAGTGATCGCCGCGATATTCCCAAATATGTTCCCATATATATTGTTTTCTACAAACCCTATGGTGTTCTCTGTCAGTTTACTGATGACAGTACCTCTCCTCGTCCCACTTTAAAGGAATATATTGATATCCCCGAAGTGTATTCAGTAGGAAGATTGGATTTTGACAGTGAAGGATTGTTACTCCTCACCAATGATGGACAGTTAAAGCATCGCTTAATCGATCCCCAGTTTGAACATCCCCGAACCTATTGGGTACAAGTAGAAAACATTCCCACAGAAGCAGCTTTGCAGAAATTACGCAATGGGATGACCATCCAAGGGTATCGCACTAAACCAGCGATCGCTAATTTATTAGATACTGAACCAGATTTACCAGAGCGGAATCCGCCTATTCGCTTTCGGGCAAATATCCCGACAACTTGGCTAGAGCTAACCTTAACTGAAGGAAAAAATCGACAAGTCAGGAAAATGACGGCAGCAGTGGGATTTCCAACCCTGCGGTTAGTCCGTGTGGCGATCGCCCATTTAAGTTTGGGAGATCTAGCTGTGGGACAATGGCGAAATTTGACTCCAGCAGAACTACAAGAACTCCGTCTGAAAGTAATCCCGCGCCGATTGAGATAGAACATCGATAATTTCTACTGCTAAGTCTTTATGGGTATTCCAAGCCAGTTCTTGGTAGCCAACAATCGGAACTTCCGCTTGAAATAGCTCTGTCAGTAACTTGTAATTGGGATTGATCGAGATTGAGCCGTGCTGCAAAACTGAATTATGACGATAAACTTGAGCGCTACCGATCAGTTTGCGTCCATCCGCAATTACTAAATCCGCATTGGTTGCTGTGGAGAAACAACTGGGATTGTGAATATAGCCGCGTCCTGCCTTGCCATAGCTTAAATTGATCCCCAACTTGGCAAAACCTTGAATGAGAAATTCGCTGATATATTCATAGATCTCACGATGCGATCGCTTTCTGCCAAAGGTGTTGTCATCAAACTCACCAACTTTATCCCCACAAATATCAGCACTGGTAATTACTGCATAAGTCAACTCGCCTTGATGCAGCACAGCACGCCCCCCACTCGGACGACGAACGATGTCGAGATTATGCTTTTGAGCGATCGCATTCCAACGAACGGGATATTGCTTTTGATGAAGCCCTAAAGAAATTGCGGGTGGAGTCCAGCGATAAAATCTTAAAATTGATGGTGATTGCGGATCTTGGCTATGAAGATCGAGCAAAGAATTATCAAGAGCCATTTGCAACTTTCCCGATATCTCGGAATAAGGAACAAGCTGCCATTGTTTGTTCATGAATTTATCAAAATGACAAGAAAGTACCCTTGGGTACTTTCTTATAAAACACAGTTCTAAGCGCCAAAATTTTCTTTTAATACTTCGTCATTGTCATCAGCGATCGCTGCCACAATCGTGATGATACGAGAAATTTCTGCAGGTGAAAGATCCTCGACGGAGCGCGAACACAGCACCAGTACTTGATCGTTCTGGATTGCATACCGAGCTTCAAAGGTATCAGCAGCGTTTTTCTCTAAAAGCCAGCGCGTCATTTTTGCTTCATCTTTAAATGGTGCGGCCAGTACTGTCGAAAAAACAGTAAAGGTATCATCAGGCTCAGTTCCAGTAATGTTGACAACTACCTCTACAGTGCCATATTGAAATTTCCACGTATCCTCGGTCTGATTTTCAAGAGCCGAATTTTCAGCATCCATACTGGCGATGACAGTTTGGATCGTTTGCACTACGTGATTAGACGGTGGTGCAAAACTAGATTCTGCTTCTACAGGAGTTATTGGCGATTCTGTTGTGAAGGTCATAGTTATATATCTAGTTACTATCTGCCAATAGTGTATAGCAAACGTCAATCTTTTTCATAAAACACCCTGTTAGTTAAGTAGGGTGGGCAATGCCCACCCTACTTAACTAAATAACTAATAACGTGAATCGTAGAAGCTGAGCCTGCCATAACCAAGAAATTGCGAATTTGGGCGATCGCCTTGAGGAAATGCAGTCACTCCAAATAGATAAATGCCATCATAACGAGGATTGCGGACAGGTCGCAGTCCCACAATTAGCTTACTGTTAAGCTGATTGCTGGCAGGAATTGGCGGGTCAAAAGTAATTGTTACTTTATCGCGGTCTTGACTTGGCAAAATCTCAGTTTTACTAGAAATGGCGATACGCTCTCCTGAAGACAACTGCAAATAGGCGATCGTTTCATTGATCAGAAAATCAATCGCATCAAAACCTTCTGTCTGAGAAACTTCTAGCTTTTGTAAAGGCTCTCCCATATTTTCAGGTAAGGCGATCGCAAAGTAATAGATCGCACTCCGAGAATAAATCCGATTTACAGTGGTTTCTGCTCCTAAAAGAAATGGCAGTTGCACAAAATAGGTTTTGCCATCACGTAACTGTACAGCTCCTGCTGAGGAATTTAAAAAACTGCTCGAGGGAAAATTTTGATTGTTACCTACAAAAACTGGTATCGCTAAAATTGACAACGTAGAAACAGGTAGCAATGCGATCGCAGTCATAACTTTTTTACGCATTTTTTTCACCATAAAGACGTACCGTTTTGCTAGCATTGTAGGAATAGCTACTTTTTCGCAGCGATAGGCTTACCGAAAGCCTGACTATCTCATTAAAATGCTATCTCATTAAGATAGAGGTATCTACTGTGGTTTCTTCCCCTCCAACATCGTCGAATGTAGTACTAAATCTTGAAAGTTCTCTTTCTTCTAGTGCGAATTCCCCTATCCCAGATTCTGATCGTACCACAGACAATATAAATAGTCGTTCAATGATTGCGATTCTTGATTTCGGCTCTCAGTACTCGGAGCTAATTGCTCGACGTATCCGCGAGACACAGGTTTATTCTGAAGTTTTAACTTATCACATATCAGCCGAAGATTTACTGAAGTTTAACCCCAAAGGCATCATCTTATCAGGTGGTCCTAATTCTGTTTATGATGCAGGCGCTCCTCAATGCGATCCTGAGATTTTTAATTTAGGCATACCTATTTTAGGTGTTTGCTATGGAATGCAATTGATGGCGAAGCAACTCGGCGGTAAGGTCGAGCAAGCTGATCGCGGGGAATATGGTAAAGCTGAGTTACAAATTGATGATCCTACTGATCTACTCACTAACGTAGATACAGGTATCACCATGTGGATGAGTCATGGCGACTCTGTAATTGAATTGCCCAAGGGATTTGAAGTATTAGCACATACTGCTAATACTCCCTGTGCGGCGATCGCCGATCATGACAAAAAGCTATATGGGGTACAGTTCCATCCTGAGGTTGTCCATTCCGCAGGTGGTATGGCAATGATTCGTAACTTTGTCTATCACATTTGTGGATGTGAGCCAAGCTGGACGACTGATGCCTTTATCGAAAATTCAATCCGTGAAATTCGCGCTCAAGTTGGTGATAAGCGGGTATTACTAGCCCTTTCAGGTGGTGTAGATTCTTCAACTCTTGCCTTTTTATTACATAAGGCGATCGGCGATAAACTCACCTGCATGTTTATCGATCAAGGCTTCATGCGAAAGCTTGAACCAGAACGCCTCGTCAAACTCTTTGAAGAACAGTTCCATATTCATGTTGAGTATGTCAACGCTCGCGAAAGATTCCTTGAGAAAGTAAAAGGAGTTACTGATCCTGAGCAAAAGCGGAAGATTATTGGCGGCGAATTTATCAATGTTTTTGAGGAAGAATCCCAGAGATTAGGCCCCTTTGATTTCCTTGCTCAAGGCACTCTTTATCCAGATGTAATTGAATCTGCTGATACAAACGCTGATCCAGTCACTGGTAAGCGTGTTGCTGTCAAAATCAAGAGCCATCACAATGTGGGCGGCTTACCTGATAATCTGCGATTTACTCTCGTAGAACCACTTCGCAAACTCTTTAAGGATGAAGTACGAAAAGTTGGTACAGCGCTTGGACTTCCTGAAGAAATCGTCAAGCGTCAGCCTTTCCCAGGCCCTGGTTTAGCGATTCGGATTATTGGTGATATTACGAGCGATCGCTTAAATACTTTACGTGATGCCGACTTGATTGTGCGTCAAGAAATCAATCGCGCAGGTCAATACAATAATCTCTGGCAAGCGTTTGCGGTGCTGTTGCCCACAGTTCGTAGTGTTGGTGTGATGGGAGATAAGCGGACTTATTCTCATCCTATCGTTTTGCGCCTTGTTACCAGTGAGGATGGCATGACTGCGGATTGGGCAAGAGTTCCCTACGATTTATTGGAAACTATTTCCAATCGGATTGTCAATGAAGTAGAAGGTGTCAATCGAGTGGTGTTAGATATTACATCCAAGCCCCCTGGCACGATTGAATGGGAATAAATATGAAAGGGTAAAATTATTCTTTCGTCGCTAAAAGAGAAGGATGTATAACCGCCAGTTGGCGGTTATACATCCTTCTCTTTTATTGTTAGGATCATTATTATCCCACATTCCGCTCGTAATGGAAGCCTAAAAATATTTACAACGAGACAATGAGGGTTTCAGCGATTTCCTGAGAAATTAATGATAGTAATTCCTATTAGTGAATCATTATTTAAATTGTTAAAATAGTGATTCTTTTGGGATTAAAGCCCAAAATACTTGCTGTATAAGGATTTGCTTTCTAAATATTTTTTTCAGTAAAATAAGAGCGGAATGTGGGTTATTATGATTTTACGATCGCATTTAATGCTACAGATATGAGTATTCAAGACTTTCAACCACGAAATACGAGTTCTGAAAACTTTTATGCCGATCTACCTGTTCTTCAAAATTTTGCCGATATTACTCATAGCGAGAATTTTTATACAGTACCCGATGACTGGGCTGCAATTATTACTGATATTGCCGATTCTACTAAAGCGATCGAGGATGGCAGATACAAAGATATCAATCTCTTAGGCGCTTGTTCCATTATTGTGATTTTAAATATAGTTGGAGAATTAGAGATTCCCTTCGTATTCGGTGGTGATGGCGCATCTATCCTCATTCCCCCAAGGTTTATCCCTGAATCAGAGCAAGCATTATTGGCTGTACAAAAATTAGCTGCTGAAGAATTTAATCTTAAATTACGCATCGGGATTGTCCCACTTGCGACTATTACATCAAGCTATGACATTAAAGTTGCCAAGCTCCGCATCTCTGACAACTATGTGCAAGCGATCCTCAGAGGTGGAGGCATCAGCTATGCGACACGTTTAGTTAAGGATCAAGCAACAACAGATTTGTATAGTCCTAGACACAAAAACTCCTATCCGATCGCTGATTTCTCTGGATTAGAATGTCGTTGGCAAGATATCCCCACCCGCCATGAGGAAATTCTTAGTTTAATCATCTTTGTAACAGCCCCAAGTCAAAGCCAAATCGATCTTCTCTATCGGGAAGTAATTAACCAAATTGAGCGCATCTATGGGCAGGGGATAGACTGTAACCCTGTTGTATCCGAGAACTTGCAACTTGCTTTTAAGAACAAGAACCTATCATCAGAGACAAAAGTTTTTACCGCTTCTCAGGGGTGGCTAAAACAGAAGTTGTATTTGTGGAAATTGCGCCTGATTAATTTACTGGGGTTGATTTTTATGACATTTAATATTCAAATTGGAGGGTTTAATTGGGGAGAGTATAAGCAAATTGTTTCCGAAGCCACTGACTTCAAAAAATTTGATGATGTACTACGAATGGTGATTTCTGGTAGAACCAGACAACGCCAAAAACTAACTGAGCATCTAGAAAAAAAATTCAAAGAAGGTCGCTTAGTTTATGGCTTTCATGTGTCCGATCGCGCCCTGATGACTTGCTTAGTGTTTGAGCGCGATGGTCGTCAAGTGCATTTTGTGGATGGAGCTGATGGTGGCTATGCTTTAGCGGCCAAAAACATGAAGGAGCTGATGAAAAGTTAGTAAAATCTTTACCTTAGTGGGGATTCCTACTTGCTGTATGTCTTAAGGCATCTTTAAAGCGATCGCATTGCAGGGTAGGCTAGTAATAGTGACTATAGCAAAAGGAAACCTCCCGTGCTTTTATCTAAAGGCTTTGAAGTAGAAATCTACACCTCTACACCGACGGGGGATGTGGTGGGCTTTAGCGATCGCATTGTGGCTAATCTAAATGGGTTTGTGCGTGAGCCAGACAGTCGCAATGTTGAATACATCACACCACCATTTCACAAATATGAGCCATTGTTAATGGCATTGGTAGAGCCGCGCCAGAAGCTACGCAGCTATTTGCGATCGCTTGGTGATTACACTTTGATGCCAGGAAGTACGCTTGCTTTGGGTGGAGTCGATCATTTTTATCGCTCTGATCCTCAAAATCCTTATCACACTTATATTGAGCAGACCTACGGTACTGATGTCGTAACTGCAAGCATTCATATTAATGTTGGTATACCTAATCTAGAGTTATTAATCGCTGCCTGTCGTCTGATTCGTCTGGAAGCACCGCTTTATCTTGCCCTGAGCGCTGCATCACCATTTCTTGATGGTAAAGCAACAGGTTTCCATTCTTCCCGTTGGCAAATGTTTCCCAAAACTCCGAAGCTAGTTCCTTTATTTAGCAGTCATCATCATTTCGTAGAATGGACAGAACAACAATTGCAGTTAGGCACGATGCAAAATGTGCGTCATCTTTGGTCATCGGTGCGTCCCAATGGCGATAATCGTCCTTATAACCTTAACCGTTTAGAACTGCGAATCTCTGATCTAGTCATCGATCCCGTCGCATTACTCGCAATCACTGCTCTTTTAGAAATGCGACTGAATCAATTTCTCGAAGCTGGAATCGGTTCATCGCTCGATCCCCTTGCGCCCTATGCAACTAAGTTTACGCCTGAAGAACTTGCGGCGATCGCCGATCAAAATGAAGTTGCTGCTGCTATTAATAGTCTTGATGCAGTTTTAACCCATTGGCAAACAGGCGAACAAATTACCGCAAGGGAATGGATTTCAGATCAATACGAAGAATTGCGATCGCGTGCTAAGGATAACGGTGTATGGTGCTTCTTGTCACCATTGAAAAAAATTCTCGAACAGGGCAATGAAGCCCAACGTTGGCTAGCAGCTTATCACAATGGTATTTCACCTCGCCAAATCATGACCGATGCGATCGCCTCTGCGGAACAAATGGATAAGGAATTAGCGGAGGCTTTGTTGCTATCTTAAGGAATGAGAGCGCTTTGCGCTCTCATTCCTTAAGGTTCTAATTCAAAATTAATACGATTATATAGAACTGAAGTAGCGATCGCTACTTCAAAGGATTTTAGGGAAATAGTCGCATCGTTTTCATAGGCAGTGAATATCCAGCGATCGCCTTCTTTATAGAAATGTTCGACATACTTGCGATCTTGAGAAATTAGCAAATATTCTTTGAATGAGGGAATAGTTCGATAGGAGGCAAATTTGCCAGTCCGATCATAGCTTGCTGTTGATGGCGATAGAATTTCAGCAATCAAAATGGGATTGACTAAAGTATCTTTTCGTCCTTCTTGATATTCCAATGGCTCAGCCATGACCATCACATCAGGGTAAGTGGCAATACGGCGGTCAGGAAGCCAGAGGCGTTGATCGGTGACAAAAACTCGATAGGGACTTGGTAAAGCTATATGTAGCAGAGATAGTAAGTTAACAACAAGAGTATTGTGTGTGGGTGTACCGCCAGTCATCGGTTTGATTTCTCCATCAATGTATTCATTTCTTGTCTCTGAAAGAATTTCACGATCAAAGTACTCAGTAAGGGAATATTTTTTGGTGAGAGTTAGCATAATTACCTTCTTAAGTTAAGAGTATTTTGCAGAGATGCTTTGCGACCCTACAAAAGTAGGTTGTTAGGGAGATAAAACTAAAGCTTTGGGAATGGCGCTAATTAGTTTTTGAGTATAGGGTTCTTGAGGATTGGTGTAGATGGATTCAGCAGTGTTTAGTTCGACAATTTCGCCCTTGTTCATGACCATGATGCGATCGCTCATAAATTTGACCACACCGAGATCATGGGAAATAAAGATATAGGTTAAGCCAAATTCTGCTTGGAGTTCCTTTAATAGATTGAGAACTTGAGCCTGTACCGATACATCAAGGGCGGAAACAGGTTCATCAGCAATAATTAATTTAGGATTGAGTGCCAAGGCTCTGGCTATACAAATGCGTTGACGTTGACCTCCTGAGAACTCATGAGGATATCGACGCATCGCGCTTTTAGTTAAACCAACACGCTCTAGTAAATAGGCTACTCTTTCTTGTCTTGCTGTAACACTGCGATAGCGGTGAAACCGTTCTTGATGACTATGGACGATTAATGGCTCAGCGATCACATCACCAACACTCATGCGCGGATTGAGTGAACCGTAAGGATCTTGAAATACTACTTGCAGATCACAGCGTAACTTTTGTAATGCTTCGCCTTTGAGTTGAGAAATTTCGCGTCCTTCAAATTTAACAGAACCCATCACGCCATTAGTTAAACCCAGAATTGCCCTTCCTGTAGTGGTTTTGCCACAGCCAGATTCACCAACTAGTCCAAGGGTTTCGCCACGATAGACATCAAAGCTAATGTTATTGACAGCAACGAGATAGCGTTTTTTAAGTCCTAAAATGCTACGAATTGGGAACTCAATCCTGAGATTCTGCACAGACAAAATTGGTTCTTGTTTCTGTAATTCTAGTAAACGTGTACTAATTTCTTCAGGTGGAACAACTTCTAAATAACGAGGATCACTTGGTTCTTTCTCCACCATTTGCCCATTTTGAATTTCCATAAAGTCACTTACCGTTGGCAATAGGCGCAACTGGCGATCGGGCTGAGGTCGGCAGGCAATTAAACCTTTGGTATAGGGATGTTGCGGTGTTTGGAAGATGGCTTGTGTATCTCCACTTTCGACGACTTCGCCTTGATTCATGACGATCGCTCGATCTGCAATTTCCGCCAAAATCCCCAAATCATGGGTAATAAAAATCATCGACATCTGACGCGATCGCTGAATCTCTTTGAGCAATTCCAGAATTGTCGCTTGTACGGTCACATCTAGCGCCGTTGTCGGCTCATCAGCAATTATCAACTGCGGATTGCAAGAAATCGCCATCGCAATCATCACTCGTTGTAATTGACCACCCGAAAGTTCGTGGGGATAGCGTTCAATTAATTGCTCAGGATTTGGTAATTGCACTTCCTGAAATAGCTGAATCGTGCGTACTTCTGCCTCCTGCTCCGATACCTTTTGATGTAACCGAATTGCTTCGATAACTTGATAACCACAGGTAAACAAGGGATTGAGCGATGTCATCGGCTCCTGAAATACCATCGATATGCGATCGCCTCGGTATTTGAGCATTTTCTGCGGCGATACGCGCACCAAATCAAGGGGCGACTCACCACTGGGACGAAATATAACTTCGCCATTGGTAATTTTGCCAGATTCTCCCAACAAGCCCATGATTGCTAAAGCTGTTGCCGATTTGCCAGAGCCAGATTCGCCGACTATGCCAAGGGTTTGTCCTTGGGCAAGATCAAAGGAAATATTTTTGACAGCATGGACGATGCCTTCATCGCCCCTAAAGCTAACCTGTAAATTACGCACAGAAAGTAAGAAATCTTCAGTCTGGGCTGGAGTTTGGGCTAAATCGAGGGCTTGTGACATAGGTTATTGGCTGGCATATTGTTTATTATTATAGGAGCCTGCCTAAGCACGCTTTTATAATAATAAACAATATGCATCTTCCCTATTCGCAACTTCCTACACCCGATCGCGATCGCGCGGCTTTTATTGCTAGTGATGCAGTGGTAATTGGTGATGTACATCTCAGCGATCGCGTGAATATTTGGTACAAGGTAGTAATTAGGGCGGATGTCAATCGCATGGAGATTGGTTATTGCACGAATATTCAAGATGGGGCGATTTTGCATGGTGATCCTGACCAGCCTTTAGTGATTGGCGAATATGTGACAATCGGTCATCGGGCGGTGGTTCACTGTAAGGAAATTGGGCGCGGTTGCTTGATCGGGATGGGGGCAATCCTATTGGAAGGGGTAAAAATTGGAGCAGGAAGTATTGTGGGTGCGGGGGCGGTGGTGACGAAGGATGTGCCTGCGGGTGTGGTGGTGGCAGGTGTGCCTGCGAAGGTGATGCGCGAGCTTTCGGAAGAGGAGCAACTACAGGCGATCACCCATGCGGAAAATTATTATCAGCTTTCGTTGTTGCATGTGCAGTAAGTAGATGGGCTTATTATCGAGCGTGATCATGCTGAAATGTTTATTTTTGTAGCGATCGCACTGAAGCAATTACATGATCAGCGACAGTTTCAATCTCATCGAAAGTATTAAATCTACCAATGCCAAACCGAATGGAAGCATAGGCTAATTCTTTAGAATGGCCTAAAGCTAGTAAGACATGGGAAGGAGCAGTTTTCGCAGAACTACAAGCAGAACCTGAAGAGACAGCAACAATCGGTTGCAAGGCAAGCATTAAGGCGGCTCCATTAATTCCTGCAAAACTGACATTGAGATTACCCGCAAGTCGTTGGACAGGATGTCCATTGAGAATTATGCCTTCTATTTCACTCAATCGCTGCCATAGATGTTCGCGTAGATTTAAAACTTGTCGCTGCTCTGAACCTTGAGAAGCGATCGCAATTTCCAGAGCCTTCGCAAAACCGACAATTTGCGGCGTGTAGAGAGTACCAGAGCGCATTCCCCGTTCATGTCCCCCACCATGTAACTGCGGCGCAAGACTCACTCGCGGACGACGACGCACATATAAAGCACCAATTCCCTTTGCCCCATAGATCTTGTGGGCAGTCAGCGACATCAAATCAATTTGCATCGCATTCACATCAAGGGGAATTTTGCCGATCGCTTGAGCCGCATCACTATGAAATAAAACCTGGCGATCGCGACAGATTTTGCCAATTTCTGCGATCGGTTGAAGTACCCCAATCTCATTATTCGCCGCCATCACCGAGACTAAAATTGTATCGGGACGAATCGCGGCTTCAAGTTCTGTTAAATCAATTAAGCCATCAGACTTGACAGATAAATAGGTAATCTCAAAACCAAGTGATTGCAAATAAGCACAGGGATCAAGCACAGCACTATGTTCAGTTAGTACGGTGATGATATGCTGTCCTTTTGAGTGATAAGCCTCAGCCACACCCTTGAGCGCCAGATTATTCGCTTCAGTTGCACCACTGGTAAAGATTATTTCTTCGGGTGTGGCACTGATCGCTAAGGCGATCGCCTCACGCGCTAATTTGACCGACGACTCTGCTTCCCAGCCATACAGATGCCCAATGCTCGCAGGATTACCAAAGGATTCCCGAAAATATGGCAACATCGCCTCCAGCACCCTCTCGTCAACGGGGGTGGTAGCATGACAATCGAGATAAATTGGTCTTTTCATAAAACTCACTATTAAAAAGGGATGCTTTGCATCCCTTTTTAATTAGCTTACTAAATCAACGATGCTTTCAAAATCTTGGAGAGCATTTTTAAAGGCAGTCTCAGCCGCGATCGCATCTCTATCTTTAGCCGCATTATCAAGGATTACAAAGTTTTTGAATAGGTTATTAGCCAAACTGTTAGCAGTTTCTTTCTCGGTTTTGCTCAACTGACTAGCAATCAATCTTAGCTCACGACGAATTTCGCCAAAGGGCCCATGAATGGATGTAATTATATCGTTCCATTTTTGAGCATACACAAATTTTTCGAGTCGATCAAAGCGATCGCTAAGCACCTGTAGCTTCTCAGCAGAAGCAGCCAATGCAGCAGCTTTAGATCCAGTTTGAGCGATCGCAGGCTGAGTTAAAACGGGAGTCAAAAGCGTACCGACTAGCGCCAGCATCACACAAAAAGCGATCGCCACTTTTTGAAAACCTGTCCAATAATTTTTAAGATTCAACACAGAAAAAAGTACTCCTTAATATAAATTATAAATTTTCGGTAGTCCTGCCAAAGGATTCATAGGAATAAGCTGCGCTTCGCGCAGCTTATTCCTAACTTTTTAGTCCTGCCAAATTTTCAGTCAGCGCATCGTGCCGACTGAAAACTAGTTTACCTGTTTCAAAGCATCCACCGAGCCAACTATGGAAATAGCAGGTGTTACAAAATATTTCTGTGCCGCGCTCTGGACATCAGCGATCGTCACTCCTTCGATCGCTTTGACAAATTGGTGATCAAACTCTAGCCCTAAGCCCATGACCTCATACCAGCCATACACTTGAGCGATTTGACCATTGGTTTGCTTACCTAGAGCATATTGTCCTAGCAATTTGCTCTGACAAATTGCCAACTCATCTTCCGTAATCGTTACCGTGGCAAGTCGCTCACATTCATGGCGCAACCCTTCGAGAGCCGTCCCCGTATTTTGCGAAGCCGTTCCCATGTAAGCCACAAATTGCGAGGTTTCCAAACGGGTAGGATAAAAAGCGGAAACTTCGTAAGCAAGTCCTCGCTTTTCGCGTAACTCTACAAACAGGCGGCTTGATAAACCGTTGCCCAAATAGGTGGAAATGATCTTCAGGGCGGCATAGTCAGGCGAGCTAACCGATGGCGCAGGATAGCCAATCATCACGATCGCCTGTTGTGTGTCCTGCTCATGGGTAACCAGCTTTGGCTGAAAGTTGGGAGTAGGTGTAGAAATAATGTTTGGTTGATTTGGCTTCTTCCAGTCTCCAAAAGCTTCACCCACGAGAGATAGAGCTTGCTCTGGCAAAATCTTACCTGCAATGCTGACAACCATCTGATCGGGGCGCAAATAAGTTTGGTGAAAATCAACTAAGTCATTCCGAGTAAGTTGACTAATGGTTGCCTCTGTACCAAGGCTAGAAAATCCGTAGGGATGATCCCCATACATCAGATGCTGCAAATGATCGTAAGCGATCGTAAATGGTCGCTCTTGTTGCGATCGGATTGACTGAATCGTGAGCCTCCTTTCAAGATCAAGCTCATGATCGGGATAACTAGGCGATCTCAAAATCTCTGATCCCAGCAGTAACATGTCATGGAAATCCGACGAAATGGTTTTTAATGACAGCAAGAAATAATCACTTGAGCATTCTGTCCCCAGTGATGCGCCAATTGACTCCACCTGCTCCGCAATTTCTAACGAGGAATATCTCTCAGTGCCACGGGTCATGATTGATGCAGCTAGATGGGTTAGTCCTGATTTATCAGAGGTTTGGACACGCTCACCACCTGCAAAAAAGCAACGCGCTGCAATAATATCAGCCGTGGGGTTTTCGGTTACTAAGACCACAATGCCATTGGATAGCACCAAGCGATCGCTGATTCGTTGTGACATTGTTAGTGACAAATTTTCCTTCCCCAACTTACAAAAAACAAACATTAGCGTTAGTGACTCGCGATACCTTTACAGTGATTTGCGTTCAAACCTAAACCAACAAATTTTTTAAAAAATTTGTTGTGGTTCTTTTAATCGGAAATCGCTGTACCATCGCAACCTTCACTTAAGAATATCGCAAAATCTAGAAACTGGGGGCTTAGAGGAGTAACAGCTAGATTTTTCTAGGGATTTCCAGCCAAACTAACGATATACATAATTTCAAACTTGATGAATCATGAGTAAGTAGCTGGGCATAATTAAAAACATATCCAAAACCTGTGGCGCACGCTCAGCGCACGCCACAGGTTTTGGGGTCTTATATTTAATTGTTTTACAGTTTTCAGAGGAGCATATGCTCCTCTGAAAACTGTAAAACAAATCAAAACAATGGTTTTGCGGTTTTCGTTTTGCCTACGGCAAAACGAAAACCGCTATAGCTACTTAGTTAGGGTAGAAAGTTAACTACTTATGCTCAGAGATCAACAGATTATGTTAGATTTTCTGTCATCTTCAAAGTGTCGTATTAATATGTTAAGGGTGGGAGATGCTTAGTGCAGTCCATCTTTTGCATTAATTAAAAAATCCGAGCAAAATCACACAAATCCAATCAGTCATCAATATAAGTCGGTTTAAGTTTCATGCAATACAGAGCCTACAGCGCCTTGCGCTTAAAAAAATATCAACAAATTTAGTAGCAAGTAATTAGGTAATTGTCACTAATTGTCTAGATAATCAACAGCATTTTGTGGTGGAAATGCTCGGAAAAACGCTGTAAATACGAATGAAGTTAAATGCGGAGAGGATTGGATGAGTACTGCAAAGGATAAACAGAAATGTCTAGATTGCTTAACGCAAGCGATCGCCGACCTAGATGGTCAAGTTGACAAATCAGAATTAACCAAAATCTCTAATTTGATCATTCAGACTATGACTGGTCCTTGGCGATCGTTTCACACACCAAATCATATTTTTGAGGTTGGCGAAGGGGGAGATGCGATCGAAGTAATATCAGCTTTATTTCATGATCTCGTTTATGTCCAAGTTGATCAAGGTATCAGCGTCAATATTAGTCGATACATTTCACCCTATATCAAACAAGATCGTGAGCAATTAGTCATTCTTGACCCTCCTGAACTTCAAGAAGACACGATTTTTAAGATGGTAACAATGCTATTTGGTTTTGAGCATGGACAGCCATTATTGCCAATGTCTGGGCAAAATGAGTTTCTTAGTGCGCTCATCGCGATCAAGGCTCTAGAAAATATGCTGCCTCTATCGAAATTGACGGAAATAGCTGCTTGCATTGAAGCCACAATTCCGTTTCGTCCACAATTAGATTCAGGTTTGACTTGTTCTGATCTACTATTCGGGCGCTTAGTTAATGCTAATGAAGCATTTCAATTTGGGTGGGGAGATCAAGAAATCGCTGAAATCGTCAAGAGGGCTGTACGACTATCCAATCGCGATGTGGAAAACTTTGCTAGCCCTAATTCATCGCGGTTTCTTAACAATACTTGGAACTTAATTCCAGAGACAAATCATGATCTAAAAAATGTAAACTCCTATAGTGTGCATGGCTACCGAGTTTCTATTCAAAAAATGGAAGGATTTATGAACTTCCTTTCACCTGAAATCGTTTTTCGACGCTATCGCAATGAGCCAAATGAAAAAACTTATTACAAGCTACTTGCCCAAACCAAACAAAATCTAGAAGTATCAAGATTGTATTTAGGAACCAAACTTACTTCGATCGCAATTTTAGAAGCCCTATCATTTCGGATTGGGCGTGATATATCCCTCTCCACGATGATGGGAGAATTGCCACTAGAAGACAATCCAGTGGTCGGATTAGAACAGTTCCTTCCAGAAATTAAAACCCCACACACCCCTTCAACTCCTATTGAAGCTGAGGTCTTAGAACTTTTAGATAAGGGGCGTACAGTTGACTCTAGTTACGATGTCAAAAATTCGCCTGTGGCAACGTTTATGGTCAAATCAATTGGCTTTACGGAAATGCAACGCATGTTAAATCTATCTAAGGAATTTTTTAAGGGTAACTTAACTTCCGAAGATTTGCTAGCAAGCTGCGATCCTTATGTAATGTCTATGATCAAGAGTGCCGTTTTGCAGCTATTTGACTCTCGCAAAGCCGCTCTTTCTCAGTAATCAGTATTATAAAATCCAAAATTTTTATTGAGAGTGTTGCAAAGCAACACTCTCAATAAAAATTTTGGATTTAGTTTTCGGGTGCAACAAAAGCGTAGTCTGAGACGATTTTGCCAGCAATGATATGTTCTTGAAGTACTTTCTCTAATACCTCAGCCGTTGCCGAGTGATACCAAACACCATCGGGATAAACTAGTAAAATTGGTCCGCGATCGCATACCCGCAAGCAATTAGTTTTGGTACGAAATACTTTTGCTTCGAGATCAAGTTCTTTAATCCGACGTTTGAGATAGTCCCATGATTGTAAACCGACTTCTTTTTGACAACAGAGCGGTTTAGTCTGGTCAGCACATAAAAATAAATGCTTCTCGATCTGGGGAATTGATAATTGCTGAGCGCGATTTGCTAACTGTTGACGAATCAAATCAAGATCTACAAGATCGTCATTGATCGCTACATCTGGAGTAATAATTTCTGGATTTACTGCCATATAAGGAAAAAGGGCAAATAATATGCTATTTTTCCCCTCTCTTTAAAAAGGAGAGGGGAGAGGGGATAGATTTTGCAATTTAAGGATTCAATTCGTTGATGACTTTATCGGTTTTACGGAATTTTAATTCGGGAGGAGCATCAGGCAACCCTAGTAAATCTCGAATTGCCGAGTCAAGTTCTTCAAATCCAAACGACCCTTCGCGATCGTAGCTAACTTTACCTTCACCAGAAATTAGCACTGTTTGAGGTACTGTGCCTTTGTAATAGTAAGCTTCGTCGGCTGGGGTGTAGTTATTGTGTTGTAAGTCCAAACTATCAACAGGAACAGCGATCAGGCTAATCGTCTTACCATAAAATCCTTGAGCTAAGTTGAGAATTGGCGAAAACTTTTTGCAATCAGCACTGTCATCTACATAAAAAACCAGCATCGCCGCTCGACCAATCTCAAGGGATTGAGCCAAGCTAATTCGAGGTGGCACAATGGAGCCATTTCCTCCATAGAGGGCAAAGATATTGCCATCGTAGGTATCATCGGTAAGTCTTGCTTGCACAGGCTGTGCATCAAAAAATACGGCTCCTAACAATAAACTTAGGCTTATACAACTTGCGATCGCTACACATAATATGAAATCAAAAGATCGCTTCAGCCAATTTTTCATTATCTTCAAATATAAATTCTTCTACAGAACACTATAAATGCTAGCCATCACAAATTAAAACCCAGAGATTAGGGGCGGCACAAAGCTCCGATCCTAATCTCTGGGTTTTCAAAAGCGTAAGACACCTTACGAATCGCCAAAGCCATGCGCCCGAATCAGATCGAAGAATTCTTTTTTCATTGATGGGTCACTTCGGAAAGAACCACGCACGATAGAATTGACCATTTTGGTTTCGGGTTCCTTAACACCGCGCCATGTCATGCACATATGTTGAGCCTTGATCACAAATGCTAAACCTTTAGGCTTAATCAAATTTTCGATCGTATCAGCAACCATAATCGCCGCTTCTTCTTGGATATGCGGACGACTCATCACCCAGTCTACGATGCGATTAAATTTGGAGATGCCAATGACGCGATCGCTGGGGACGATACCAATCCATGCTTGACCAACAATCGGCACAAAGTGGTGAGAACATGCCGATCGCACGGTAATTGGTCCAAGAGTATAGATTTCGTCAAGTTCCTTGGCATTGGGAAAATCTGTAACTTTGGGCATAGGATGATAACGCCCTTTAAAAACTTCATCCACATACATCTTGGCTACCCGACGGGCGGTTTCTTTGGTGTTGTGATCATTGGCAGTATCAATAATCAATGAGTCAAAAACACCTTGCAGTTTTCCTTCGAGTTCTTTTTTTAGCTCTTCCCGTTCGATTTCGCTAATGTGATGGGCGATCGAGTCATTGGCAAAAAAAGGATCGCCAGCGGCAATTACGCGATCACGAATAATTTGTGAAATTGCTTTTCGGGTGGGTAGAGATTCGAGGACTTTGGCGTTTTTTGAATCATTCTCAGAAGTGGGACTGACAGGGCGAGAGATACTGATCGTCATGGTGTGATACTTACTAGATATCCAGTGAATTAACTTAAAAAGGAGGGAGCTAAAAAATTGCTGAGGAAACAGTAGCTAAACATCAAAATTTTGTGTTTGAGTCAGGTCAAAACTACCAGCATAAAAAGGTGTTTAACTAGCGATTCAAACTATAAAATTTAATATATTCTCCCATATTCGCAGATCTGTGGGAGTTATTGCTTCTCTCAATAGATTGAACTTTTTCAATCATTATTTAATATGCCTACATAATTCTAAACTATTCCTTCATAGCTTAGGCGCTTCTGGGTTAAGGTTCAGTTAATTCCATCCATAAGACATAGCTTCTCAAAAAAGAAATAGTCAAGGCGTTGCAAATCATGGTCTTGACTGTCTTTGATAAACAAGCTAGAGCATTTTAATCTTGAGTGGATAGTTAATAAGCTGCGATATCTATAGATAAATACTTATCAATTTTTCTGTAGTAGATGTTATACCAAATTAAGAAATGGCGTAGTCGTTTCTTAATTTTAAAAACCTTACTGGGTTTGGTTTTTGATTCACAAAAGTGTTGTCACACTTTCGTGAATTGGTATTATGTGGAACTCAGATGATGAATCTCTTGCTGCCTAGCGTGGCAGGGCAACCACGGGGGATTTGCCCGTACTTGAAAATTTAGAGTCTTGTAGAGACTGTACCCCTGTGCCAGCCGCAAATCTATGGCATCACAGGAATTCCTTCCTTGTAATACCAAAACACAAGACGCAGCCGTTTTGTATTTTGGTATTACAGCGCTTTGCGCTCAAACCCGAACCAAGAAGTTCTAAAAAGTGAAATACAGGATTATTCCTCAATCTTCGGTACAGAAATAATCCTCTTTATCTACTGGCTTGCTTAGAACGCAAGAGATAGCTAGGACAAATCAAAACCCAAAGGATGAGGGGCGGCGCAAAGCTCCGCCCCTCATCTTTTCCTAAGCAAAACTTACATTGCCATATATAGCGATCCTAAAATGAGTTGCAATCCTAAATGGGTTGTGAGAGTGCGCCCCTGCGGGGCGCACTCTCACAACCCATTTAGGATTGCTATATCACAGTTTAAAAAGTTCCTACGTTGGGCATCAGTACGAGTTCATTAATCATGGCATCGGCAGGTAGATTTATTAAAGTCATGATCGATTGAGCGACCGTGGCAGGTCGAAGCATAGCGGCACGATTAAAACTAGGTGGCACTTTATCGCCGAGAGTATCCCATAGAGGCGTATCGACAGAACCAGGACAGATGGACATAACTTTGATGCCGTGAGGCTGTTCTTCAGCCGCGATCGCCTGAGTCAAACCTAATAGCGCAAATTTACTCGCGCAATATGCGCCCCAATTGGGAAAACCTTGCTTACCTGCGATCGAGGCTACATTAACAATCGTGCCGCTTTTTTGCGATCGCATGGTTGGCAATACAGTCTGTAAGCATTGGAATACACTGGTGAGATTCAGGTCAAACAACTTCTGCCATTCGGTCAGAGGCATATCAATTAATTCGCCTATATATGCCATACCTGCATTATTAATCAAAATATCTACGCCGCCCATCTCTGTCACGATCGCTTGCATCTTTGGGGCAACTTGAGAAATGTCACCGAGGTCTATGGCATAGCCTTTAGCATGGCTACCTGGGGGTATGCTAAGGATGTGTTCGGGATGGCGGCTAACCAGACTGACCTGTGCGCCAGCTTGTAATAATCGCAACGCCACTTCTTTGCCAATACCACTACTTGCCCCAGTAACAATCGCTTTCTTACCTGTTAATTTAGCTGATACTGTATCTGTCATGGTTTAACTTGTTTTCCTTTAGTCTATGTCAAAAGTCTATGTCAAAAAAAGTAGGAAAGAGCTTTTGGTGGCTATGGCTGATTGCAAATATTATCGGCAATGCGATGTTACCKATCCTMGAGATCG
>NZ_NDHW01000078.1 GCF_002251945.1 Pseudanabaena sp. SR411
GCTTTTGACGTTCTTCTTCACTTAACTTCACTTTGTATCGTTTTGCTGGCATAGCTTTTTCCTTAGCTCTTTCCTATGCCTTTATTTTACCCGTCAATTATCCTTTGACTGTCTACTAGGATCTGTCCAAGTCAAAGTAGAATCCGTCTTTGGATCGATAGTAGGGCGATCCCAATATTATCGAGACGGGCTTAGCCCGCCTCGATAATATTGGGGGTTTAATTGTTTTTTAGACACTGAAAACCGATAATTTACCAATATGGCTAAATATATAGACTTCTGGCAAACTTATCGCGATCGCCTTGCTGCACAAATGGGCGTGGATGAGCAACGCAAAACTGAGGTGTATCTAGAAATTTCGCAAGCCGCGACTTTAAGAGATACAACCTATTGGTTGCAAATCATTTTTGCGGCGGGCATCGCGACCTTAGGTTTGGTGCTAAATAGCCCTGCGGTAATTATTGGAGCGATGTTAATTTCCCCTTTGATGGGACCAATTCTTTCGCTGGGATTGGCTTTGGCGGCTGGGGATTTTATTTTGTTGGCAAGGGCGATCGCGAATCTTGCTTTGAGTTGTTCTGTAGCAATTAGTTTTGCAGTATTGCTAATTTTCGCATTGCCCTTTAAGGAAGCAACTAATGAAATTTTGGCAAGGACAACTCCGAATACGTTGGACTTAGGAGTGGCTCTGTTTTCGGGCGCGATCGGCGCGATCGCCATTTGCCGTCCTATAAAAGGTGTAGTAACTTCCATCCCAGGCGTATCGATTGCTGTGGCTCTGATGCCACCATTGTGTGTAGTCGGTTTTGGCGTTGGTGTTGCTTTTAGTCTGAATTGGAGTGAGGGTTTCCAAATTGCTAGAGGTGGCGGACTACTATTCTTGACTAACTTAGTGGCGATTTCCTTTGCCTCATTGCTAGTCTTTCTGATGCTGCACATTGATACGGAAACGGTGCGTGAAAGAGTAAAACTGTGGGAATCTGCTGATCGCGAAAGTCTTGCTGTGCAAAATTTCTTAGGTCGTTATGTTTTCTTAAAGCGATTGCGTCCCATTGGAAGCTTACCAGGGAGATTGTTAGTAGTATTATTGACGGTTCTAGCTCTTTTAGTTCCTCTCAGTAGTGCCTTTGGCAGATTAGGCGAAGAGGTCACCCAAAAACAACAACAAAACGCTCTGCGCCGTAATGCGACTAATATTTGGCAGTCGAGATTTAGTAATGAGAACAATGGTCAACCACGCTCTTCGATTGAGCGGATCTCGATTACAGAACAAAATCAGTTCGTGACGCTGCGACTAAATGTATTTACTAGCAAGCTTTATTCGGCAACTGAGAAGGAAGAGTATGTTCAAGAATTAGCCCAAAAACTTGGAAAAAACCCTCAACAAATTCAATTTATTCTCACTGAGATTCCCACTGCTTCCAATGAGATCTTGGCTAAGAAGGAAGAAGTTGCTTTACCTGTGGCGGTTCAACCACCTAGTCTAAGTGAATTGCAGTTTAATCTCTTGCAAGATCTTGATGCGACGATCGCCAATTTATCATTACCACCAAATGCACAATTACTCGACTATGCCATGACTACGGGCAGATCTCAGTCAGTATTATTAGCAATTACCTATCTGAGCGATCGCCCAATTAGTGTAGATGCCCAAGCCTTAGTAATTCAAGATGTGAAGACAAGGATCGGCATAGCTGAGGCAAAAGTAAATTTAGAATATATCAATACTAGTGGTGGGGAAATTATTTTTGAAGAGAATAGAACATCATTACCTACCGATGCCAGTACTAAACTCGATCAAGTTGGGAATTTACTGCAACTTTATCCTAATCTCAAGTTATTGATGTCAGTCAGTTTACGGAATCTAGAGAGTAATGCGTTAAGAAGAGTGCGGACTCAAGCGATCGCCTCGTATTTAGAATCTAAATGGCAAATTCCCAATGATCGCTTAGATATTACTCAAAATCTCAATATCACAGATTCCGAATCCCCCAATTTACAACAGGATGGGAAAGTGTTATTTCAGTTTACGGTCAAGCCAAAAGAGGGATAATAAATCGGCTATGCTACGTTTTGCTTAGCATAGCTGATTTATTATTTGAATTATCATGCGTATTGTATTTTTTGGAACTCCCGATTTTGCTGTTCCTACCTTAGAAAAATTATTATCCGAGCCAGACTTTGAAGTGGTGGGCGTGGTATCGCAACCCGACACAAGGCGTGGACGCGGCAACCAAGTCAGTCCACCGCCAGTAAAAGCTGCCGCGATCGCAAGAAATCCCGACCTCAAAATTTGGCAACCTGAACGCCTCAAAAAGGATAAAACTATACTCGCGGAACTGGAATCACTTGAAGCCGATGTATTTGTAGTTGTAGCTTACGGTCAAATCCTATCCAAAAAAATCCTGAATATGCCAAAGTATGGCTGCATTAACGTGCATGGTTCATTGCTGCCAAAATATCGGGGTGCGGCTCCAATCCAATGGGCAATCGCTAATGGTGAAAGTATTACAGGCATTACGACCATGCAAATGGATGCAGGCATTGATACGGGCGCGATGTTACTCAAAGCAGAATTAGAAATCTTGCCTGAAGACAATACCGATACTTTAAGCGGGAAATTAGCTAATTTAGGTGCAGATTTATTAGTTGATACTCTGCGTCAATTGACCACGATTACACCTGAGCCTCAAGACGATACTTTATCCTGCTATTCACCAATGATTGGGCGTGAGGATTGGGAACTTGACTGGAAGTTGGAGGCGATCGCATTGCATAATCGGATTCGTGCTTTCTATCCCAATTGCTATACAGATTTTCGTGGGCAAAGGTTGAAAGTTACGAAGACAGAACTTATTTCAGAAGGTATTTCAGAAAGTAGCAATCTTGAAGATGTGGGGAAAATAGACCAGATTCTTAAAGGTAAGGGATTTGTAGTGCAAACTGGGAAGGGTTTGTTGTTAGTTAAAGAAGTGCAACCAGCAGGTAAGAAATTACAATCAGGTTGGGATTTTGTGAATGGTATGAGAATAGCGATCGGTGAGTCTTTGTCATAAAATAAGCGGCGCAAAGCGCCGCCTATTTTATATTATGGTTTTTTAACTGGAGTGTCGCTAGGTGTTTGTGCAGGATTGGTGAATGGAGCCTTTTGGGGAGGAAGAGCAGCCAGACGTTTTACTTCATCTTTAAATTCAGCAGGAGCAAGCTCTAACCCTTTATCAAAAAGTTTCTTAGCTTCATCTTCCTTACCTTGAACTTGTCTTAATTGAGCCTTGCCAACATAGGGACGAAAATCCTTGGCATTTTCTTTGATCATTTGCTCGTAAGTAGCGATCGAGTCATCAATCCGATTTTGTTGACGATACACTTCTCCAAGAATCCAACGTATCGAACCAGTATCCACTGTATTTGCTTGGACTTTGTTAGCGGTTTCCGCAGTCTTGAGCGTATCTTGGAGAATTCCGATCGCTGCTTCAGGGCGTTTGTCGTTTAGCTCAATACTAACTAGACTTTGGATTGCGGGGATATATCCTGGTTTAGTAGTTAAAATCTTGCGGTACTCTGCTGATGCATTTTTAGGATCTTTGAGTTCGATGTAAGTACGTGCCAAGGTCATCCGATATTCGGGCTGATCGGGAAAAGTATCAGCAAGGGTTTGCAAAGGTTCGATGGTTTCTTTAACTTTGCCAAGTTGATTTCTAAGATTTACAAGACCAATTAGCGCAGTTTGATTTTTAGGATCGCTTTTTAGCACAGCCTCAAACCCCTCGATCTGAATTTTGATCCGCTCTTGCTCTGATGTATTTTGGTTGGGGTTAGTAGCCGCTTGCTGAGCAGGTGGGGCAAATAAACCACCAAGCAGTGGGGCGATCGATACACCCAAAAACGAGAGCGTAACTACGATTAAGACCCCATTAATAATCCATTGCCTTGCTGTACGTTGTGTCACGATATTTACCCTAAATCAAATACATCATAGTCTACCCCAACTGTAACTAGAGCCAGTCTTGTTAAGACATAAAACCAAAACTCAAAATGGCTAAGCCATTTTGAGTTTTGAAAACCCATTACTTCTTTTACAAGACCACATCACAAAATAAAATTAACCCTATCGCAAAGCAAGTTTTGCTTAGGACATAAAACCCAAGAATCGAGTGGCGGCGCTTTGCGCCGCCACTCGATTCTTGGGTTTTGGTTTGTACTAGCTAACTCTTTTTTTGCTATATAGCAGTCCTAAATCATTTGTAAATTTTTGGGGTTTGTGGAAGCGCCCCCCGAAGGGGGACGCTTCCACAAACCATTTAGGATTGCTATATCTGTTTGAAGATGAGTCTAAAACTAGAATTGTTCAGTTGTGAGAGTGCGCCCCGAAAGGACGCATTCTCACAACCCATTTAGGGTTGCCATACATAAGTATTTACTGAGTGAAAATTATTTACTCAGTACTGTTTCATTTAATCCAAGGTGTCGGAATCGAACCGACATATCAACGATTATGAGTCTATGACTAGTTAGGCTGAAAGTATTTGCTAGACTGGATTAGAAATTTTTATATCTCTTATGATAGTCATTTGATAGTCAAACTGCTATATATCTGTTTTTATTTGTGGCTTAGTGCTTCTTTTATTTTGGTTTGTGTTTCTTCGATGATTGTAACGATCTTTTTAAGTTGAGACTCACTTAGTACACCTTCACTAGCTAAGGTTTCCACTGCCTGCCCGATCGCCATAGGTCTTGGGAAAAACATCTCAAGGACTTTTACAGGGCATCTCCTGTATGTTGTCTTTACAGTTTCGACTTCATCGATCTCGAAAAGTTGTAAGCCTTCATTGCCTTTAAATCGAAACTTTTTGATTATCTGCGAAGATCGCTCTATTTCTTCTTTGCCATGCCCTTCTAAATATTCAAGCAAAACCTTTTGAGCCAAGCTTTGCATAAATTCTGGTTGCGATCGCTGGTAGTCTTGCCGAGCTTGATTTACGCTGTCTAAAAAGTCTGGTTTTGTTTTTAGCCAATCATAGAAACTAGCTTTACTAATGAGTTTTGGCGATTTATAGACGCATTCGAGCCTGCCATCGGCACGAATGCGATCGCAGATCTCTTGAACTAACTCTGATGTGTATTTGCTTTTTGCACCTGTCATACTTCTAAGAAATCATGCTTAAAGCTATTTCTAGGCTGAAATATCTAAAATAGCGAATTAAATACTTAGAGCTAGTCCAGTAATCACCAGTAATTATTTGGATCTGCGGTTAATCAAAGTCATAATGATTTCTCGATCATGGATCGAATGGTTTTAGTGATGGTTATGCTAGAGCCTAGTCAAGCTAATGTCGGTAAGTTATAGGGTTAAATATGGGGCAACTCGAACATATTGAGGCAATTGAAAAGCGCCTGTGGGGTGCTGCTGACACGTTGCGGTCTAACTCCAACTATGCCAGTAATGAATATTTCATGCCTGTTATGGGGTTGATCTTCCTGCGTCATGCCTATAGTCGTTATTTGGCGGTTAAGGATGAGATTATTGCTAACTTGCCGAAACGGGGCGGTAAGGTGCGCGAACTCAAGAAAGAGGATTTTTCACAGAGGAGTGCGATCTTTTTAAGACCAGAGGCGCAGTTTGATTATTTAGTAGCGCTAGGGGACGATCGTGATCGCGCTAAGGCTGTCATAGAGGCGATGGAGTCGATTGAGTCGGACTACACCACGTTGAAGGGGGAACTACCGAAGCAAGAATATCAAGAACTAGATAATGAGGTTTTGGGGCAGTTGCTCAGATCGCTGAATCCAGAGGAGTTAAAACAGGTTAAGGGGGATGTCTTTGGGCGAATTTATGAATATTTTTTGACGCAGTTTGCGGATCTGAAAGCCCATGATAATGGCGAGTTTTTTACGCCTGTTTCTTTGGTTTCGTTGATTGCCAATGTTTTAGAACCCGATCGCGGTATTTTGCTCGACCCTGCCTGTGGTTCTGGGGGGATGTTTGTACAAAGCGCTCATTTTGTGGAGGATCGACAGGGCAACCCGCACTCATTAACCTTTAAGGGTTTGGAGAAAAATCCGACGACGATTCGGCTAGCCAAGATGAATTTGGCGGTGCATGGGTTGGAGGGGGATATGCAAAAGGCGATTACTTACTATGAAGATCCCCATGAGTTGTTGGGTAAGGCTAATTTTGTGATGGCAAATCCGCCTTTTAATGTGGATGAGGTGGATGAGGAGAAGGTCAAAAACGATCCGCGTTTGTTGTTTGGTTTGCCGAGTGTCAACAAAAACAAGAAGATTTCTAATGGCAACTATCTTTGGATTACCTATTTTTATAGCTATTTGACCGATCGCGGCAGAGCAGGATTTGTCATGTCGTCTCAGGCTTCGAGTGCGGGTGGAACTGAGGCAACGGTACGTCAAAAGCTGATCGGCACGGGTGATGTAGAAATGATGGTCGCGATTCGCTCGAATTTCTTCTATACGCGCACTGTGCCTTGTGAGTTGTGGTTTTTTAATCGGGCAAAGTTGCCACAACATAAAGATCATGTGCTGATGTTGGATGCGCGGAATATCTACCGTAAAGTTACGCGCAAAATTTATGATTTTAGTCCTGAGCAGTTACAAAATCTTTTGGCGATCGTGTGGCTATATCGGGGACAGGAAGACAAGTTTCTCGATCTGGTGCGTGATTATCTCGATCGCACGTTAAGCGCTGTCAATGGTTGTTTTGAGTCGGTTGATGGTTATACGAAGGCGATCGCTTTATTTCGAGACAAGATGACTCCTTTTGTAAAGGGAATTTCTGAGGTGAGCAAAGGTGAAGTCGCACCGATGCAAGAGTTTGAGGAGAGTTTGACAACTTTAATCAAGGATGTGGAGGTATTTCGGGGGGATGGCGATCGCGAGTTGGCGTTATGGCAAAAGCAAGCAGCTATGACTAATGCCGATCTAAATCAAGCGATAATTCGTCTTGCTCCTCTTGCGGAAACTAGCCGTGATTTTGTGAAGCAAGCGGATCTCGTTTATAAGTTGGGCTGTCGGGTGATGGACTGGTGCGAAAAGGAACAGGCGGCGAAGGATAGCGATCGCTGGTCGAGTCGAGATGTCACGAAGGAACGCAAGGCGGCGGATTTGGCACGACAGGAGGCGGTGGAGCAGTTAAAGCTGGTGCGCTATTTTCATAAACAGGCGGTGTGGCTGACAGAACGTTTTCCTGATGGCAAGTATCGGGATGTGCAGGGTTTGGTGAAGCTGGTCGATCACGCTGAGTTGGCGGCGAATGATTGGAGTTTAACCCCTGGGCGTTATGTGGGTGTTGCTCCTGAGGAGGTGGATGAGGATTTTGATTTTGAGGAGACTTTGCGGGATATTCACATTGAGCTTGAGGGTTTGAATGCTGAGGCGGTGGATCTGGCGGCGGCGATCGCGCAAAATTTTAAGGAGTTGGGCATATGAAATGGGTAGATAAGGATCTGGGAGATATAGTCACTTTTATGTCTGGTGGTACGCCCAGCAAACAAAAAGATGAATATTGGGGAGGTGATATTGCTTGGGTAAGTGCCAAAGATCTCAAAGGTCAAAGGATTTATGACTCAGGATTACATATAACTGAAGCTGGTGCTGCTAATGGAACTCGTTTAGTTCCAGAAAATACCATTCTTTTCGTTGTTCGTGGAATGTCTTTAGAAAGTGAATTTAGAATTTCTTTAACCAAAATTCCAGTCACTTTTAATCAAGATCTCAAGGCTTTATGTCCCTCTGAAAATATAGATCCTGTATTTCTCTTTTACTCTCTCTATACAAGGCGCGATCATATTAGGCAGTTAGCAAGCGAGGCATCTCACGGCACAAAAAAACTTCCTACAGAAGTTATTAAATCAATTAAATTACAAATTCCTGATATTAATACCCAAAAGAAAGTAGCCTCAATTGCTTCTGCTTATGATGACCTTATCGAAAATAATCGGCGGCGTATTCAGTTGCTTGAGCGATCGCTACATCTGCTCTATAAGGAATGGTTTGTCCATCTCCGCTTCCCCAGTCACGAACACAGCAAAATTGTAGATGGTATCCCTGAAGGATGGGAGAACAAGAAAATAACAGAATTATCAGTAGTTATTGATGGGACTCATGACAGTCCAAAGCCTACTGATAACGGATATTACATGGTTACTGGAAGACATATAATAAACGGATTTATTGACTTTTCTAAATGCTATTTTATATCTGAAGAAGATCATCGACAGGTCATGCAAAGAAGTAAACCAGAGAAAGGAGATATTATTTTCTCTAATATTGGGACTCTAGGATCTACTGTTTTGGTCGATCAAGATTTTGAATTTAGCATCAAAAACTTAGCCTTATTCAAACCTCATAAAAAGATTTATTCTAATTATTTGTATGGCTTCTTCTCTGATCCAAGAAGAATAGAAGACTTAAATAATCAGTCATCGGGGACATCCCAAAAATTCTTTAGCCTCAAGTTTCTAAGAAGCTTATCAATTCTTACTCCACCACTACCAATTCTTGAATATTTTGATGATTTAGCTCAATCAATTTTGAAACAACGTTCCTTACTCCACTACGAAAATATAAAACTACAACAAGCCCGTGATCTTCTTCTGCCTAAACTAATGAGTGGAGCGATCAGCGTATGAATCCATCACCATACTCAACAGAAACACAATTTTTAGAAAAGAAATCCCTAAAAGTTGTCACAGGCAAAAGTGCAGACTGGGGCGAACTTGCAAAAGACTGTGTTTGCTTAGCCAATGCCAAAGGCGGCATCATTGCGATCGGCATTGAAGACGACAGCGCCGAACCACCCGCCGATCAAAAAATATCCGTCGAGTTGCGCGAAAAAATCCAAAAACGCATCGGTGAACTCACCGTAAACGTTGCGATCGCGCCCCAACTACACACCGCCACAAACGGCGGCGAATATATACGGCTGACCGTCGCCCGATCCAACAGCATCGCCTCAACCAGCGATGGACATTACTACATCCGTATAGCAGACACCTGCAAGCCCCTACTCGGTGATGATGTCTCACGACTACTCAACGAACGCGCCGCCACACCTTGGGAAACCCTCACCAATCTAGAAGTCCCACGCGATCGCATAGATACCACCAAAACTCAAAAATTTTGCCAAGATATCCGCAACTCCGATCGCGTCAAACCATCCGTCAAAGAAAAAACCGATGCCGAACTGCTCGACCATTACTTCCTGACACAAGGCGAATGGCTGACTAACTTAGGCATTTTATGTATCGGACAAAGAAGCGATCGCGCCCGTCTCGGCACAGCACCCGTCATCCAATTTCTCAAATACGACGAACAAGAACGCAAAGTAAACAAACTAGTATGGGATGACTTCTCCCTATCACCCCTAGAACTCGTTCCCACCGTCTGGCAAGAAATCCCCGACTTTCGCGAACGCTATGAACTACCCGACGGCTTATTTCGCCAAACCCTCCCCCTCTACGATGAAACCGTCGTGCGCGAACTACTGGTAAATGCCCTTGTCCACCGTCCCTACACCCAACGCGGCGATATTTTTATTAACCTCTTTCGCGATCGCCTCGAAATCGTCAATGCAGGGACATTACCTCTAGGCGTAACGCCTCAAAACATACTGCACACAACCGTTAGACGGAATGAACACCTCGCAAGGGTATTTCACGACCTCAAGTTTATGGAGCGTGAAGGCAGTGGCTTTGACAAAATCTATGAGGTCTTACTATCTCAAGGGCGATCGCTACCCGAAATTAGCGAAGGTGAAGCACTCGATCGCGTCCAAGTCACCATCTATCGCCAAATCCTAAAACAAGATGTAATCGACTTCATCGCCCAAATCGACGACGCTCAGTATCAATTATCCCAACGCGAACGCATTACCCTTTGCTTACTAGCACAGCATGAATCTCTAAGCGCCCGTGAACTGGGGCAATTACTGACATTACCCGAAGACAAGCAAGCGATCGCCCCTTGGTTAGGCAAACTATTAACCAACTATGAATTAGTCAAACAAAGCGGCAAAGGTCAAGCAACTCGTTACTACATCGACCCCGAACTATTGCGATCGACCCAACTAAGAATCAAAACCACATTACAAAGAATCGAACCCCATCGCCTAGAAGCCTTAATTCTGGAAGACTTGCGCCACTATCCCCAATCAAGCATCAGCGAAATTCAAAACCGTACTGCTCCAGAATTACCTCTTAGCCGATTCAAGCGTACTCTCAAGCATTTAACCAATAACCAATCAGTGAAAGCCGAAGGCGAAAAACGCTGGCGGCGATACTCTATCGATCAAAATCATTAGCCTATCGAACAAGGCGATCGATAGACTGATCGATCGCCAATAAGTATTTTTAAGTAAAATCCTTATGCAGTATGCTTTCACGACATTTACTGCACAATAATCTATCGATCATCATGGATAAATTGCGATCGATAGAAATTTTGACAATCGAGCAGTGTCTTGATCTAAAACCTTTATTTGATAATGGTTTAGGTGTGATTACTATGCAAAAGTCTATCGATCGCAAGTGATTAAACTTGATCGATATCGCTCGATGACTAGAGTCAAACACGATCGCCGCGATCACCTTAAACAGCAAAAATCTCTTGCGGCGTTAACTACAACTCAGGAAACAGTTATCAGCCTTTCCTTAAAATTGCTAAACTTTTAACTAGAGAATAATAAAGAATTGCAGAGCTAAATATAGCTTAGCCGAACCATCCCACAGCGATCGCCATACCATGACCAAATACAACGAAGACACCCTCGTACAGCAAACCACAGCCGAATATCTGCACGACGAGCTTGGGTGGGATGTTGTCTATGCTTATAACAACGAAACCTTTGGCAAAAATGGCACACTTGGCAGAGAGAGCGATCGCGAAGTCATCCTCACCCGTTACCTAGCCACCAAACTCACAGAATTTAACCCCAATCTCCCCGAAACTGCCTACCAAGACGCAATCAGGCAAATAGTCGAAACCAGCACCGCCCAAACTCTGCTCGCCACAAATCGCGACAAATACAACCTCCTCAAAGATGGCGTACAGGTTACTTTTACTAATGCCAAGGGCGATCGGGAAAAACGCCGCCTCAAAATCTTTGACTTTGAGAATCCCACTAACAACCATTTTCTAGCCGTCCGCGAACTCTGGGTCAAAGGCGATCTCTATCATTGCCGTGCTGACATTGTTGGTTTTGTAAATGGCATTCCATTACTTTTTATGGAATTAAAAAATGTTGATAAACATATTCGCGCCGCCTACGAACAAAACTTCTCAGCATACAAAGATCAAATCCCACATTTATTTCACCACAACGCTTTCATCGTTTTAGCAAATGGCATTGATGCGCGAATCGGTTCTTTATCCAGTCGCTTTGAGCATTTTCACGAATGGAAACGCTTAGAAGAAGAAGAAAAAGGCTCTGTCGATATGGAAACCCTACTCAAAGGGATCTGCACCAAAACCAACTTTCTCGACCTCTTCGAGAACTTTATCCTCTTTGACGACTCCTCTGGTAAAACCATCAAAATTGTTGCTCAAAACCATCAATATCTCGGTGTCAACAAAGCCGTTCAATCAGTACGCGATCGCCAAGACAGACAAGGCAAACTTGGCGTATTCTGGCATACCCAAGGCTCAGGCAAAAGCTACTCAATGGTATTCTTCACCCGCAAGATTCACCGCAAATTAGGCGCAAACTTTACCTTTGTGATCTGTAGCGATCGCGATGATCTCGATTCACAAATCTACAAAACCTTCGCAGGATGTGGTGTCGTCAATAACGACAAAGATCCCTGTCGTTCTAGCGGTGGTAAGCATCTTCAACAATTACTCAGCCTGCAAAAAAGCCATGTGTTCACCCTCATTCAAAAGTTTAATCAACAAGTCGATCAAGCCTATTCCCTTAGAGACGACATCATCGTCATTTCCGATGAAGCACATCGTACTCAATATGGTTTGCTGTCTCTAAATATGCGAAATGCTTTACCCAAAGCAAGCTATATCGGGTTTACAGGTACGCCCCTTTTCTCTGACGATGACATTACCCGTCGTGTGTTTGGCGGATATATTTCCACCTATGATTTCCAACGCGCCGTTGATGACAAAGCCACTGTTCCCCTTTACTACGACACTCGCGGCGAAAAGCTCAAGGTCGAAACCACAGACTTGAATGAACGCATTGCCCAAAAAGTCGAAGAATTAGAGATAGATAACGTTGATGTTGAGCAAAAGCTACAAAAAGCTCTCAAACGCGATTATCACATCATCACTGCGGAAAAACGCCTAGACCAGATCGCCCGTGATTTTGTACAGCACTATGCCACAGCTTGGGAATCTGGCAAATCCATGTTCATCTGCATAGACAAAATCACCTGTATCCGAATGCACCAACTGATTGATAAATACTGGCAGCAGTATATCCTCCAGTTAGAAAAAAATCTGAAGTCTGCACTTAGCGATCAAGATGAGAATTATCAAAGGCGACAGATTGCATGGATGAAAGAAACCCAGAGCGCTGTCATCATCAGCGAAGAACAAGGCGAAATCGAAAAATTCCGTAAATGGGGTTTGGATATCTTGCCCTATCGCAAATTGATCAAAGACGGGTTTGAGTTAGCCGATGGTCAACGCCTCGATGTGGAATCCGCTTTTAAAAACGCCGAGCATCCCTTCCGTGTCGCCATTGTCTGTGCAATGTGGCTCACAGGTTTTGATGTCCCTAGCCTCTCGACCCTCTATCTCGACAAACCCTTAAAAGCCCATACCCTTATGCAAGCGATCGCTAGGGCAAATCGTGTCTACGAAAGCAAAACCAACGGCTTAATTGTGGACTATTGCGGCATCCTCAAAAATCTTCGTGCTGCTCTCAAAGACTATGTAAAGGGACAAGACAAAAACGAAGATATCGACCCCACTAAGCCAGAGTCAGAACTACTAGAAAATCTCGCTGAATCCATTGATGCAGTAAAAGTATTTTTAAGCGATCGCCATGCTTCCCTTGACCACATTATCGACAAGACAGGATTTGCTAAAAATGCAGCGATCGCCACAGCCAAAGAAGCAGCCAACGAAAACGATCAAACCCGCAAACGTATAGAAATAATGTGTCGAGATGTCTTGAATAAATTTAAAGCTTGTATCAATAGCCAAGGTGTCAACGCTTATCGCAAATACTATGGCGCGATCAATATCCTCTATAAAAGCCTCGAATCAGATCGCGATCGTGTAGACATTACCGATATTCTGCGCCAACTTCAGCCCATTATTAATGATGCGATTAGCGTTCAATTTAATGAAGAGTCCAATCCCAATACAATCTTTGATATCAGTGGTATTGATTTTGATCGCCTCCGTGCCGAGTTTGTGCGTAGTTCCACCAAAAACACTACTATCCAGAATCTAAAGCAATCCATTGAAAACCGACTCAATCGATTACTAAATCAAAATCCCCTGCGTACCGACTTTCAAAAGCATTACGAAGAGATCGTTACCGCCTATAACAGTGAAAAAGATCGAGTCGCGATCGAAGTCACTTTTGCCGCTTTGCTTGATTTTACGCAAACCCTTGATGCCGAACAAACCCGTGCCATACGTGAAGGTCTAGATGAGGAATCCTTAGCGATCTATGATTTGCTCTTCAAGCCCGATCTCAGTCCCAACGAAATTAAGCGCATTAAGCAAATCTCGGTTGAATTGCTAGCAACGCTCAAAGCGCAAGATCTCCAAGTCGATCGCTGGTGCGACAAAGAATCAACCCGCGATCGCGTCAAAAATAAGATTCATGACTTTCTCTACAGTGATGATTCAGGGTTGCCCGTAGACACTTACACCGAGGATGATGTCAATGATAAAGCGATCGCTGTATTTCGCCATGTATTTCGAGCCTATCCCAAGCTACCATCGCCAATATATGCCTATGCAGCTTAAAGTTTATGCTCTTTAAAATTTCTGTTTGTCAATCAGCTAAAATCACCATCAAAAAAATATTTTCTTGATAAAGCCAAGTACTTGTGACAGAGGATCTCGACTCCTTTCCCTTTCTCTCCTGCGTCTATCTTCTTCGCGCTTTTGCTTTTCTTTTTCGTCTGCTTTTTTCTTTTTTTCTTGCTCATTACGCTTCTGCTCTTCAGCTTTTCTTTTTAGTTCTTGCTCAATACGTTTCTGCTCTTTGGCTTTCTTCTTTTTTTCTTGCTCAATGAGTTCAGCATCTAAAATTTCATTAACTTGGCTTAGTTCTACTCTTGCAGGTAATAGTAAAGGATTAAGATAGAGAGCTTCTTCGTAGCATGAGGCAGCATCTACATACATTTTCTGAAGGTTATATATTCTCGCCATGCCATACCAGATCTCAGGAGAATAGGGATTGGTTTTGCAAGCTTCTGAGTAGCAGGTAAAAATATTTTCATGGTCAGAAAATTGACAATATGCAGAATCTAAAATATGCCAAATATATCCTTTAGTATCTAAATCAGTAGCTTTCTGTAAATCCTTCAAAGCTTCTTCATAGCGCTCCAGTTTGAATAAAGCAAATCCCTTATCAAGCAATGCTATAACATTATCTGGTTGAATCTTTAAAGCTTTATTGTAGATTGTAATAGCTTGTCTATAATCCTCAATTGCCATCATATCTTTAGCCTGAGTACATAAATCATCAGCCTTTTCTTCGTCACTACTGACCAGTGATTTAAAAGAGCTACGATGTCTAATTAACTCAAAGCTTGAATCAGTAAGTGCCTTTGCTAGATATTTATCTGGGGATAAGGTGATCGCCTCTTTTAAATGCTCTACAGCTTTTTGTACTTTGTTTTGCAATGCGTAGCAACAAGCTAGTTCATAGAGAGCTTCTACATGGTCTGGCTGGAGCTTTAAAAATTTACCAAAACTTATAGTTGCCTTGTCATATTCACCATATATCATTCTCTCCTGAGCCTGTTTATACAATTCATAGGCTTTCTCTTCATCATTACTGACAAGTGCTTTAAAAGATGGAGAGTCCCGAATCAGATCAAAGTCTGAATCACTACGGGCTTGATTTATATAGACTTCTGGAGAAGCAGCGATCGCTATCTTTAAGTATTCAACTGATCTTTTCACCCTGCATTGTAAAGCGTAGCAGCAAGCAATTTCATAAGGCATATCAAAATCATTGCCACAAAGTCGAAATGCCTCTATATGACTGTTAATTGCATCGTTATATCTATCTAAACTTCTTAAGATTAATCCTCTGTTATACCAAGATTGATATTGTTTAGGATTCAATCTAAGAGCTTCGTTGACAGCAAAAAATGCTTCTTCATATTTTTGACTTTTATTTAATTTAGATGCTTGATCATTAAATTTGTTAGCTTGCCTTATCTTATATCTACTTGATTTTTTATCTTTTTGTAGCTTGTCTAATAATTTGTCTCTAATAGAGCGTACATAAAGTACATAACTGCTATCAAAATCAGATATGGAAATAGAAGTATTATATGAAGATAAAGCTTCTTGATACCTACCTAACTCCTCTAGAGTTTCTCCTTTATCCTTCCAAGCAACCAAATAATCAGGGTTTATTTCTATTGCCTTGTCATAAGAATAAATCGCTTCTTCCTTTTCATCTAAGTGGTATAATGCTTGTCCCTTCCAAGTCCAAGCAAAATAGTCGTTAGGCTTAATCTCTAAAGCTATATTAAAGCAATTAATAGCTTCATCATATTCACTCAGAAAATAAAATACAACCCCTTTTCGATACCATACAGCCTGCATACTGGGTTCGATCTCTAAGACTTTATCATACGACTTAATTGCTTCTTCTTGTTGTGAAAAATCTCCTTGATATTCACTTAACAAATCTCCTCTGTCATACCAAGCTAAATAGTTGTCAGGGTTGAGATTTAAAGAATTATCATAAGAAATCAGCGCATCATCATAATAGCCTAATTCAACAAGAGCTTTGCCTTGACTGTGCCATACTTCATAGTCATCATTAATAACTCTTAAAACTTTTTTATAACATCTTAGAGCTAATTCATATTTTTCTTGACTCATCATATAGTCACCAATAACTATATAATGGTATGCTGTCATTAGTTGATTAGTATCAATAAATTTGCTTTCATTTGTATTGCCTTTAAAAGCTTGTGTAACTTTCTTTATAACTTTAAAAATAGTAAGGTTTATTTCTTCGGCTATTTCAAAAGTCAACAAGTACAAACGATTTAACAAATCATGACTATCACGCTCATCTTGAAATAGATATTCTTGATAGTTTACTGAGTTACCTTGCCTATTATTCCATTGCCAGATTTGCTGAATAGGATCGATATAAATCAACAAATGCTCATAGGTGTATTCTGTAATAATTTCATTGATTTTACAGCGAGTCGAGATTTTTGGCATTTCATTTAAATCAATATCTCGGCATTCGTATATGACAAATCCATACTTTTCTGCTAGCGGTTTGACGTGGTAATTTTGATTCTCAATCGTCAACTCAATTTCATTATTACTGGGATAGTCCCATCCCAGTTCATCGACAAATAATGATGTAAAATCGAAGTCGTATAGGTAATTAAGCATACTTACTCACCAATACCTAAAGAACAGATAAGCTGCGGTTCTTGCTGTTCCACTTCTTCTTTAGTTAAACACAACTTATTCCCATCTCTATATAACTCAAGTACAACATCAACTAAGCGGCGATCGCTAGTTAGCTTACTATTGAGCATAGAGTTTAGCCGCCTTTTCGCAGCTTCTCGTAGTGGGTTATGGTAAATTTCATCGATCGCCCTCTGTAATTCCACCACCTCAAACTCATCCAGTTCCGTTTCAAGATTTTGCAGATATCCTTTGATGCGCTCGTAAGTGCGTAACCTAGCACCTTTAGCTCCTCCTAACTGTCCTCCAGAATTTTGTTCCTCTTCAATGACTATTTGTGCTGCTTTTTTCACTAATTCATGATGATCGGGATGATCTAGAAGTGCCTCCGTATTAGCATCACAAGCAATAGATCGAAAAATATTCGTCTGTGAATGATCTATTAATGCTCCCTCATAATTGACCTTTACTAAAGTATTAGTGTTTTCACCAGTTTGGATGAGCGCAACAATACCTATATTTCTACCGCTATCAGTCTCTAGACTTGAATAAGCACAATTAGGTAGCTCTTTGATCTTCCTTCGTAAAGATGGATTGTTTTCAGTTGCATTTTTCCACACTTGATAAGCCTCGGAAGTTAGATCAACATCATTAACTTCTTCTTCATCAAAAATGCCAGATTTTTCATGGTACAGATTTTCTAAAATTTCTCTATCTTCCTGTTCTTCTTCCAAAAGTACTTCATCTTCAAAGAAATTCTCGTCTGTCCCAATAACATTTCTATTTTCTTGCAATCTTTTTCGTAGCCGCCCACGTAAATTGATAATCTGTTCTACGCCATCTGCTGGTAAGAATGAATAGCACAAAACCTTGTCTGACTCTTGACCAATGCGATCGACCCGTCCTGCCCTCTGAATTAGCCGAACAATTGCCCAAGGCAGATCGTAATTAACAACAATTCTGCAATCTTGTAAGTTCTGACCCTCGCTTAATATGTCGGTACTGACTAGAATCCTTAATTCTGAAGTAACAGTTTTATTATTGCTTTTTGGACTAAACTGCCAAGCTAAATCCGTAGGATCGGCAGTATCCCCAGTCACAGCCGCACTTCTGACTAATCCTTTAGCCTGAATTTGCTTAATTAAAAAATTAACAGTATCAGCAAATTGAGAAAATATCAGGACTTTTTCAGTGCGATGTTTAACAGTAAGTAAGCGAAGCAGTTGCGCCAATTTTCGATCATCGGCTTCTCGCCAAACTGGGCATAAATTGAGAATCTTCTCTAACTCTTCAACATCTTCACGTAGATCGGTTGCTAATCTTGAATCAAATAGATCTGAGCGTATCCATTTAAATTTATTAGCAAATCTTGTTCTGTACTGCTGATAAATCCTAGCGCTAAGATTTCTATAGTTGAGATCATTGATCAAATTTTCGCCAATCTCTAGATCAGAATCTTCAATACTGGTATTCATACTTGCTGCATCCTGAGATCCTAATGGGATTTCAAGATTGTTGTCTAGCACGTATAAGAACACATTGTTACGGTGAATATGTCGCTTTATGGACAAAATAAAAGCTTCGCCAGAACTTTCTAAACGCTTAAAGAGATTAGTTCGACAAAACCCCTTTAAGCGTTTACCTGCTCTGGATAAGTCCTTGATAATTTCCTCTTCATCTGCATTTGGAGGAGGATTAGGAGAATCAGATATGTAATTGGCTAAACCATAGCGAGGCAAATTCAAACTGTTAATTATCTCTACAACTTGATCGGAATAAAGTCTTGCATAGGGGTCAGTTGTTGGTCTGCCAATCTCGAAAGTGCAGGTTTTAGGAATGCGCTCAGGAAAGTAAACCCGCCTACCCTCTGACATCAAATAGGCTCGCCCATCTCTATCTATTTCTGCATAGTTCTCCTTAATAAACTTGCGGGTGCGGCGCACCATATAAAGACGCATAAGCTCTTGCCAGTCCCTTGGGCTATTGCTTTTACTAAAAGCCTCAAAGGATGTCACAGCACACTGATGCTTTTTCATAAACTCAATCTCGCCGCCTATTTCCTTAAGCAATTGCTCTGGACGTATACCAACAAGATGATCTTCAGGAATAAATAAGCCTAATTGTGCTGATAGATCTACAAAAGACTTGTTATAGGGAGTCGCTGATAGCAACATACACTTACTATCAGTTTCTAGGATAAACTTTCTTAGAGCCTTATACCTTCTACCTTTGGGGTTACGAAGGTTCTGACTCTCATCAATAAGTACTAGACGGAAACGAGGGGGAATCTCTTGTAGTGACTCTTCATTTACTTTACTCAAGGTCAAGATTTTTGCTGTCAACCCATAGTCATCAATATAGCTTTGCCACATTTTTTCTAACTTGGGTGGACAAATGATCAAGGTGCTAATTCCTACATCATGCTGAAACATCCGAATTAACACCGCACCAATACGAGTTTTTCCCAGCCCGACTACATCCCCAACTAAAACACCTCTGCGCTTTTGGATATATTGTGCAGCAATCTGAACAGCAGATTTTTGAAAATCAAACAGCCTATCCTTTAGGTCATAGGGAATACGAAACTCAGATATACCTGCGATCGCATCTTGAGAAAGTTGATAGGCGACTTTTAGGTAAATGTGATACGGAGAAATAGGCTCTGTTCTAGCCCAACTTGCCTCAATGATTTTTAAAATATCCTCAGATAGATCTACACACCAACGATCATTCCAGCGTTCTTGAAATTGGCGATCGTATTTCTCGAAAGCGATCGCCTCAAAGTTGTCCGACTCATCTTCGACCATCCCCAAAAAACTTAAATTGTTACCGAGAAATCCCCCAAGCGCCTTATATTCACTTTTCAGTAGGTAAAAGTTATAACGGATCGGCGCAGGTAGATAAAGCTTGACTGCCAAACGTTTCGATTTAAGTTGCAAGCCTAGTTGATACAAGCTCTTTTCATCATCAATACTTGGTACACCTAACGTTAGCTGATGTCTAAAGCTATCAAGAACTTGCTCTTTAAGTGTATGAGCCGTGCGATTATCTAAACGGCGATCATTCACCTTGATCGCATACAAAAAACGTAATTCATCCTCTGGCGAAAGACTTTTGCCAACCAGCAAATTACAAGGCGCAGCAAAGTTTTTATTTAAACAAACAAGCCAATCACTGACATTTTTCCAGCCACGTAAATTTAGCTGAGTTAGGCAAAAATCCGCACTAATAGCTGATTTAAACAGTCTTTCTGCATTTCCCAACGCATTCACCCCACAATGATATTTTAAAGATATCACTTTTCTTTCCTATCGAGTGCGATCTCAAAATCATCTTAAAAAGTCTTAAAATATTTAGCTATTACAACTAGAACTAACATATTGCTCTCTGTAAATTTTTTAGCTCAACTCTCTGACTAAATGAAATGTTGTCCTCTTTGCATATATCAAAGTAGTCATCATGTATCCCTTTAATGACCCACACACCTTTTTTTAAGGCTGGTGTTATAAATGCATCCATCCATACAACGCGATCGCCTATTTGGAACTTCTCCGTTTTAGGGAGAGTTGAGACACTTAGAGGTATTGAAGAGATGGCTATATCCCTCGCCAAATAATGATTAGGGATAGATGTAGACAGTTGAAGAGGTATATCTTCTACATACTTCAATTGACTGTCTATCTGTCCTTGTTCAATTTCTTTTTGATTTTTATGTTCAAACTGTCCCCAACTATCCCTATTTGTCTCTATATCAAGGTTTGAACTGTCTCGACTACTATCCCCTAACTGTCTCTTAACTATCCCCAAATGTGAAGGAACATCAAAGGTGGACATTCTAGGGATTTCGTAGTAGTAGCATCCCCCAGTCTTGTTGCTGCGTTTACAGCCAAGTATCTGGACAATACTCGCAAATTTAACGTTGCTTTTGGGGCGATGTTGGTTGTAGTTACTCCAATCTCGATAACTCTGATAGAAGTCTTTAGCCTTGATAGATACTTTCCCATTAGGAAAAACCTCAACCAAAAATCTAAACTCAGGATTATTCGCTTCAAAGCGCTCAATGCTCATTGCGGCGATCGCGCTAATCTCCCCAGCCGTCATTATCCGACGTTTCATCTCTTCATGAGAGATCGAGTAGCACCAAGCAAATATTCCTGATAGTTCACGCTCAAGCTTTTGAGATAAGTTAGTATCGACGGACTCAGGCTGATGATTGAATGGAATAACCGTAAGTCTTCTGTCTAGTCCCTCCGATCCATCTGGCACACTAATAATAGAGTTGTATGCTCTTACTACCAATACCCCAAGCCTAACCGTACAAGTATCTTTATAGAGCTTTTTGACCTCTACAGGTTCATTGCTAACAACCTTGTTATACGTCCCTATATTGCTCAAGAAACCTGATGCATCATAATCAACAGCAAGATCCTTATCTAGCAGTTGCCCTAACCCCAAAGCATTTTTAAAAGTTTCCATACTAGCAGAGCCAACATTGTTAGAGCCAACTAGTTTAGTTAAAACATCTAGAGTAGTTCCTTTGCCAGTTCCCTTTTGCCCAAAGAAATCAAATGACTTCTCGATCTCTGCCTTCCTATCTTTGCATCTTGGTAAGACAGCATAGCGAAATATAGCTTGGATTAGATTTACGCGATCAATATCTCTCTCCATAGCTTCATAAATAAAGTTCTGCCAATTTGGACATTGAGCCTTAAGGTCAAACTTATAAGGGCGTAGCTGTGTAATGCGATCAACTGGATTGTGAGAAGTTTTAAATGTGTCTGATACTGCGTCGAAAGTACCATTGATAAACGAGATTTTGCCAAATGGACTCCAGAGATTATCTTTAACCATCAAACGCGACTTTAACTGTCTAACTACAGATGTAATAATTCCAGAGCTACGTTTTTTCCAGTTTTGAGCATCCATAAATCGCATCAAAGTTTCTTCAAACTCTTCCTGCGTCGATAATTTCCAATGAGTCCCTTGCCACTCATACCAACCGATCGGAGGTCTATAAGCCCATGCATCTTTAAGGACAGTAAAAGCCATAACTGCCTGCATATGAGGTTCAGGTTCGGAGAGAGTAAGAGAATGCGTTGTTTTTTCTCCCGCTTCAGAGTCTTTTTGTTTATTGACTTTATAAGGAGTGGGATAAGCCTCTTTTGCCAATAGTTTTAGTGCATCGATTCCATGCCTAACTACAAAATCATCTAGTCCATTCTTAGACCCATCAATTTCATTAGGTAACAGAACTAGATAAGGACTAGCGCCTTGTTGGGTGAGTGTATAAGCTCTTTTAGCTAAAGCGATTTGAACAGGGATTTTCTCAATAATGTCCGAATCGAAACATTGGTAAACTTTGCGATTTTTATAGTCAACTACATCAAGTTCAGGTAACTGGCGAGATGTTTGTAATTTTTTGTCTCCATTGCGATCGCAACTATCAACCCATCCGTCAACCCCACCGAAGGCGATCACTGCTAAATCATTAGCACAGCCACAATCTCCCTTCTTTTCTCCTTCAGTTTCCCATAGAGCTATCTTTGTAGATTTAGTTGCCTTTACCCAATCAGGATATAGCCTTGAAAAATAGGGACGGCAACCTTCTTCCTTTGGACTTAGATACTTAGGACTATCATCAGTCTTGCGATCCCCCCAATCAGGTTTAATTCGGTAAAATCGCTGACCATCTTTTTTCAAATAAGGCTTACCTAAATGATCGCAGTAATTTAGGATTAGTCCTGAAATAGCACATCCTACAAGTTCTTTAGCCGTATCCTGATCAGCAGAGAAATGTCCAGCTATATCCATTTGTCTTGGAGTTAGACCAGAGCTTGTTAGATCGGCTTCGTGTTTTGGAATCAGCATTATGCTTTCCTCCTGCCTTGATTAGAAGGAAGCGATCGCACATAGAAATCAATGGCTTTTTGATGATGCTCAGGCTGACTACGATTTGCTAGCCAATCCAAAATTAAAGACAGGTTATACAGCACACAGCGAGAGTTCACCCTTTGCCAGTGAATCCCCTCAATCCAAGCCCCCTGTAAGCGATATTTCTTAAATGTGGAGTTTGATAGTCCTGTTGCTTTACACAGAGACTTCTTTGTACAAAATTGGGTATCCATAGACTTTTTTAATCTATTTACAGATACCCATTTTTCAGACAAACCTCATAGAGGTCTATAAGACAGAACAAAAACAGCAAATGTAACAAATTCTTTACAATTTTACGCCAAACCCTTTAGGGATTTTGATGCGTTTTCCCGTAGTAAATATTTCACCACTTGGCATGAGATATCTAGACTGAATACTAGGATTTTTCTCTACTAGACTATTAAAACTAGACAACTTTCTTAGATAAGGCTCCCAGTAGTCCCTTCTAAAACGCTTATTTTGCTCAGCCAGACGATAAGCCCATGTGTTAATTAAATGATAAACATCATGTTTAAAATCAAACTCTGCGGCTGGACTTTCTCTAAATTTGACTTTGTTGGGTTTAATACTGGGGTCTTTTCTTTGATGCGCTAATGTCTTATTTGATAGCGAATATTTTGAGATTGATTTAGATTGATAACGAAGCTTATCAGTTTTACTAGATATTTGGGGTACACCATCTGGGATACCCCTACTTCTCAAATCATCCAGACATGATGATGATTGTAAAAATAACCATAGCCATAAGTGATCAAATTCACATATAGGGAATATATCTCTACAGCTTTCTGAATATAGGCTTAGTTGAAGGCAGATATTCTTTTGCTCAATTGATATCTTTGCCTTTTCCTTGGATAGGCTTTTATCAAGATCGCTTATAGTGTTTCTATCAATAAACAAGTAATGAGCTATCCATTTAGCTTCGTCTCTATACGCCAAATTTATAGACTCTAATAATTCTTTCTCTGCTTTAGACGATGGGATATACCAAGAATAATAGTTTTGCAGTAGCGAATAAGGCATCTGACTGATGAAATCTAAAGCAGCTTTTAGATTGATTGGTGGTGGAATCTCAGGATATATCAACATGGTAAATAAACTAGCTATAACTCTGGTACAACAAGGCTACGCAAATGAGCAGCATAGTGACGGTAAATAATCTCTGGAGAGTTGCCAACCCACTTAGCTACATCTTTAACTTCGATATGAGCATCAAGGCACAACGTAATAAATGAGTGTCTTGTCTGATAGGGTTTGCGATACTCAATCCCACAACTTTCTAAAACTTTGCGCCAAGCCACATTTGCAAAGTTGTTAACCCGAATAAATCCGCCTTCCTTTGCAGAGAAAACAAAGTCGTTAGGTTTTGCCCCTTCCGACTTGTGGGCAATCAAAATTTCTCGCAGTTGATTGTTAATTGGAAAATCGCGTTTTTCTTGCGTCTTCAATCCATCTTTGACTGTAGGCTGATAGCCTTCACCAAAAACAACAGCCTGTCTAAACTTAACGACACTGTTATCAAAATCAATGTGCTTCCATTGCAGTCCGATCGCTTCACTAGGTCTGCAACCTGTAAAAAAGCAAAACTGGACATAGGCTGTGTAATAGCGATAGTGCGGATGCTTTGCAAAAGCCTCAATGATTAGATCTCTTTCCTCTCTATTAAATGGAGAAATTTCGTTATCTTCACCACGCTGATTTTTAGGCAACTTGATTTCAGATGCCATATCTAAAAATGGGTTTTCAGTGATTAGTCCTGATTTCATGCCCCATTTACAACAAGCATTAAGTTGCACAATCAAGCGCTTAGCTGCGTTAGGCGGCTTATTAGCGACGATCCAATCTCGAATCAGTATAGAGTCTCTTAAATTTTGTGATGGTAGCAGCGCGATCGCACGGGTAAATCCTGCGTATTGATTGCCAATAGTACTAGGAGAGGCGATCGGCTTTTTAAACTCCATATACTTATCCCACAATGCCCCAAGACTTAGAGTCGTTTGACTATCCTTGATAGTCAAAGGTTTTAAATGAGTGGGGCGATACTTGTCTAATGTATAGTCAAATCTCTCAAGAACAATATCAGACTCGATCTCGTGAGCCTTCGCCTCTGCAATTTTACGATTAATCTTAGTATCGGCAAGTCCAAGAGCCAAGTACTTCTGCTTGCCCTCAAACACCTGTCTTGGCAATCTTAGCCTTAGTCGTTCCCGAAATGACTCAACAGTAACTGTACCCCAGCTTTGACGGTTTTTAGGTGTGTACATAATCTTGACTATCAACTCGTTTGCTTATGACTATCATAGCAAATCTGATAGTCATTTGATAGTCAAAAACAAGCTAATTGTGTCTAAAAGTGTCCAACCGTGTAAGTGTTTACACGGTGTAATTTAGTCGTAGTAGGCTGCTTGCCCTATCCAAGGTGTCGGAATCGAACCGACATATCAACGATTATGAGTCGTTTGCTTTACCAGTCAGCCAACCTTGGGGGATATTGTGATTATAGACGTAAGTATTATATGCTATCAGGCAAGCTACCTTGCAGGTTGCCTAATAGCAATTATTAGCTAAACAAGTTTGTGATGGCAACACCCCAACCCCAAAAGCGTCTCCGCAAGAAAAAAAAGCCACCTAAAAAATTTAGACTAAGTTATAGTCTGGTGCTGCTATTTGCCATGATTGTTGTCGGTTCTGTCGCTGGGCTAGTAGCCTATAGCTTTGGTAAACAAGCACTGGAAGGCGTTAACCCTTCACCTGCGGGGATAAAATTACCTAAGGCAAGTCCAGCCTCCAAGCCCAAAGAGCCTCCAAAAGCTTCTCCTCAAAGTCAAACCGATGGAAAAACTTCTTTCTTCTTGGATGAGGCGGAGATTATTGCGGAAATGCAAGCCCGATCGCAGCAAGAGCTAGGGGGACTGACAAGACCAGCTTTTGTAGCTAAGGCAAATATTAGCGATCGCAAAAGGATATACAACAGAGTTGACCGAGCCTACAATTCCATGCGTGATCCTCTAGCCGTTTCTGAGGATGCTGATGCGCGGATCGCAGCAAGAATTGCCGCTTTACGTCAGAGGGTTTATACCAGCAGTCGCAGCACCTATGACAATTTTGATCGCCCTGTTGCGAATAATGCCAACAGTCCATCTCCATCTTTATTGTCTACACCAGTCGAACTAACACCTATCCGCAACCGCTGGGAAGATCGGGACGCAGCGTTAGTAAGCAATCCTAGACAAGTTACTGTCGAGATTATCGAGATTTTGCCACAGCCATCGGGAAGCTTGTTTATTCCCAACCAACTAACTCCTAGCACAGTGGAACTCAATCGACGCTGACATCGGCTTGCTGCACTTTTCGATCAAAACCAAATAAATAAAGGCGGCGCAAAGCGCCGCCTTTATTTATTTCTATAAAAGAAATGACTTGCAAAGAAAGCCTTTTGTTTTAGATAAATCTTGATTGACGGTTAGAGCGAAATGAAAATCTCTGGGGAGAAAGATTATTAGTCGCGATCGCCTGTCTCGCTAGTTCGGCGCGTTCGCGGGATTTAGTCATGGCGCTTGTGCCACCAAAGGTTTCGCGCAAGGTTAAGTAATTTTGAATAATTAGGGCTTCATTGTCGATAGAACTTTGAGCCACTTG
>NZ_NDHW01000079.1 GCF_002251945.1 Pseudanabaena sp. SR411
TTTACCCTAGAAGATGAAACAGTCKGACAGGTGCTAATCCAGCAATGGTCTAATTTACACTTTAAAAAAGCAGCCCAACGACATTTCCAAGTCATTCGAGTAACCCATCCCCATTGCTCTGGTTTGTGGTTAGCTTGGGTCGGTGAAAATATGCCAACTTTGCCTCAACTTTGGCGCTTGTACTTACGCCGTTTTGCCATCGACCACTGGAATCGGTTTGCCAAACAACGTTTACATTGGACTCTCCCTCATTTGTTGACTCCTCAACAAGCTTTGCGGTGGAGTGACCTCATGCCTTTGCTCTCTTGGCAATTGTGGCTGGCGCGTCAACTGGTTATTGATAGTCCTTTGCCTTGGCAGAAACCTCAAACCAATCTCTCTCTTGGTCGTGTCGCTCAGGGCTTTGCGACACTTTTAGTCAGGATTGGCTCTCCTGCTTGTTCTCCTAAACCGCGCGGTAAGTCTCTTGGCTGGAAATCTGGACGCAAACGAGCTCCTTTTCCTCGCTTTCCCATCATCAAAAAACGCGCTTCTCGTCCAAAAAAGGTCAACAAAGATATCCTTAATTCCTAATCCTAGATATTCTCCTTTTCATTCTCTTGGATTTGCTCAGTTATCCATTCTCTGGGTTACTTTTTCCTGCTCTTTTTTTGATTTTCTTAATCAACTTAGTCTAGACTCCAGTAAAAGAGTGAAGACGGCGCGAAGCGCCGCCTTCACTCTTTTGGGTTTAAGCCAAACTTGTATTGCTATAGATTAAATATTTGATTGAATCCATTGAGTGGCTCTTTCACTATCTAAGGGATGTGAAATAAAGAAACCTTGTACCTCAATACTACTGCCACCTAGACCTTCAAAATAATCTAACTCTTGAGCTGTTTCTACCCCCTCAACGATAATTCCCATACCAAGGTTGTTTGCCAAGCGTAAAATCGACTGAATAATTCTTTGACTTTTAACATCAGTAGAGACTTTACTCGTAAAGCTGCGATCTATTTTTAAAACGTCGATGGGCAGATTTTGTAAATAGCTAAAGGAAGAATAACCAGTACCAAAATCATCAATATATACTTGAACCCCAATTTCTCGAAGTTGCTCCAGTTTTTGAGAAGAAATTTCGATGTTATCCATCAAAATTGTTTCGGTAATTTCTAATTTAATTAAGCTAGGTAAAACTTGATTACATACAATAATTTCTTGAATACGTTCCACAAAATCTGGTTGGACAACTTGGATAGTAGAAACATTAATTCCTAGAGTGAGCGATAGAATATCAGAAAATGTTTGCTGCCATTGATATAACTGCCTACAAGCTGTTTCAAAAACCCAATATCCAATCTGAATAATTTCTCCAGTTTCTTCGGCAATTGGTAAAAATTCCTGTGGAGAGATTAGCCCTTGTAATGGATGCATCCAACGGAGTAAAACTTCAAATCCTGTTAACTTATGTTGATGTAATGAAACTATGGGTTGATAGACTAGATAAAATTCTTCATGGGCGATTGCTTGGCGTAAATCAGATTCTAATTGCCAACGTACTTTCGCCCCTTGGTTCATATTATTTCTAAATAAAGCCTGTTTACCTCTGCCGAGGCTACGTGCATGATGTATGGCAATATGGGCATCTCGTAAAATTTCATTAGCATAGATATATTCAATATCGCTAATAGCTATACCAATGCTGACAGAGATAAAAAATTGATTGTCATCAATCAGAAACGGCTGTTTAATACTTTCGGAAATTTGTTCAGCTAAATTGACAACAAAATTTTCGCCCCCAAGATTAGCACTGTCAATATTTTCAACTAAAAGTGCAAACTCATCACTATCAATTTTGGCAATAGTTATATTGATATCACGATATGCAATTATGCGTTTACTGATTTCTTGTAGCAGCTTGTTGCCAATTGAAATGCCAAAATCATCATTAATTGATTTGAAGCGATCGCAATCTATAAATAGAACCGCAAAGTTACGATTAGAGCCAGTTTGTAATTTTGCAAATGCTAAATCTAGAGACTCCATAAATGAGTTGCGATTTGGCAAACCTGTTAATGAGTCATGAAGCTGATTATGATGTAGTTTGGCAATTATTTGATCCCTCTCAATTCTAATGTCATTAGACTTAGCGAGTAATTGGATTTGGTGAATAGAAATTGCTAATTGAGTTCCTATCTTTTCAAGTATTTCGATCTCCCAGTTATGCCAACTGCGTGGACTATTATATTGATGGACTATTAATAATCCCCATAATTTATTACCTTGAGGAATAGCAATGACAATTGCTGAATGGATACCTAAAGGAGCTAGTGATGTTGAAATCCTAGGATCAACATCATCATCATTGATATTAGGAATAACGTGACTAATACATTTTTGAAAGCTTTCTAGCCATTGGGGATCAGTATAGATCGACGGGAGACCTTGCCCCTGAAGCGAGTATCGAGAATTACTAACAGACTCGTATTGAATAGGTGGTATATCTTCAACTTGATCGCTTAGTTGATAGACAATCACTTGATCATTTTGTAATAACTGATACGTTTCTAAAACAACAGAATCAAGTAATTCATCAATATTTATCGCCTGTCTTAAGCGGGCAAAAATCAATGCTAGTAAAGTATAACTTTCATCTTCATATTCATTGTTGAATTCTATGCTTAGGATCGATTGATTGAGTTCTTTAATTCTTTGCCTAAGACTGATTGTCTCTCTATCTACATTATCAAAGCAGTTTGCTAGAATTACGCCAAGGGATTTAATATTTTGTAAATCATCTTGTTGTTGTTTAGTTAATGCTTCGGATTCGCTGATACGATTTACACAGTCTAACAAGGCTGATAATGTTTCAGAGAAAGTTTCTCGCATAGTTTTAAAAGAAGTCTTGCATGGATAATTTCTAGAATTAAACCATATATTTCTTAAAAGCGTTGTAGATGATTAAAAAAACAGAGAGATTACTAAGCAATCTCTCTGTTTTTTTATGAGGTTGTATCTTTAGGTAATTCCGCAAATTTATCAGTAAATACCTCTAATTCTATATTTGGATCATTTCGTAAGCTTAGCGATCGCTTGACACGTCCTAAATATAATGGTTTGGATACTCCCTCGCGCACATGAACTACGGTTCTGGCATAAATAGTTAATTGTGACTCACCTTGACCATTGCGCCCCGAAGAAAATAAGTTGCTACTAGCTTGTTTTAAAGTTGACTCAAGTTGTTCAGGGGTGATCGTTGGTGCAACAGCGATCGTGGCTTGTGGACCAAAGCGATCATAAACAAGCTTAAATGGAACAGCTCCTTCAATAGATGAGCGGGTAATTGGCTCAAAACTGAGAGAGAAAAGCCCCACAACCAAAACGACGAAAAATAAAGTTGCTCCTACCATTCGATAGCGCCAACTCCACTTAAAGGCTACAGCTAGTCCTGTAATTAAGGCACAGACTAATACAAATATGCCCATTGCTTGTGCGAGTTGACCAAATAAAGCAGGCGTTAGCGACATAAATTAATTTTTTGTGAATTTTTAAATAACTACTCAATACATTTTATAGCGCTTTGCTCTGCAAGCCGCAAAAAGTCGTGATCAACTTAAAAAAAAAGAGAGATGAGCAGCGCTTAGCGCTGCTCATCTCTCTTTTTTACTGAGCGAAACCCGAACCAACACTTTTACAAAAATTCTTGGTTTGGATTTGTTTGATCGCAGAACACTGTAAGTTGTAACAATTCGGCGCAAATCTCAATGGTTGTTATATATTAACTTTAACTTTCAGAAATTAATATTGCTGCAAAGTAATTGTGTTGTGGGCGCTTCGCGCCCACAACACAATTACTTTGCATGATTACCTAGAAATTTAATAGAAGAGATAATATACTAATGAATTTAATCAATAGAAATTATGGCAAAAAGTTAATATCGCTAGTAGCGATCGCCCTAGTGACATTGTTGCTACTAGCGACACCTGTTTTAGCAGATGCTGGTTTTCTCCAATGGAGTTATGGCGGTGCAACAAATCCTACTCAATGGGGTAAACTCAGCAACGATTTTACAATGTGTGAATTAGGTAAAGATCAGTCCCCAATCAACATCAAAAATGCGATAGAAGACAGTCCTGCAAAAATCAGTTTTGACTATAAACCCTCTCCTTTGAGTATTGTCAACAACGGTCACACGATTCAAGTGAACTATGCTCAGGGTAGTACTGTGAGTATTAATGGTAAGCAATACTCATTACTCCAGTTCCATTTTCATACTCCAAGTGAACATGAAATTAAGGATCGCGCCGCAGCAATGGAACTTCATCTCGTCCATCGCAATGATGCAGGACAACTCGCTGTGGTGGGAGTTCTGCTCAATGAAGGTAAGTCAAATCCTCTAATTGCCGAAATTTGGAAGCAAATTCCTGATATTGGCGAAACCAACATGGTTAGCGATCGCCTAATTAATGCGGCTAATCTCTTGCCTAGCAACAAGGCTTATTATAGCTATAGTGGCTCTCTAACTACACCTCCATGCAGTGAGGGTGTTAGCTGGAATATCTTTGTGGAGCCAATCACTGTTTCCGAAGAACAGATTGAAACATTTACCAAAATCTATCAAGTTGATGCGCGTCCCCTTCAGCCTATTAATAATAGAGTTGTGCAGTTACATCATTAATGGACAACGCTTTGCACTCAAACTAAAACCACAATTAAGTTTTTTGCAACCGAACCAAGAGATTTTTTAAAAGCGTTGCAAAGCAACGCTTTTAAAAAATCTCTTGGTTTTGGTTTGAGCGCAAAGTGCTGTAATACCAATTCACAAAAGTGTTGTCACACTTTTGTGAATTAACAAACAAACCCAGCATGACTTATACCAAAACAAAAAATGGCGTAGCCATTTTTTGTTTTGGTATAAGTCATGCTAAAGAATGAACAGGGAACAAAGCGTTACCTCTTCTTCTTTTTAAGTTAGGATCAAGTTTATTGAAGGATCATTACTTTTAAAACTCTAAATCAATGAACGCGAATCAATGGCAATGGCGAGACAACGTACTAACTTGCGACCTATTAGCTGACTGGCGACATGGATTTTTTACGCGATCGCATGCTCCTAAATTACCAACCGATTTGCATAATCATTTAGTCACATCGGGCAAAGCCTATCGAGCTAAACAAGTTCATGGCAACCGCTTAATACATGCCGATGAAATCGAAACTGCGCCAAATACGAACTTACCTGAAGCTGATGGGGTATGGGCTACATGCAATGGGATCAATCGGTCGGTGTGGGTATGTACTGCTGACTGCGTACCTGTATTGATAGGTGATCGCAGGTTAGGCTCAGTTGCGGCTGTCCATGCGGGATGGCGCGGCACTGCTGCGGGGATCGTGACTAAGGCGATCGAGACATTATGCGATCAAGGTAGTGAGCTAAAGGATTTGCGAGTAGCGCTTGGCCCCGCAATTTCGGGACAGGTCTATCAAGTATCTCAAGATGTGGCTCAACAGGTTACAGCTACAATTAGTCAAGCTGTGGGGGTACAACCTGATGAGCATCCAGAAAGAGTCAAGCTCGATTTACGTCAAGTCCAAGTGCAACAGCTTCAAGAATTAGGATTGCCAACAGAAAATGTGGCGATCGCCCCTTACTGCACTTTGCAACATGAGGAAATCTTCTTTTCCTATCGACGTTATTTTCTAAATAACCCCAATCCCCTACCTAGAGCGCCACAAGTACAGTGGTCAGGAATTGCGATCGCTTAAATCCTCAGTATTGTTATCCTCATTTAAGGGAGTTCCATCTAAAAGCGCTTCCAGATCTGCAAACTCATCTATTTCAGTATCAATTTCCGAAGGAATTTCTTGAGGTTGCTCTTTTTCTTGGTTAACTTTATCTACGTTATTCAATTGTTCTAATCTTGCAAAAAACTTATCAACCAGAAATTCTTGAACTAAGTATTTAGCATCTTGAATTTTTTGGTCATTACTTGCTATCTCTTCAGAACTTTCCTCACTAACTTGAGTATCTAATGCTGGTAGATTTTCGGTAAAAGATTCTACATTTTCTTGAGCGATCGCTTCTTGGGTTGGGTCAAAAACTATGGATGGATCAATTAGTTCAGAACTTTCCTCATCTAAAGATTCCTCATCGACTAGGCTCTGCTCAACATTGCTTTCAATATCTAATTCTGGTGTTGCTTCAATAATCTGCACAGTTTCCAGATTATTGTCAACATCCTCAGATTCTTCGTCATTATCTTCTAAGTATTCTTTGAGAATATTCTCAACATAAGCATTAAAAGCAATTAGCTCATCTAATTCATCATCAAAATCTTGAGTTTCGCTGTCAAAGCTTTCCAACTCTGGCTCTATGGGATCAGCGATCGCTTCAATATTAGTCCATTGATCTAGCTCATTAATAATCTCTGGCTCAGGTTCAAAAACTTCTGGAATGCTTACAGGAAGATCATTTCGCTTAATCGATTTACCAAAACCAAGTTTTTTAGGTGAAACTCCCGTTTTACGCAACTTTTTAAAAAAGTCTATCCCTCTTTTGTCATCATTTGCTGTGGCTGTATTATCAACCACCTCAACGTCCGAATCTTCGACAGTTTCAATAGATTCTAATTCTTCTTTATCCTCTGCAAGCTGTTCATCTAGAAAGGTATCAGTCGGATCTAGACTAGCGTCAGCCTGTTCAGTTTCTTCAAGGGTTGCCTCTGAGCTAGAATCTGGAATTTCTAAAAATGTCAGATCAGGATCTTCATCAGTCTCAAAGGCAACTAATTCGTCAGTTTCTTCAACAATGTTCTCAATCTCAGGATCTTCAATTGTGGACTCAGATGCAGTATCAGAAATCTCTAGTTCTGTTTCAACAGGAAGCGCTTCGTCAATGGAATCATCGGAGGCAAAAGGATTTAACTCTTCAGGTTCTTGAGTAATTGCTTGATCTAGTTCTTGATTCAAACCTGATTCAATTTGAGGTTCTTCAAAAAGCTGTTCAACTTCAGGCTCAGCAATTGCCTCAAATATGGATTCCTCCGCAACAATCGCACTGAACTCTAATTCGTCAACTTCTTCAACAAGCTGATCATCTATATTAATATCAGCAAATTCTAAAACAGGCTCATTTTCAGAGGTTGAAGATTCATCAATCTCAGTCTTTGCGATCGCATCTAGAGTGTCTGGGGGTGTCTCAACTTCAGATTCTTCAAAGATTTCAATAGGATCTACTTGTTCAGGTTCTTGAACAATCTCTGGATCTAATTCTTGATTTAAAACTGACTCGATTTGAGGTTCTTCAAAAATCTGCTCAATTTCAGGCTCAGCAATTGATTCGATTACAAATTCTTCGGAAACGATCGCACTAATCTCTAATTCGTCAACTTCTTCAACAAGCTGAACATCTGAGCTAATATCAGCAAATTCTAAAACAGTCTCATTTTCAGAGATTGTAGATTCCTCAGTCTGAGTCTCTGCGATCACATCTGGAACATCTAAAAACGCCTCAACCTCAACCTGCTCAGTTTCAGTCTCAGCAATTGCTTCGATTACAGATTCTTCAGCAATAATCTCACTGATCTCTAATTCGTCAACTTCTTCTACAAGCTGATCCTCTGGGCTAACATCGGCAACTTCAGATTCTTGAACAATCTCTTCATCTATAATTGTTTCGATCTGAGATTCTGAACTAAGCTCAGTAGGTTCTAAAGCCGATGTAATTTCAACATTGCTAGGTGCTGTTTCTTCAGTCTCTTGCTCTGGAGATTCTTTTACATCTGGAGACTGATCACTAGCCTCGTCAGCAACTTCGCTAGCAATTTTTCCTTGAGGTAAATTGTTGCTGACTTCGACGATCGCATCCTCTTCAAAAAACTTTAATAACTGGGGCGATCGCCAACCAATATTTGTAAAGTTGTTTTTGATTTTATCAACTGCAAAGGGTTGCAAGCTATGGATATCTGACTCAGCCGTTAACTTAATTCGTAAAGCTGATATTCCCGCTTGCGCCAAAATATTACTCAATAAAAAGAAAATCTCCGCCCAAATAATCCCAAATAAGCGCAAACTTGCAGGAAATGGCGCAATGACTTGAGCTAACGGTGCAGTTAGATAGAGCTTGCAAAATATGGCACTCATAGTGATCGCGACTATTGCCGCAATCCATCCCGTTACATACCAACCATTGCGATGTTGCTTGACTAACGTCAGGATCTGTCGCTCTGGCTCACTTAGACTCTCGCTTGGCTTAGATACAAACCATAGACTAAATGGAGAAATTGGCTGTTGCCACTGCACCCACGCCGCTAAGGTGATCGCAGGAAATCCCAGCAGAAATATCTCAAACCACGCAGGAAAGACAGGATCACCAACCGCTAAGCCCGCCATACTTAGCGCCAATAACCAAGGCACACCCGCAAGTAAAGCGATATTGCCCCAGATAAAAGGATGATTACCTAGAGAAATATTGCTGGTTGGGTTAGGGGAAGGTGATGATGTCATATAGTCTTCAGGAATGATTGCGAGATCTTTTAGGGTTACTAAGAGTCAAATACAACTCTCACAACGAGAATTTTTATCCTAAACCTGTGGTTAAGCGTGTCCAGAAACCTTCATATACTTGGAGAACTTCAGGATCGAGCTTGGCAATGCGATCGCTTTTGGCAGTAATCGCTTCCGATGGTTCTAGAGCCTTAATCGCTTTTAGGTCATCAGGAATCATTGTTTTTGCCAATTTATTAGTTGTACCAAAACTATTCGCATCGCTAATTTTAGCGGCAACTTCAGGACGCATTACATAATTGATCCACGCATGAGCGCCTTCGATATTTGATGCACCTCTGGGGATAGCCATGGTATCCGTCCAAATTGACGTACCGTTATTGGGCAGCACATATTTGATATTCGGATCTTGTCTTGCCAAGCTAATCGCATCACCTGAAAAAGCCATGCACATCATCAGATCGCCTGAAGCAAGAGGATCGCGCCATGCATCCGTGGTGAAGTTGGCGATCGCAGGCATCAATTCTTGTAATTTTTGGAAAGCTTGCTCAATCTTTTCAGTTTCTTTGGTGTTGTAAGAATGACCAAGAATATGTAAAGCCATACCGATCACTTCACGCGGATCATTAACAAGGGTAATTCGTAGTTTTTCTTTGTGTTCCCATAGATAACTCCAGTCCATCGGCTCTTCCCCAATCACTGACTTAACCGCCTCGACATTATAGGCAATTCCTGTTGTGCCTAGACTTACAGGGATACTAAATATTGAACCGCGATCGTGGGGCAGTTCTAAATAATTGGGCGCAATATTTCTGATATTGGGTAATAACTTTTTATTTAGAGGCGCAAGCAGCTTTAAGTCCCGCATCTGCGTCACCATATAATCGCTAGGATAAATGACGCTATACCCAGATCTTCCCCCCGAAGCCTCTAGCTTAGCCAGCATGACTTCATTAGAGTCATAGGCATCACCAACAACGGCAATCCCCGTTTCCTTAGTAAAATCCTCTAAAACCTCTTGATTGTTAATGTAAGTAGCCCAACCATAGAGATATAACGTGCGTTTATCCTGAGTCACTGGGCGTTCTACATCCTCTCCACCAGACTCAGTTTCTTGGGGACTCTTCTCAAAAATGCCACAGGCAGCAAGGGTTGAAGCACTAGCGATCGCCGATGCAGCATAGGCAGTTTGTCTAAGAAATTTTCGCCGAGAGATATGCATAATAGAAATTTAGGTGAAAATTTAGGTCGCGACTGTAGTTTTGGGAAGAGCAACACAATCTTCAGGCATCCATGAAACATAGACCTGACTATCAAAGGGAGGAGTCTTTTCGCCTTGGTGATTAGAACGTACTAGCATGACTCTGACGGGCGGCACATTTTCGCTAGCATGTAGATCCACGACAAACTGAGAGTGATCGCCTAGATACAACACATTATTGAGAATACCGCGATAGGTGTTGTAGGGCTGGTTGGGATATTCGGTGGAAAGCTTGATTTTTTCGGGACGCACACTGACCACTGCTTCGGGAATCGGCAACCAATGCTTAGGTTTTGCCGCCACGATCGCTAAACCTGTGGAAGATCGCAACTCGACAAATGCGCCATCCTGCTCGATCACTCGACATTCAAACAAATTTGTTTCGCCCACAAAATCAGCGACAAATGCTGAAGAAGGGCGATCATAAACTTCTGATGGTGTACCAATTTGCTCGATTCGACCTTGGTTCATGACCGCAATTCGTGAAGAAATTGCTAGAGCTTCGCCTTGATCGTGGGTGACCATAATGAAGGAAATCCCCAGCTCATACTGCAAGTTGGATAACTCCACCTGCATTTCTTTGCGGAGTTTAAAATCGAGTGCTGCTAATGGCTCATCTAACAGAATCACTTTGGGGCGATTGACGAGGGCGCGTGCGAGGGCAACCCGTTGCTGCTGACCACCTGATATTTGACTAGGATAGCGATCGCTCATGTGATCAAGTCGGACTTGCTTGAGTGCATCCTTAGCCCTTTGCTGAATTTCTGGCTTAGGCACACCTTTGACTGACAAGCCGAACGCAACATTATCAAAAATGGTCATATGACCGAAAAGAGCATAGCTTTGGAAAACCGTATTTACAGGTCGCTGATAGGCGGGAATATAGGTCATTGGATTGCCTTGAATCAGCACTTCACCTGCTGATGGCTCTTCAAAGCCTGCAACTAGCCTTAGTAAAGTTGTTTTGCCACAACCTGATGGGCCCAAAATGCTAAAAAGCTCACCTCGCTGGACTTGCAGATCGACACCTTGGACAACGGTATTTGTCCCGAACATTTTAAATACTCGCTGTAGCTCCACATCGGGGACTGTACCCGTTGAGGTGGCAAACTGTTTAGCAGTGGTTGACTGTGCCATGTTGTGTTCAAACGTCTACTAAGGTGTCACTAAGTCTCTCGCATTTTAGCGCGTTGTAGCTGATAAATGAGTTGTAATGTCAGCGCAATTATTACAGAAATTTGTCCCGCGAATGCCAAAATAATATCGGAAAGTTTGATGTTTGACACAACAAACCAAGGATATCCAAAAAATAGCCATAATCCAGCATAGCGATCGGGACTAATCGATAGACTAGCCATAATCAAAATTGGTAGAAAAATTAGCGCAGAAATTATCCCTGTCATCCATGCTGAAGGGTTGCGTGTTTTCAAAAACAAAACCAACTGGGCGATTAGGGCAAACAAAAACATGGTGAGCGTAAAAGAGGCTAATACCACCATCGCTTTATCTCGCTGGGCTGAGTCATTCCAAGTGTTGACCCAAATTAAAATAGGGACTTGCGTAAATACAAGATTTAGGGCGATCGCGATCGGGGTTGGGCTTTTGTCTGACCAAATCAAATCCCGCAGAATATAGCCAAATCCAGTCGGATGCTCCTCGGTCGTCGATAAGGCTCCAAACCTTACCCAATCTAAGAGAGATTGTCTGTGTGGTGTTAAAGCGGTAATTGTAATAAAAAGCAAAAAACAATTGGGAAAGTAAATAATCAGTAACAGAATGAACTGAAATTCTCCATACAAGCCCTTATCGGCAAAACCTGTCTGCACACAAAAGCCGAGCATCAAGATCTCTAGATAGGTAGTGGCGACATAGCTTTGAGCTTTGCTAACCAAAGTGGCGTTGGGATTGTGAAAGCGGCGTTCTAAGATTCGCCAAATCGCAAAGCTCAAAATTGCTAAGTTGCTAATTGTAAAAATATGTGAAGTCCAAATATTCGATGTAATTGGCAAATACCACCATTCAGCTTGGATCGGGTCGATCCGTCCGCCTACTAAGACTTTGCTAAAGGAGCTCCATGTTGTGAAGATATTCCACCACATAAAGGACGGGGCAATCCAGATAAAGGTAATAAATGAAAATAACAAAGCACCTGCGGATACTTGTCCGCCAAATTTAGCTTGCCAACCACTTAGTAGGGCAAGCAACAGAGCAGCACTAAATAACAAAAATGCTGTTCCGATGATCAATATGTAAAAGCTGCATAAAAAGGCGATCGGGACATTTGCGCCGATCGCCGCAGTCAAGTGATAGGGGATCGATAGTCCGATGCTGATATAGGCTAGCAAAGGCACACCCATGATCTTGCCCATGAGAATATTGATGCTTGATCGCGGACTAATGCGAATAAAGTTAAGCGTGCCTTTGTAATCTTCTAATGAGAGGTCAGCTACGAGGCTATAAACCCCTGCCAAAAATAAAACAAACGGCTCAGTCCAAGTAATCACCCGAAACTGCTCTAACCACCAATCTTGCCAAGAAGCGGCACAACCAAAACCACGGATTTGGGCATAACACTCTTCATTAGGTATGCGTTGGCTATAGAACAAAAGCAACAAGACCTGAAACAGTAACGATAAGCCGATCGCCACGATCAGATTACGCAATTTCAGCTTGCCCCGAATCTCTCGCAATAATTGGGGATTCCAGTTGCCAATGTGATCAAGCCAAGATGCTGCTTGTGGGGAATTCGATGAAGAATCATTCATAGGTTTTCTATGTAGGCGATCGCTAATTAATCAGGTTATTCTTCCCGCTTAGCAGCAAGAATAACCTGATTAATTTACGGATTTTCTGAACATCTCAATCAAAGGCTTAGTCAACCAGTGCGAGCCAAGCTTCCATTGATGCTGTAGGGTAGGCATTCTCAATAAATATGCTAATCGCCGCATCACATGGGCGGGCAATCCATCAATACTGAACTTGCCAAAAATGGAAGCAGTTGCGCCATCAATCCCTAAACTAATAAACTCCCCGAGGGGAATATAGCTAAAGGGAACCAGTGCTTTTTGATTCAGACTTGCCCAAATATTCCAAGCACAATATTGGGACTGCTGGAAAGCTACCTGTGCAGTAGCAGGGACAAGACTAGAATTCGAGTCAAAGCAACTTGCTAAGTCACCGATCGCAAATACATCAGGATATCCCTTAACTTGTAAGGTTGGCTCCGAGGCGATCGCTCCTTGCCGACCATGCTCAAGTGGTAGATTTTGGAGCATTTTCGAGAAGGTGCTGCCCACTGTCCACATCACAATGTCAACGGGTAAAGTATCACTTCCATCGCTATAGTCGAGGGTAACTTCACCATCATTTACCTGTAAAACTCGCGTATTGAGATCAGTCCAGACACCACGTTGCGAGAGGGCAAGTTCCGCAATTTTACGATTTGCGTCTGTGGAGTTACTTAAAATTTTGTTATTGCGATCAACTAGACGAACGCGACCACGTTCTTTAAGGCGATCGGCAATTTTACAGGCAAGTTCTACACCACTACTGCCTCCACCTGCGATGCAGACGCGAATTTTGTCTCGATTGGATGCTTCTAATAGTTCTAATTTGCTGTTAAGGCGATAGAAGTCATTGAGATTGCGGAATGGAATAGCATATTCCGCCGCACCATCGACAAGGTTCATCGGAGTTTCTCCACCGATCGCTAATACAAGGCGATCATAGGTCAAAACACTACGCTGACCAATATTAACTTCTACTTGCTTAGTTTCAAGATCAATACTAGTAACTAAACCCTGCACAAATTGAATACCAGTATCGGCAAGCAATTCGGTAAAAGTTGGGGCAACCTCCCATTCCTGCATTTCTCCTGTGACTAGCTCATAGAGAAATGGCGTAAATAAGAAGCGATCGCTTTTATCGATCAGGATAATTTCAGGCATGACCGCCCAAGGTAAACGAGATAGATTAAGCGCAGTATACAAACCGCCAAAACCACCACCAAGAATACAAATTCGTGTCATGTGAAAATCCAATTTGTTTTTTCCATCTTATCGCAAAGGTTAGAAAAGGGGCGCGAAGCTCTCCTTTTCTAACCTTTGCGATAAGATGTGCGGCTCCGCCGCACACCTGTAAGGAAAGAAGTAGTGCGATTCGTTTGATGGTGAATCACGGTAATCAGTCCGTACATAACCATCAGAGCCAAGTCTCCCAAGACTAGCTTAACTGTCCAGACGATGAAGGTGCAAGCCCTTCCGTCTAAACTCAAGACTGACTCCTTATCTGCCCACGATAACCCGACTCGGTTACGGGAGGTCGAAGCTGGGAACAGGGCGCAATCAGACATCAATTGCAGATGACACTGGCGCTAACAGGGAGTCCCTAAGACGAAATAGAGCCTAGAAAAACGACCTATTCCCGAGCAGACGCAATCCTAATGTCTGACTCTACCAGAGATTTGTATCCCGCCGAACTGACTTTGATATCGGTATGAGTAAGGGGTTCTGGTGGTTGAAATGGCTACGTCTAAGGGGACAAA
>NZ_NDHW01000080.1 GCF_002251945.1 Pseudanabaena sp. SR411
TCATTCTCTTGGATTTGCTCAGTTCTCCATTCTCTGGGTTGCTTCTTCCTGCTCTTTTTCTGATTTTCTTAATCAACTTAGTCTAGACTCCAGTATACAACGCCAGACATCAGAAAGCTCAAGCTTTAGCTGAGTTTAATCAGCGTTATGCGATTGCTGAAGAGAATGTTCGCAAACATGGTGATCAAATTTATTTTTCTCCTGAAGAGAAGAAGTCGATGGAAGAGGCAAAGGAATTAGCAAGTTTCGATCTGCGCCTCAATCAAATTGGTGAAACGGTAGCAATTGTTATTGATGAAAGTGAATTTGCAGAATTTGATCAGAAACTAGGTTTAGATTCTTTTTCTAGCAATCCAGATATTGAAATAGATGATAAGTTGGTTGATGATGAAGCTGATGAATTAAGTGATAATCAAACTACTCGATTTACAGAGTCAGAACTTAAAATGATCGGGCTTCCAGCAATTCGGAAGCAGTTTAATATTACTGCTCGAAGTTACAATGAAGCATTTGCAAAATTGAGTTCACAGGTTATTACTATTCAAAAGGAATAAAAAATCAATTTCAACCAATATCTGAAATATGATCATGCCTTAATTTGTTAAAGTAACTCTCTATACTTTCTTCAAAAGAATTACAAATTGTAGCTCCCCTATTTTGCAAATCTTGTTTCATCTTTGGAGATAACCCATCAGCATCAAAATAAGTGTTTTTATTAGCCATAATTTCTGCTAAGATAGATTGCTCGAAAGTAGTTTTGTTGACTCTTGTTGACACAAAACTTACTAAAGTAAGATGTGCTGCTTTAAAAGATGAGTCATCAATAGTTGCTTTTTGAAAGCTAGTATTAAAAAGCTCTGCTTCTATAAACTTAACGTTAACAAGCTTAGCTCCAAAAAACTCAACTTTATGTAAAACGGATCTACTAAGATTTATATTCTCAAGTCTTTTTCCACTAAGATCTACGTCATTAAGAATAGCTCCAGACAAATTAATTGTCTTTTGTTCTATTTCCGATTGCATATCTCGACGAATAATAACTGTAAGTGCTGCCTGAATATCTTCAGGAGTTTTAGAGATTTTCTCTTCTTGAGATTTCAATATATTAACATCTTCTTCTCTCCGAATAAAAGCACTCAGAATCTCAATGACTATCCAATAATATTGCTTATCCTCTTTGGCGATTCCTTCTAGAGAATAAATAGCTCCTAATCGAGTATGTAGGCTATTGCTGGCTAATTGCTCTGTAGCTTTACTAAAACGGTCAGTAATAAGCCGTGATTCAGCTATTTTGACATCTTTTCTAGATTTTTCTTCATCCAAATCATTTTTTCTTTTTGCTTGCTCAAGATTTTTGTTTGCTATCTCAAGATTTCGATTGGCTATCCTAAAATTTAGGAATAGAAAAACTCCACCTACAATTGTTGCTGATGTTCCAACCCCACCAATAATTGCCTTACTAATTTCTAGTGATGCTTCAAATTTCTCTTTCCCATTTTGGAGGTTCGCATAATTGTTAGTAATTTGACTTGTCCAAGGTGTAATCCATAATGCTAAGAAAAAACCTGTAATTAGTAATGGAAAGACCCAAAAATATTTCTTCATGAGATTATGATTTTGCCTCAATACTACTTATTTTTACACTGAAATTTTATGTGCTATTTTAACTTTATCTTGCTGATTTGGAATAATTTTAAAGTGGTTGCTAGGTGCGATGCCTTAATAAATTAGCGATCACCATTTGTAGAGACTATTTGTGCGATCACCTTGATAATTCAAAATAATAGATTTAGGCGATCTCTTTTTAGCAAATTTTAAGTTTGTTTTGCTACAGCCAAGTCTAATCCCTTTTCAAAAATCTCATTGAGCGCTGTTCATCTCACCATCAGTAGTCATAAACTTGTGATCCTTAGTAGCTCTAATGTGATCGCCATTTTTTAGCTCATCTTCAAAGACTTCTTGATTGCCATGATCACTCTTACAGCGCTTTGCGCTTAATTATGGCTTGCTGAAAAAGAGACTAATCGGAAAGTAGTAGATAAAGAGGAAGAGAGTAACACTTTGACTGTCTATTAGGAAATAGCCAAGAAAGAGAACTAAAGCTAAAGAATTGACTCTTTAGGAGTAGATATGACAGAGGAATCACCTAAGTTCTTTAATGAAGAAAATGCTATCTTGAGAACACTTATACATGAATGGGGGACAAAATCCTATGAATTTAAGCTGGATAGACTGAATAATATTTTTCAAGATAAAATTAACAATGAAAGTGTGTTTAGAGCGCATTATTATTTTGGAGCCAAGCCTGAATCAGAAAGCCCAGATGCTCTAGTACATTTACTTTGCTATAAAGAATATGGAGGTAGTGCTGGAATATTAGGATTTTTGATAAATGAGATTGAGTTGGGAGAAAAAGATGACTCTGATTACTTTTGACGATTCTATAAAGTTAGATACTTCACAAAAGTTGCTACTTAACAAGCACTTTAGTATGGCAAATAGTAATATGATGCCCCATCAACTCGCTGCAATATTAGGGCTAAAGTACTCTACAGCTTTAGTTATAGAACCCATTTGGTATCTTAGGAAGAGTAGAAAAAGGAGTCAAACATGGGATATAGCAGCAG
>NZ_NDHW01000081.1 GCF_002251945.1 Pseudanabaena sp. SR411
CAGTGGTTTCAATCCCTAAAAGGGTTTCAGAGGCTTTGAAGCTGGTGGTTTATGAGCAGACTTACTATTGATGTTGTTTCAATCCCTAAAAGGGTTTCAGAGGCTTTGAAGCTCAACTATTTCTTGCTCTCCTGTGGCTACATTAAAGTTTCAATCCCTAAAAGGGTTTCAGAGGCTTTGAAGCTTGAGAGTTTTCTACCTTACTTTTGCAAGGTAAAACATGTTTCAATCCCTAAAAGGGTTTCAGAGGCTTTGAAGCATGGTGACACTCTACACTTAGCTATGTTTGGCAATGTTTCAATCCCTAAAAGGGTTTCAGAGGCTTTGAAGCGTGATCGTGGCACTCGAATAGAGGATAAGAAAAAGTTTCAATCCCTAAAAGGGTTTCAGAGGCTTTGAAGCGGCGATCGCTTTTTTATTAACTACTAGAATTTGGATATGTTTCAATCCCTAAAAGGGTTTCAGAGGCTTTGAAGCTTCCTTTAATGAATCGATCTTGCTGCGGTTGAGTGGTTTCAATCCCTAAAAGGGTTTCAGAGGCTTTGAAGCTTTTTACATAGTCATAAATTGACTTCGGAAATTCTGTTTCAATCCCTAAAAGGGTTTCAGAGGCTTTGAAGCTAACTCAGATTTGCAAGGCGTTGAAGAAAGATAAGTTTCAATCCCTAAAAGGGTTTCAGAGGCTTTGAAGCCTGAGGTTACTTACAACTTTCTATACAGGACACTAGTTTCAATCCCTAAAAGGGTTTCAGAGGCTTTGAAGCAGGTTAGTGCCTTAAATCCATATAATGCAATAATTAGTTTCAATCCCTAAAAGGGTTTCAGAGGCTTTGAAGCTTAATCTTCAAGTGATAGAGAAAGCAGGATGGACAGTTTCAATCCCTAAAAGGGTTTCAGAGGCTTTGAAGTTCGTTGTAGGATGGCTGAGCTAGTACCTCTTGAGGTTTCAATCCCTAAAAGGGTTTCAGAGGCTTTGAAGCCTCTGTTTGTTCTGATTTTGTACATGGTTACAGCAGTTTCAATCCCTAAAAGGGTTTCAGAGGCTTTGAAGCTTTTAGTTTGTTCTATACTTTTGGGTCTTTGCGATGTTTCAATCCCTAAAAGGGTTTCAGAGGCTTTGAAACCTTATTAGGGCTTTGCGCCAATCCTTCCCTTTGCATGTTTCAATCCCTAAAAGGGTTTCAGAGGCTTTGAAGCACAGGATACGAACCTGTATGAGTCTAATTTGCCAGGTTTCAATCCCTAAAAGGGTTTCAGAGGCTTTGAAGCATAGAAAGCAAGGATGTAACTACGCTTGCAAACAGTTTCAATCCCTAAAAGGGTTTCAGAGGCTTTGAAGCTTGCAAGTATATAAGAATGCTTTCTCTGCATCTCCTAGTTTCAATCCCTAAAAGGGTTTCAGAGGCTTTGAAGCATTCTGTGTCAATAGCGTGATGATACATATCACCTGTTTCAATCCCTAAAAGGGTTTCAGAGGCTTTGAAGCCTTGAATAGCTCTTTAATGTTGATCTCGTCATTGGTTTCAATCCCTAAAAGGGTTTCAGAGGCTTTGAAGCAGACTTGAGATGACAGGCAGTTATATTGATCTCTCTGTTTCAATCCCTAAAAGGGTTTCAGAGGCTTTGAAGCAAGAAACCCACGATTATTGTATAGAGCATTATACTGTTTCAATCCCTAAAAGGGTTTCAGAGGCTTTGAAGCTATCGTTGCTCTCACCACAGCCAGAGGCGAAGGCGGCTGTTTCAATCCCTAAAAGGGTTTCAGAGGCTTTGAAGCCCAAAGACACGACAATCATCAAGGTTTATATCCCGAAGTTTCAATCCCTAAAAGGGTTTCAGAGGCTTTGAAGCCTTAGAAAAGGAGTGCAAAGTATCGCTGATTTCTTGTTTCAATCCCTAAAAGGGTTTCAGAGGCTTTGAAGCGTTAAGAAATTAAGGGACGGATTAAGGAAATGACTGGTTTCAATCCCTAAAAGGGTTTCAGAGGCTTTGAAGCCGATCGCATTCCGCAACAGGGAACCCAGAATCTACGTTTCAATCCCTAAAAGGGTTTCAGAGGCTTTGAAGCGCTTGAATCGTTTGAGAATTTCTTTGCAGATATGGGTTTCAATCCCTAAAAGGGTTTCAGAGGCTTTGAAGCCTCTGTGAGTTCAACAATTTCGCTCTCTTGCGTCAAGTTTCAATCCCTAAAAGGGTTTCAGAGGCTTTGAAGCAGCGATCGCACCTCGTTTTCAAGCTCAACAATACGTTTCAATCCCTAAAAGGGTTTCAGAGGCTTTGAAGCATGGAGTTCGTTCGCTCGTTTCTGAGCCAACACTGCGTTTCAATCCCTAAAAGGGTTTCAGAGGCTTTGAAGCTAATCATAATTTTTTGAATATTTAACGAAATTTATGTTTCAATCCCTAAAAGGGTTTCAGAGGCTTTGAAGCCCGCGCCGCCAACAGTTAAGGCTAGTTTGCAAGTTGTAGGGTTTCAATCCCTAAAAGGGTTTCAGAGGCTTTGAAGCGGATCGTAGTTGGCGAAAAATCAGCGCTTGATTGCGTTTCAATCCCTAAAAGGGTTTCAGAGGCTTTGAAGCCGATCGCCGCAGACTATCTGCCAAGTGTAGAAAAGTTGTTTCAATCCCTAAAAGGGTTTCAGAGGCTTTGAAGCCTGTTGATCTTGTTGTTAATGGGGTTTCGATCGCGTTTCAATCCCTAAAAGGGTTTCAGAGGCTTTGAAGCGCTGTGAAGTTCGCAGAGTACATGAAGGATGATTAGTTTCAATCCCTAAAAGGGTTTCAGAGGCTTTGAAGCTTTGAGGTCTTCTACGATACTTACGGTATTAGGGAGTTTCAATCCCTAAAAGGGTTTCAGAGGCTTTGAAGCCCCAAAAACAACTCCTTCCTATAGCCTTGATTTGGTTTCAATCCCTAAAAGGGTTTCAGAGGCTTTGAAGCACCATAGGCTTAGAGCCGATTATCTTGGTTCCTATGTTTCAATCCCTAAAAGGGTTTCAGAGGCTTTGAAGCAAATACTGAGCATTTGCCGACGATCCTTGAGTTGAGTTTCAATCCCTAAAAGGGTTTCAGAGGCTTTGAAGCTTACCCGCATTTTCGCGCAGATTATAAGCCTTGCGTTTCAATCCCTAAAAGGGTTTCAGAGGCTTTGAAGCCCTTAGCCTTCAACTTATCCAGAGCCGAAACAGTGTTTCAATCCCTAAAAGGGTTTCAGAGGCTTTGAAGCACCTTCATCTTAGTCGCTACCATAGGCTTAGACCCGTTTCAATCCCTAAAAGGGTTTCAGAGGCTTTGAAGCKAAATCTTCTGAAATATATTTGC
>NZ_NDHW01000082.1 GCF_002251945.1 Pseudanabaena sp. SR411
ACTAATCAGCTAGAGCAGTTTTTTGAATCCAGTCAATTTCTCTCAAAAATACAATTACGAAAAACACTGGATTTTATCTTTTCATTAATTCACTGATCTTATAGCGGGAAGGGAGTAGACTAACGAGCCAACGTGAAATCAATTTTGATAAAGCTGGACTTTCTTCTGCTGGTGCTTCTGGTTCTATTTATGATGCTGGGAATATCATCGTTAAAGCGGGTACTTTCATTGAAATAGGGATATTGAATGCTTCTGGCAATGAAAATGGGGGCAATATTAACCTATCTGCCAATGGAGATATACAAACGTTAGGTATTCGCTCTACTTCATATGGAAAAGCAGGCAATATCACACTAGTAAGCACTCAAGGAAAAATCAACACCACAAATAATACGGTTATTCCTGATAACAGTATATATATCAGTGCCATTGGAGCGAATGGAAATGGAGGATCAGTAATTCTGAGTGCGTATGGTGATATTGTCACGAATGATATATATGCTGAATCTTATGCAGGAGGTGTGGGTGGTTCGATTAAACTTACAAGTGAGACAGGCAAGATTGATACTAATGGTAAGCAAATCTCAACCTATGCTAATAACGGTAAAGCTGGCAATGTCACTCTTAAATCCGTAGAGGATATTAAGGTGGGTGATATTGTTGCTAATTCGAGAATGGGTGGAGATATAGTTGGGAATGGTGGTGTTGTCAAACTAACTTCAACATCTGGCAATATTGAGTCAGGGAGTATCACTACTTCATCTCAAAATGGCGCGGCTGGTAATGTCACGATTGATGCGGGTGGTGAGTCAATCAAAATTGTTAATTCGCTTTCACAGAATGGCACTGATTATAGTATCTATTCTGCTGGTGCAACTAAAAATGGCGGAATTACAATTAACCGCAAGTCTGGATCGACTGGTACTTTCTTTGCAGTGGGTGATGCTACTTACAATGGGACTAAGGGTGCGATCGGTGGTGGGAAGGATGCGAATGGTGTTGAGAATAGTCTGCTCACTACAACTATCGTCACGGGAACCTATGTTGATGGCAATATCAGAATTTTGACTCCAGATATTCCTGCGTCGAGTCTCTCAAAACCTAGAACCATTCCTGCTGAAACTCCAACTACGACTAACAGTTTTGCTCCTGTTGATTCAAATAAAGTTCAAAACTTAATTAATTTAGGAAAGTATGAGCAGGCAATCGTTGCTCTGGACAATTTGCGAACAATTGAGTTCTATCAGAGTCAAGGCAATACTAGTCCCACAGTGCCACAGCTAAATTCTGTAAATCCAATCAAGAATTTCTTGAATGCTGGTGATACTGCCACAGGCTCAAAGTCAGCGATGATTTATACCTTTTTGTCAGGCACAACGCTAAATAACCCGTCAGGTACAAGTCTACATCTGTTTGCTGTCACTTCAACAAGCGATGTTATCTACAGAACTATTCCATTAATTAACGGTCAATATCAAGGTCTTACTGTAAAAGATACTGCTACTGACTTTAAGACCGATTTACAAGATTTTAGTAGTGAAGATTACAAAGATTCGGCCTCACGTTTATATGATTTGATCTTCAGACCGATTAAAGATGCTTTATCTCCATATCAGGTCAATAATTTAATCTTCTCAAATGACAGTCTATTTCGCACTATACCTTTAGCTGCTTTATACGACAAGCAGACTCAGACGACTGGCAGGCATTTAGTGCAGGACTTCAGCAGTTCTGTTACTCCCAGCTTTCAAGTTATTGAAAAAGATAAATATACCTCTCTTAAAAGCGCTAATGTTCTAAAAATGGGTGCTACATCGTTTGGATTTGTAAAAGATCAAATACCAACATCTTGGTCAGCTTTGCCGGGTACTAGAGCAGAGCTTGAGAATATTGCTCAGATTGAGTTGCAAACTTCCCCTAATGTTAGACACAGTCCAATTTATTTGAACAGTCAATTCTCTAAAGAAAACTTCCAAACATTAATATCTAAAAATGATGCACCCATAATTCATCTTGCCACTCATGGACGAAAAAATGCTGTTGTTTTGGGAACAATTAACTCTAGTAAAGAGTCCAATGAAATATCTGCATCAGAACTTCGACAGTTGAAAGGATTGAGTAATAAAGATCTACTCGTATTTAGCGCATGTCAGACATTCCTAGATGATAATTTTAGTTATGGAATGGCTGGAGCAGCATTGGTTGCTGGAGTCAAGTCAACGATCGCTTCTTATTGGGATGTAAGCGATGATGGCACAGTGCCAGTCATGACAGGCTTTTACCAACAACTACTTGGGAATGGCTTGCCAAAGACAAAGGCTTTACAAACAGCACAAATTGCTATGCTAACAAGCAATTATAATCATCCTATGTACTGGGCATCATTTGCTTTAGCTGGTAATCCTTGGTAAATTCAGTAAAAGTTAATTCATATATAGCAAACTATGATTAAATCAATTGCCAAATTTATTCTTTTTAGTGGCTTCAACTATTTTGCGATATCATCATCGGCTTTAGCTATCAGTTTTGTCGATCTTTGCCAGGAAAGAAACAATTTGTCCCCAGAGGTGAAACTTACGATTGAAAGCATACTAAAATATGCTCAAACATCTAGTTGTTCTCAAGCAGAGACAAATATCATGCGTTCCAAACGACTGGAAATTAGAGCCGTAGGGATCCAAAATTTGAGTCCAATCAAATTGCTACCTAGTATAGAAGTTCTATCCCTACCTAAAAACAAAATTTCTAACATTGCAGATTTGCAATACCTAACAAATTTAAAAACTCTTGAACTTAATCACAATCAGATCTCAGACATTAATCCATTGAGTTCTCTCTTAAATTTAAATAATCTTAATTTAGATAAAAATAGGATTTACGATACTACTCCACTGCAATCACTGACAAAATTAACTGATCTTTATCTTTCTGACAACCTGATCACAGATATTAAGCCACTAGGAAGTCTGACAAAATTAACTATTCTTGGACTTACTGGTAACCGTATTACTGATATCAGTTCTCTAAGAAATATGACAGATTTAATTGCGCTAAGTGCCAATCGCAATCAAATCTCTAATATAAGCCCTTTAAGGTTTCTGACAAAACTTGAAAAACTCTTTCTAAAATATAATCAGATTACAGATATTATGACGTTACAATCTTTAATAAATTTAAAAGTTGTTTCATTTAGAGGTAACCCAATAGCTAATAAAACTTGTCCATTTACTGATAAAGACTTTTGTAGATTCTAATGTGAATAATCGCTAATCTCAGACCAAATTATAAGGAGTACATCTAAAAAAAGGTGAGTTTGTGGATCATGCTTTAGCCCTTATGAAAGATTGCAGACACATTTCAAAAAGCAGTGATCGCAACTTAGACGATCACTTGTTTAGTAGGTAAGACTGTTGTATGGAAATGTATAGAGAGATTTTGCCACGTTTAGATTTTTTGTCTTTGGGCTTTGTAATGCAAATTGCTGATTTAGAGTTTTTTTAGGAAAAGTTTCTGAAAAAATGTTAGTTTTTGGTAGAGCGATTTTTTCAATCAGAAATACATGTCGATGGAGCCAGTCCGATCTCTGATCAAAAATAGTAGCAATGTGGTCACACCCTTGCTAGAACTGCGTGATATTCATAAAAGTTTTGGATCTAATGCCGTATTAAATGGTGTTGATCTCACTGTGCATACAGGTGAAGCGATCGCCATCATTGGCCCCTCTGGTACTGGTAAATCGACAATCTTACGCATTATTTGCGGACTACTTGCCCCTGACCAAGGTGAGTTATACATCAATGGCAACCTTGTTTCATCTGAAGATGATATCCAAGAAGGAGGTTACGGCTTAAGTATTGGGATGGTATTTCAAAATGCCGCCCTCTTTGACTCGCTTACGGTTGCCGAAAATGTGGGATTCTCGTTATTTGAGCATTCCCGCTTGTCACGCCGCGAGATTTATCGACTGGTCGAACATAAGCTTGCCATGGTGGGTTTAGATAACATTAGTGATCGCTATCCGAGCCAACTGTCAGGCGGGATGAGAAAACGGGTGAGTTTTGCCCGTGCGATTATGGATGACCCCACCGCCAAAACGCAAACCAAAAAAGTGCTGCTCTATGATGAACCAACCGCAGGACTTGACCCTGTGGCTTCGACCATTATCGAAGACCTAATGCGATCGCTCCGAGAGCAACAGGTCTGTGATAGCTATATTGTCGTTACTCACCAAGACAGCACGATCCGCCGTACAGCCGATCGCTTGATCGTTCTTTATCGTGGATCGGTGCGCTATGCAGGAAACGTGAGTACAATTGATACTGCCGACAATCCGTATGTCAGACAATTTTTTAGTGGCAGTACTGAAGGTCCAATTCAACTTTTGACTAGGGAGGTATAAGGCTCGTGCAGCGAAAAACATTACGCGACGGTGCGCTTGGCTTATTTATCATTGGTGGAGTAGTGGCGCTTGGGGGCGCATTGCTATGGTTGCGCGGGTTGCAACTCAGTAGTTCTAAGTTTACGTTTACGATCAAAATAGCTGATGCAAGTGGATTAAATACTGGCTCAGTGGTTCGATTTCGTGGTGTGGAAGTGGGACGGGTAACAGCTCTGACCGCTCAAACTGAAGGCGTTGATGTGCAAGTAAGTATTGAAAATCCTAAATTGATTATTCCTAAGCAATCGGTTGCTGAGACTAACCAAAGTGGTTTTCTGGGCAATACCAATATTGATATTTTTCCGCCTCAAGATAAAGTAGCCATTGATCCACAGATGAATCCGATCGCTAAGGATTGCAATGCTGATTTGATTATTTGTCAGGGTGGGCAGATTGACGGTGTGCGTGGTGTGAGCTTCATTGCTTTACTTAAGGATTCGAGTGCAGCCTTACGCAAAATCAATGATCAAAATCTCGTCGATAACCTCAATGAATCCTTAATTGCGGCTAAAACAACAGCTAAAAGCATCCAAAAACTGACAGATTCAGCGAATCGATTAGTTGGCAATTTTGAAAATCAACTTACTAAGTTTGGCGACACAGCCGACGCAATTAGTGGTGCGGCGACTAAGGTGGGCAATGTGGCAAATAGCGCCCAAGACTTGATTGAGGTTAATCGCGAAAAACTAGCCCAAACCCTTGATGGGATTGCGGCTACTTCCAAAGAAGCACAATCGCTGCTAGCCAGTGCCAAACCTTTATTAAATGATGGCAAGATGATCGCCAATTTACAGCAGCTAGCTGAAAATGCTGCTGAAACCTCGGCGAACCTCCGCAAAGTATCGGGTGAACTAAACGATCCTGCTACCATCACAGCGTTACGCGAAACTCTAGACTCGGCTAGGGCGACTTTTGCCAATGCCAAGAAAATTACCGCTGATCTCGATGAACTGACAGGAGATCCGAAACTGCGTAGTAATATTCGCAACTTGATTAATGGTTTAGGTGGGTTGCTATCCAATGCGCCAAATTTGGACTCAATTGCACCAACGGCAACTAATTCACGTCCTAGCGAACCGACAGCAGGCGATCACCCTAAATTACCAGAAACGGTAGAAGTCGCTCGCAATAAAGTGATTAAATCTGCGCCAGAAGATGCTCGCTTCAAACGCGAAAAAGAACTGGACTCTCAAAAAATCAAAATCAATAGCCCCAAACCCAGTAGCACGATTGTTAAATCAGAAATAGCCCCTGAGACAGAGGCTACAGTTAAGAATTAGTAGCGCGCGGTGAAGCTACGCATTACTAATTCCTGTGGTAGGAAGAAAGTAAAATAAAGAACAGTTTTTGTGGCGCAACGAATTTGCGCTAAAAAAACTGTGTTTTGGGATAATTCTGATAAATCAGGTGTGCAATGAATTTACTACCTAGTCAAGTCTGGCTACTGATCGGTATTGCCCTTTGCATTATTGAGTTGCTAGTGCCATTGCCAACCTTTTTGATTGCTGGGGCAATGGGCTTAGCTGCGTTACTAGTAGGTTTGATCGCGCTGATTTTGCCGATTCCTGCCTTGCAAATCCTTGCTTGGATGCTGATCTCAGCAATGTTAGCAGTGGCTTCACGACGATTTATTCCCAAGGATTCACACCAACTGAAAGAGGCGAGTGAAGGGGTTACGCTTACGGAAATCCCCGCTGGAGAAACGGGAAGAGTCCATTATGAAGGCGGTTCGTGGAAAGCAAAATGTGATAATCCACAAATCGCGATCGCGGCTCAACAAAAAGTCATTATTCTGAGGCGACAAGGCACAACATTAATCGTTGTTCCTGAAAATTGGCTGAGTCATTAGCGGCAAAAAACGTAAAGTAACGTAAATTGTCGGTTTTTGCTGATGTATAAATCGCCATAAATATTAAGAAAAAAATAATTTTCAACTTAGATCCCCAAAAGTTTTCCACAGACTTTTCCACAGATATCGCGACTTTTTCCACAGATAACTGTTAGTTTTCCACAGGTGCTTTTGACGATAAAAATACTGCCGCCTTACTGGTTAAGGATTCGTTAATAGAATGAGCATTTCACTTGGGAAAACTTTTAAGACCCTTTAACTATTAAGATATGTAAATCAAATCACCCTAAAATACTGATTCTATCAAGCTGGTTTCATTTATTTATCATCAATACTTAACACTTCGTTACGTTGACAAGAACAGCTAGTTGCACGCACAATTAAAGCCCGACCTCTGAAAAATGGTTGCGTCACTTCTATCAAACTTGTTTAAGAGTTGAGGTTTCAGCATGAGTACGACCGTCAGTATATTGGCAGAGATTCCTGAAGAATTGCACGAAACCCTCAAAAGTTACCTAGAGTCACATCCTGACTGGGATCAGGATCGTGTATTTGCTGCTGCTTTGTCTTTGTTTTTGTTGCAAAATGGTGGTAGCGATCGCCACGGCACATCCCACAATGCATCCCATAGCTATCGCAGTACTGCCAAAGTGTATTTAAACGCTTTATTTCAGCACTCAGTATAAACAAGCCGCCTATGGCGGCTGCACAATTCTAAATAAAGCTTTTACCGAACTATAGGAGCTTTGTTGTACTAGACTGAAAATTGCTGCCTTTAAGTCCTTTTAGTTATGTCCCTAACACCTTCCTCTGCAACCAATCAACCCTTAGATGTTCTTGTCGTTGGCGCAGGGATATCAGGCTTAACGATCGCCCATGAACTGGCGATCGCCAAAAAATATCGCGTCTTGGTTGCGGAAGCACAGGATCGGGTGGGCGGTGCGATCACCAGCGCTAAAAATGATGAAGGTTATCAATGGGAAGAGGGTCCAAATAGTTTTCAGCCTGCGCCTGAGCTATTGCGTTTAGCAGTACAGGTGGGACTAAAGGACGAATTGGTATTAGCTGATGGCAAATTGCCCCGTTTTGTCTTTCTCAATGGCAAGTTAAACGCTTTACCCATGAGTCCACCGACAGCGATCGCCTCCAAAATTTTGACTTGGGGAGGCAAAATTCGTCTGGCTTTAGGTGCGATCGGCTTTGCGCGTCCCGCAATGGCTGGCGAAGAATCCGTTGATCAATTCTTTTCGCGCCTTCTAGGTAAACAAGCGGTTGAAAGATTAGTTGCACCGTTTATCTCAGGTGTATACGCAGGTGATCCTAAACGACTCAGTGCCAAGGCAGCCTTTGCCAAAATCTTTCGGTTAGAAAATAGCTATAACGGTTTGCTCGCAGGCGCGATTCTTTCGGCAAAGGAACGTAAAGCCCAAAAGCTGAGTGATCCCAATATTCCTAAAGTTAAAGCTGGTGAATTGGGTTCATTTCGGCAAGGGATTAAGATGTTGCCTGAGGCGATCGCCACGAAATTGCGAGATCAAGGTACAGCCGTCAAGCAGCAATGGACTTTGCGATCGCTAGAAAAGCAAGACGAAATCTATATTTCTAAGTTTGATACGCCTACGGGTGAAGAAACGGTGCGATCGCGATCGGTAGTACTCAGTACCCCCGCCTATGTCACTGCTAAGCTATTGCAAGACTATCTACCAGCAGCTAGCCAAGCCTTAAACGAGATTTTTTATCCGACTGTAGCCTGTGTAGTGATGGCATATCCTAAGAGCGAATTTGCCTATGACATGAAAGGATTTGGCAATCTCATTCCCCGCACTCAAGGCGTGAGAACTCTAGGCACAATCTGGTCATCCAGTCTATTTGCAGGACGCGCCCCTGAAGGTTGGCAACTGTTATTAAACTTTATCGGCGGCACGCTCGATCCTGCTTTAGCTAAGCTATCAGAACCTGAAATCATTGCTGCCGTTCATCAAGATCTCAAGAAAACCATCCTGCGTCCTGATACAAAAGCCGAACCGAAGGCGATCGCAGTCCATGTTTGGGATAAAGCCATTCCTCAATACGAGATTGGACATTTAGACCGCCTTGCGACGGTAGAAAAAGAATTACAAAAATCTCAAGGCTTGTATATCAGTGCCAACTTTATTGGCGGTGTGGCTTTAGGTGATTGCATCAAGCGGAGTTTGCAAGAAGCTACTAAAATTGATGCATTCTTAAAATAAAGAGCAGTTTTTTGTGGTTCGGCGAAGCCGAACCACAAAAAACTGCTCCACATATTCTAGTTGTTCAATATGACCATTTTTGAAGTTTCCGTTCCCGCCACCACTGCTAATATTGGTCCTGGATTTGACTGCCTTGGGGCAGCCCTATCGCTCTATAACCGTTTTGAATTTTCCCTCGCTGATCGTTTAACCATCACTGCATCGGGGGAAGGCGCAGACAAGGTGGAACGAGACGAAACCAACCTTGTATATCAAAGCATAGCTAAGTTTTATCAGCATATTGATCGCCCCATTCCAGCGATCGCCTTTCATACAGATACAGCCATCCCACTGTCGCGAGGTTTGGGCAGTTCCGCAACAGCAATTGTGGGCGGCATTTTTGGCGCAAATCTGTTAGCAGGATCGCCCCTCGATCGCATGGCTTTATTAGATCTTGCGATCGAGATGGAAGGACATCCTGATAATGTGGCTCCTGCGATGTTGGGCGGATGTCAACTGATGGCTTCCAATCAAGTGGGGGGATGGGAATTTTGTGATTTGCAATGGCATGAAGATATTGCGATCGCCGTTGCCATACCTGCCTTCGAGTTATCGACCGCCGAAGCACGCAAGGTTTTGCCAAAACAATTTTCCATGCATGACGCAGTTTTTAACGCTTCACATTTGGCATTGTTAACGCACGGGATTCAGTCAGGAAATGCTAGTTGGATCAAGGCTGGACTACAGGATCGTCTGCATCAACCCTATCGCCAAAGTTTGATTACAGGTATGGCGGATGTGCAGGGAGCCACGATCGCCGCAGGAGCCTATGGCACAGTGATCAGTGGTGCGGGGCCAACACTACTTTCTTTAGCCCCAATGGGTACAATAGAGTCAGTCGCCCAAGCTATGCAACAAGCATGGCAATCAATAGGTGTTACGGCTATAACTAAATGTCTAGCGATCGCTAAAGATGGTACAACGTTTAAAACTCGTTAGGTACAGTGCTTTGCGCTCAACCCAGAACCAAGAGGTTTTTTGAAAGTGTTGCGAAAAATCTCTTGTGGTTGGTTTGGTCGGTAATTGCTGTAAATGGCGCTTTGCGCGATTTATTTAATAGAAATACTGTAGGAAATATATGTCTAAATTTCAATTTTTACTGATCTCTGCACTGATTTCCGCAGTTGTGCTGCTATTTGTGGGTAGCCGCGATGGAAATCCCTTTGATTCAGTATTCCCGATCGCTGTCGTTATTGGTCTAGCGATCGTTGCTCAGAAATATCTATCTGAAAAAGTGTGGAGTCGCTTTGCCCGTTGGGTAAATGAGACGACAGGACGCAAAATCTTTTATGTGCGATCGCCAAGGCAAAAAGTTGTCCCAGAACGCAAACTATTACCACCGTCTAAACTGCATCGCCTCAAGTAAAAAAAGGCGGCGCAATACGCCGCTTTTTTTATAAAGTGAAAAAATAAAAGCGGTGCATCGCGACGCCTTTATTATGTATAGGACTTATGCAAATAAACCAAAAACTCAAGTTCTTGGCTAAAAGCTCAAGTCCACTGAATTGGACTACAGAATACTATTAATTAACCCGTTTCAACGGGTTTGAGCTTTTAGCCCGCACTTGAGTGCAGGGCTACTGCGTAAGAATGTATTTACATAATTAGAGAACTTCCAAATCATGACTAGTTACGCGATCTCTCATCAACCTTTGCGAGTTGGTATTGTTGGATCTGGCTTTGTTGCCAAATTACGCGCTGAAATATTCAGTCAAGATCCACGTATTACGGTGGTGGCGATCGCAGGTAATCCCGAAAAAACACAGGCGATCGCCCAAGAATTTGCGATTCCCCATGTGTATCAATATTGGTCAGAACTAGTTGTGCGTTCTGATATTGATCTAGTAGTGATCTGTAACGTCAATCGCGATCATGGGGCGGTAGTGGGACAAGCCCTGCGATCGGGTAAGCACGTAATTGTCGAATATCCTCTTTCTTTTAATCTGGCTGAAGCTGAGGAATTAGTAAAACTTGCCCAGCAACAAAATTTGATGCTCCATGTCGAACATATTGAACTATTGGGCGGTGTGCATCAATTAGTAATGGAGCATCTAGCTAAAGTTGGTAAGCCTTTTTATGCTCGATATTCCACCAAAAGTCCACAGCGTCCTGTCCCAGATAAATGGACATACAAGCCAGATTTGTTTGGATTTCCTCTAACTGCGGCAGTTTCACGACTGAATCGAATAATTGTTCTTTTTGGGAAGGTGAGGGCTGTATCTTGTCAGTTGCGCTATAGGGGTGATCATCTACCACGTCATTTTACTTCCTGTGTCTGCAATGCTCAACTTCAGTTTGAGAATGGAGTTCTGGCTGATGTTAGCTATAGTAAAGGTGAAGACTTTTGGCATCCAGAGCGAGTTATGGAGTTGCAGGGCAGTCAAGGAGCGCTAATTTTTTCTGGTGATAAGGGGAAATTAGTTACAGCAGATGGAGAAATGGAACTTGATGCAGGAACAACGCGAGGTTTATTTAAGAAGGATACTGAAAATGTTCTCTCGCATCTGTTTACAGGTACGCCACTCTACACTAGTCATGAGAGTATTTTGCATTCCCTTGCAGTTGCTAATGCTGCCGAAAAGTCAGCGAACACCAATCAAATAGTCACTCTCTAAACATCAATTTTTACTTTATACTGACATTACTTGGTAGTTTCTAAAGTAGGGGCAATCCCCCCGTGATTGCCCTTCTCGGCTATCCCAATTTTTTCCTTGTTTCCTATCGCCTTTTATGGCGGAAATGGCAGAAGATTTTGCAAATAACAAATAAATCATAGATAATTACCTAAAAGCCCAGATCCCCGACTTTTTTGTGAATTTGTAAATTCCTTTTGCTTGAGTAGAAAAAGTCGGGGATCTCAATCTCCCAACCCTAATCCAATTTTCTCCTTTTACCTTTTTACTTTTTCCTTGAAATTATGTTGCCATCGGAATTAGAAGAACTTATTGAACAGGCGGCGCGGGAGGAGTGGGAAGAACTCGATCTGTCGGGGAAGGGGATTGAGGTATTGCCAGCAGCGATCGGAAATTGCAAAAATTTAAAGAAATTGATTTTAGGAAAAATTACTGAAAAAACAATTCACTTCTCTCATGCGCGCTTTATTACTGAAGAAAGATATCGCTTGTCTCATGCAGATTTTATTACTGAAGGAACTGTTTTAGGTAATCGTCTCAAGACTTTACCTACTGAACTAGCAGAATTAACCAATCTCCAATCCCTTGACCTTAGCTCTAACAGTCTCAAAACTTTTCCCAACTCGGTCACTAGACTAACCAATCTCCAATCTCTTAATCTTAGTGGCAACCGTCTCAAAACCTTTCCCAACTCGGTCACTAGACTAACCAATCTCCAATCCCTTGACCTCAGATCCAACAGACTCAGCGCCATTCCCGAATCGATCGCCAGCTTAAACAATCTCCAATCCCTTGACCTTAGCGACAACATTCTCAGAGCTTTCCCCCACTCGGTCACCAGACTAACCAATCTCCAATCCCTTAACCTTAGCGCCAACAGTCTTATAGCTATTCCCAACTCGATCTCTAGTCTAACTAATCTCCAGTCCCTTATACTTATTTACAATAGACTCAGCGCTATTCCTGATTTGATCGCCAGCCTAATCAATCTCCAATTCCTTTCTCTTAAATTCAACAATCTCAGCACCATTCCCGATTCGATCACCAGCCTGATCAATCTCCAATCCCTTGACCTTGGATGCAACAGTCTCAGCACCATTCCTGACTCTATTATAAGGTTAACCAATCTTCAATCCCTTGACTTGGGAGGCAACAGTCTCAGCGCCATTCCTGACTCGATCGCCAGTCTAACCAATCTTCAATCCCTTGACCTTAGCGACAACAGTCTCAGCGCCATTCCTGACTCGATCTCCAATCTAACCAATCTCCAATCCATTGACTTAGGAAATAATCAAATAACTAAAGTGCCAGCAGCGATTTGTCAGCTAATTAAGTTATTCAATCTAGATTTAAGTGGAAACCCGATCGCAGAACCACCCTTAGAAGTAGTTGAAAACGGTATCGAAGCTATTCGTACATACTTCCAACAACTAGAAGCGGAAGGCGTAGACTATCTCTACGAAGCAAAACTCCTAATTGTCGGCGAAGGCGGAGCAGGCAAAACTTCCCTTGCTAATAAAATCATTAACCCCGATTATCAACTCTGCGAAGAAGACAGCACCAAAGGCATCGAAGTATTACATTGGTCATTTCCCCGCACCGATCGCAAGCAATTCAATGTCAATATCTGGGACTTTGGTGGACAAGAAATCTATCACTCCACCCATCAATATTTCCTCACCAAGCGCTCCCTCTATCTCCTCGTTGCCGACACCCGCAAAGAAGACACCGACTTTTACTATTGGCTCAACGTCATCGAACTCCTCAGCGACAACAGCCCGATCCTGATTATCAAAAACGAAAAACAAGACCGTCAACGGGAAATTAATGTCAACCAATTGCGCGGAGAATTTGGCAGTTTTAAAGCAGTCTTTGCCACCAATCTCGCCACCAACCGCGATTTAGATAAAATCCTGAGCGAAGCCCAACATCAACTCAGTCAACTCCCTCACATCGGTCAAACCCTACCCAAAACATGGGTCAAAGTCCGCCATGCCCTAGAGAACGAGCCGCGCAACTACATCAGCCTCAATGAATATCTGCAAATCTGCAAGGACAACGGTTTTAAAGAGAGTAAAAACGCATTGCAACTTAGCGAATATCTGCATGACCTCGGCATCTGTCTGCATTTCCAAGACGATGAAATGTCTCCCCTTTATCAAACCGTGATCCTCAAACCCAAATGGGGAACCGATGCTGCCTACGCCGTTCTCGACAATTCCGAAGTAATCCGTAACTATGGACGCTTCAGTAACAAAGAACTTGCCCAAATCTGGAGCGCAGACGAATATACAGGAATGCATAGCGGCTTATTGGAACTAATGAAAAAGTTTCAACTCTGCTACGAAATCCCACAAGAAAAAGGCAGTTACATCGCCCCCCAACTCCTCACCGAAAACCAACCCGAATATACTTGGGATGAATCCGAAAACCTGATCCTGCGCTATACCTATGACTTCATGCCCAAAGGGCTTGTACGCCAGTTCATCGTCGCCATGCACGAAAGCATCGAATCCCAAATCGTCTGGCGTAGCGGTGTAATCATTCATAAGCGCGAATATGCCAACAACCGCGCCGAAGTCATCGAAAACTACGGCAAACGCGAAATCAAGATCCGCGTCTCTGGCAAAAACAAGCGCGACCTGTTAACCATCGTCACCCACGAACTCGACAAAATCCACAACTCCTACAAACGCCTCGCCGACAAATATCAAAAGCTCATCCCCTGCAACTGCAACACCTGCGGAGGTAGTCAAAATCCCCATTTCTACGAATTCACCAACCTCAAACGCCGCTACGCAAACCGCAAATACACCGTTGAATGTGACATTAGCTATGAAGATGTCAATGTATTAGGATTAATCGACGATGTAGGCGAAAAGCCAAATCTATACGATAGAGATGAAGATAAACGTTCTGAACTCCAAAGATCAAATTCAGCATCTGTTAACATTTACGTTAATCAAAATCAAGAGGAAACCGTGAGCAATTCTGAAACCACTTTAAACTTCCACAACTCAGTCGGACAAGTTAACACAGGCAATCTAACAGTTGCAGGTGACAACATCGGCATACAGAACAACTATTCTCCAAACCTTGCCCAAGCCGCCAAAGAAATCAAAGAGTTACTTGAGCAACTTTCTGATGAATATAATCCCAACACCGAAAAGGGACAAAACTCTATAAAAAATGAAGCTCTCAAAGTCATCAAAAATGATTCCACACTTCAACAAAAAATAGTCAATGCTCTCAAAGAAGGCGGCGTTACCGCACTAGAAGAAGCCATCAATCATCCAGTTGCAAAAATTGTAATTGCTGCAACCAAAGGCTTTCTAGAAGGTTAGAGATTGAGATCCCCGACTTTTTTATGAATTTATAGCTCCCTTACGATCGCCAAGAAAAAGTTGGAGATCTGGACATTTACAGGTTTGTTGAGCGATCGCCTCTCCGAGAAAAAATTTATCGAATTAATTAAACCTGTTATTGCCTAACTTCCATTAATCACCAATAGTAGCGCTAACTCAAGGATGGTTATAGCTAGGTATAGGCACAGAGGATTCAATGTTTAATTTTTAAGAATCTCAACGTTTTGCAGCGATCGCCTTGTAATTAAGCTTTACTCAAGATATAGCAAATTTTTAAAGATCTAAGATTATGTTCCAACAAGTTTTATTAGCTGTCGATGGTTCGGGGCGATCGCAGGTTCGAGAATAGACTTAATTAGTGCCAAATCTTGTTCGGGGTTGCCTTGACCAGCGACAGGATTAAAAATCAAACACATAGATTCTAGCTTCATTTTTATCAACCTAATTAATTAACTTAAATACCATCAAAACTAATGTTGAAGTTTGCAGCGCTGCAAACTTCAACATTGGCTTTATACAGGAATTGCTATCGCGATCGCCATCATTTCACATCAAGCGATACAATCGTTTAGATAGTAGGTAACGATCGCAAAGTAAAACTTTATAGCAGTCTATGGCAATAATTATTGATGGCAAAGCACTTGCAAAGAAAATGCAAGCGGCGATCGCCGAAGAAGTCGCGCAGCTACAACCAAAGTATGGTCGTCCTCCGGGGCTAGCAGTGTTGATGGTGGGGGACAATCCTGCTAGTGCAGCCTATGTCAAAAACAAAGAAACAGCCTGTCATAAAGCGGGGATTACCTCCTTTGGCAAACATTTTCCTGCAAGCGTTACTCAGACTGAACTAGAGCAAATTATTGATGAATTAAATGCTGATGATCGCGTCGATGGTATTTTGATTCAGTTACCTTTGCCCGATAAATTTGATGCGATCGCCCTCCTAAATCGCCTTGATCCCGATAAAGATGCCGATGGTTTGCACCCAAATAATTTAGGTAAACTGGCGCGGGGTGAATCAGGTTTGCGGAGTTGCACACCTGCGGGAGTGATGGAGTTATTAGCCGAAGCTAAAATTGATATTGCTGGTAAAAACGCTGTGGTGATCGGTCGGAGTATTCTGGTGGGTAAGCCTGTTGCCTTAATGCTTTTGGAAGAAAATGCTACCGTTACGATCGCCCATTCCCGCACTAAAAATCTTGCCGAAATTACCCGCAAAGCTGACATTTTAATTGCGGCGATCGGTCGTCCTGAATTTGTGACAGCCGAGATGGTCAAGCCAAACGCAGTAGTAATTGACGTGGGCATTAACCGTATTACTGACTACGAAGGCAAATCACGCTTAGTAGGCGATGTAGACTATGCTAGCGTCAGCGAAGTCGCCTCCCACATTACCCCCGTCCCTGGAGGTGTTGGTCCCATGACCGTGACTATGCTGCTGCACAATACTCTCTGGAGCTATAAACAAAAGTTTTTTACCTCCTAAGATTTTATTGATTTCACTGCATACGGCAGTGAAATCAATAAAATCTTAGGGTAGAGATCGCAAGACATTGCATAATATACATTCTGGATATAGTCAGAAATTCTGCCCCAACTTCTGTGCCTATTTATTGTCGAAATCATTGCTAAGCCATGCCATCACCAACAGTTGCATTCAATTTAGATAAGTATTTACGCGATCTCAAGCAAGAGGTTGAGGCGGCTCTTGATGCCTCGATCGCTGTTACCTATCCCGAAAAAATTTACGAATCCATGCGCTACTCGCTGATGGCTGGTGGCAAGCGTTTACGTCCGATCCTTTGTCTTGCCGCTTGTGAATTGCTTGGTGGTGAGCGTTCTTGGGCAATGCCCACAGCATGTGCGATGGAAATGGTACATACCATGTCCTTAATCCATGACGATTTGCCCTCCATGGACAATGATGATTTCCGACGCGGCAAGCCGACTAATCACAAGGTTTATGGCGATGATATTGCGATTTTGGCGGGGGATGCTTTACTTGCTTATGCCTTTGAATTTATTGCTGCTCAAACAAAGGGTGTACCTGCGGAGCGTGTTTTAAAGGCGATCGCGCATTTAGGTCATGCTGTAGCTGCGACGGGGTTGGTTGGCGGTCAAGTTGTTGATCTAGAATGTGAAGGTAAGGCAGATGTTACTGCTGACACGCTCACGTTTATTCATATTCATAAAACAGCCGCTTTACTGGAGTCCTGTGTTATCTGTGGAGCATTGCTAGCAGGTGCAAATGATACCGACATTAAGCGTTTATCCACCTATGCTAATAATATTGGTTTGGCTTTTCAAATCATTGATGACATCTTAGATATCACAGCCACTTCTGAAGAGCTTGGCAAAACTGCGGGTAAAGATATTGCTGCCCAAAAAGTTACTTATCCTAGTTTGTGGGGTATTGAGACTTCACAGCAAAAGGCTCAGGAACTGGTAGAACAGGCTAAGGCTCAACTTGTCAGTTATGGTGATGCGGCTCAGCCACTGATGGCTCTTGCTGATTACATCACTTCTCGAAAAAACTAAACTCTAAATTTTCAATCCTATTTTCTTCTAATTCTTGCAATTGATATGAACATACATCCTGTTGGCGAAATCCTCGATAACCAAGTTCTGCTAATTGCTTTATGTTCTAGCCTAACTGCTCAGATGCTCAAAGTGTTTATTGAGCTTGCCCAATTTGGCAAAGTTAGACCAAAGGTGATTTTTGAGACAGGTGGTATGCCAAGTTCCCATTCGGCGTTAGTATCAGCATTAGCGACTGGGATTGGTCGCACTCAAGGATGGGACACCCCACAATTTGCGATCGCGACAGTTTTCGCTTTTATTGTGATGTACGATGCCGCAGGTATCCGCCGCGCCGCAGGTAAGCAAGCCAAAGTTCTCAATCAAATCATGGTGGAAGTATTTGAAGAAGAACATGATCCACTTAAGGAGTTATTAGGTCATACCCCAGCCCAAGTCGTCGCTGGTTCTATCTTAGGTATCTTGCTGATGTGGTGGTTCTTATAGAATTCACAAAAAAAAGAGGACTGCATAGCAGTCCTCTTTTTTTTGTGAATTCTACACAGCTAGGAATTTCTGAATAACTTCGTTACTTAGTTCTGCTGTTTTGCCCGAAGCGACAATACCGCCTTTTTGCATGGCGTAATACCAATCTGCTTGGCGGACAAAGTGCAAATGCTGCTCTACTAACAAAATCGAAATTCCAGTAGTTGCCACAATATGCTTAACTGCCGATTCAATTTCTAAAATAATTGATGGCTGAATTCCTTCTGTCGGTTCATCGAGAATCAATAATCTTGGTTGTCCCATTAAAGCACGGGCGATCGCTAATTGTTGTTGCTGACCGCCGCTAAGGTCGCCACCCATACGATTTAGCATCGATTTCAATACTGGGAATAGCTCATACACCATATCTAACAGGTTTTGGCGCACTGCAGGACTGACAGGACGTGATTCTAAACCAAGTAAAAGATTTTCTCTGACGGTCATACGGGGCATTACTTCCCGACCTTGAGGTACATAGCCCACACCCATTCTGGCGCGTTGATCGGGAGTAAGTTGGGTGATATCTTTCCCAAAGAAAGAAACATCCCCTTGTCTAGGTTTTAGCAATCCCATGATCGTTTTTAACAGAGTTGTCTTACCTACTCCATTACGACCAATTAGACAAACCATTTTGCCAGAAGCCACACCCATATCCACATTGCGGAGAATATGGCTTTCACCGTAATAAACATTGAGATTATTAATTTGTAAAATCGGATCGTAAGTATCTTCCACTATTCTTCCTCCTGATGACCAAGATATACTTCAATTACTCTTGGATCGTTCTGCACTTCTTCAAAATTGCCTTCACAAAGTACACTGCCTTGATGTAAAACGGTAACCTTGCGCGCAATTTGACGCACAAACTCCATATCATGCTCAATGACAATAATGGAATGGGATTCCGCTAACGACATCAAGAGTTCACCAGTTTTTTCGGTTTCTTCGTCAGTCAAACCTGCAACAGGTTCATCCACTAATAACAGATCTGGAGACTGAGCAATTAACATGCCAATTTCTAGCCATTGTTTTTCACCGTGGGAGAGATACTCTGCTTTCATCCCCGATTTGTGGCTGAGTCCGATGGTTTTCAAAAGATCATTGACTTTCTGCTTCTCAACGACTGTTGGGGGTTTAAACAATGTTGAGAAGACATTCTTGTTCGGATTACTAGCTAGCTCTAAGTTCTCCCTTGGTGTGAGATTGAGATATACACGCGGTGTTTGAAACTTACGTCCCACACCCATTCTGGCTATTTTATGCTCAGAAAGCGATCGCGTATTTTTGCCTTTAAATCTGACTTGCCCTTGGGTAGGTTTCACTTTGCCCGTAATCACATCTAGGAATGTGGTTTTACCCGCACCATTAGGTCCAATAATGACTCTTAGCTCACCTTGTTCCATATCAAAGTTCAAGTTATTAATGGCTTTAAAACCATCAAAACTAACTGTGACATCTTCAATTTCTAGGATTTTCCCTTTCACTTTGCACCTCTGGATCTAACTCAAGACTAGGATATGTAACCGTCGGTCTGCCAAAAAAGATTCTCTTAAAAAGCAATACGCCGCTTGTGCGACACCAACCAACTAAACCATCGGGTAGTACCATGACCACAATCAAGAACATTGCTCCCTGAAAGAATAGCCAAATTTCGGGGAATTGCTCACTCAGTAAGCTCTTAGCAAAGTTGACTAAAATTGTGCCAATTAATGCACCGATCAATGTAGCGCGACCGCCCACAGCTACCCAAATTACCATTTCAATGGAAAGAGCGATATCCATTGATTTGGGGGAGATGATTCCAGTTTGCGGCGTAAATAATGCGCCGCCAATGCCTGCTAAAACGGCTGAAATCGCAAATACTAATACTTTAAATCCCGTGGGATCATAGCCAGAGAAGCGAGCGCGGTTTTCATCATCTCTCAAAGCAACTAACAAGCGCCCAAACCTGCCACTAGTCAGCCATCGGCAAAGCGCATAGGCTAGTCCTAAAAAGACCACAGTTAAAATATAGAAAACTCTTTGGGTTTCAGGAGCATTGATATCGTAGCCAAAAATGGTCTTGAAATCAGTTAGTCCATTTGTGCCATTAATCAGTTGCTGCTGACCGTTGAAGAAGTTGAAAAAGATGATCGTAGTGGCTTGGGTGAGAATCGAGAAATACACACCACGAATCCGATTTCTAAATACTAAATATCCTAAAATTGCACCGACGATCGCAGGAATAAGGACGATCGCTAAAACCGTAAATTGGAAAGAATAAAATGGTTCCCAAAGGGCGGGAAGTTTATTAATGCCATAGAGAGGCATAAATTCAGGCAGCTTTTGCGTAGACTCAGCAGGGAATTGCAGTTTTAAGTGCATGGCAAGGGCATAGCCTCCCAAGCCAAAAAACACCCCGTGACCTAAACTTAAGAGTCCAGTAAATCCCCAAATTAAGTCAATTCCTAGTCCAACGATCGCTAAAGCTAAGAATCGACCTAACATGGTAATTCTGAAAGCTTGACCAGTTGCTGTAAAAATTGCGGGGATCACAAAAACAAGGATCAGAGCGATCGCTAAGCCGACACCAACTTCAATCCCTAGCGATCGCCAATTTTTCTGAGATGTCGATGGAGTTGGAATAGTTTGAGAAATATCTTCTATCATGCTCATTTGTCTATTACATACTGATGTTCAGGACACTTACAACTCTACTGATCGACCTTTTTGAGGGAACATGCCCGCAGGCTTATACTGTAAGAATGCAACAATCGCAAGGAAAAGCAGTACTTTTGCCATGCTGGTAGTACCAAAGAAAGTGAAAAATCCTGCTACGGGACTTGTGGGGCCAAACAAAGTGACAAAGGTTTGTGAACCAAATAGATAGCTGGTGATCCCAATCGCCATCGCTGCCGCAATACTGCCAATTAACTTACCGACACCGCCAACTACTACCACCATAAAGGTATCAACGATATAGTTCTGTCCAGTATTTGGTCCAACCGATCCAAGGAAGCTAACTGCACAGCCTGCAATTCCTGCTAGTCCTGAACCAAGAGAAAAAGTAAGTGCGTCAACGGTTTTGGTAGGAATGCCCAAACAAGAACTCATTTGACGGTTTTGCATAACCGCACGGATGCGTAAACCCCAAGGTGATTTCTCTAGAAATAGATAAATACTAATTACGCAAACAATTGTGAGAACAATGATAAATAAACGTACATAGGGAAACTGGATTGAGCCAATCTCCATACCACCGCGCAACCATTTCGGAGCAGTTACATCTACGTTTTGCGCTCCAAACCAAGGTTGAGTCACCGCAATCTTATAGGTTTGAGCCATCAATACAGCTACAGTACCTGAAATGGCTAGGGACAGGGGTAAGAGAATCGCGATCGCCCAGTTACGAATAGATTCCCAATTTGGTCTTTTCTGGAGAATCCACACCCCCACAAAATACAAAATGCTAAAAACTACTAAACCAACTAAGATGACCCAATTGACGCTACGGACAAATTGTTGAAAAATCAGGCTCACGCCCCAAGTTGCCAAAAGCGTCTCAAGCGGTCGTCCATACAGATGGCGAATTACTCCTTTTTCTAAAAGGAAGCCAATCCCTGCGGTCACGAGAAAAGCAGCAATTAGTGCGGCAAAAACATAGAAATCTGTCCAAGGTTCTCCCAACTTTTTGAAGCCATTCTGCACCACAAAAGTTGTATAGGCTCCAAACATCATCAGTTCGCCATGAGCCATATTAATTACGCCCATCAAACCAAAGACGATCGCTAAACCTAGTGCAGCCAGTAACAAAACAGAACCTGTACTGATGCCGTTAAATACTCCTTGAAGAAGTTGAAGAAGATTCTCTGTCATGTTTCTATCAACATTATTTATCAGTATTCGGTATTGAAATCAATAGTACAAAGTGTAGAGGCAGTTCATGAACTGCCTCTACACTTTGTACTTAATGCATAAGTCTTAAGCGTTTAAATACACTTAAGCAAACAGAAGCTTATGCCTTCTTAAATTTGCCACCTTTAGCTTTATCAGAGTAATCACAGTAGTAACCTTTAGTTTCGGCAACAAATTGGTTCCAAGGTAATGGAGCAACTGCTTCTTTAGTCTCGTTAACAACCTTAAACTGACCATCGGCTGTAACTTCGCCAATACGCACAAACTTGGAAAGGTGATGGCTGTTTTCCATTGTCACCTTACCTTCAGGAGCATCAAAGGTTTGACCAAGAGCAGCCATTCTTACAGCTTCGAGATCATCAGCTTTACCTGCTTTCTTGACAGCTTGCGCCCAAATGTTGACGGCAATATAACCAGCTTCCATGGGATCGTTAGTAACGCGATCTGCGCCATACTTAGCTTTGAAAGCTTCCACAAACTTCTTGTTAGCAGGGTTATCAACAGTCATGAAGTAGTTCCAAGCTGCATAGTGACCCTTCAGGAATTCAGGACCGATCGCCTTAACTTCTTCTTCAGCGATACTGACGGACATCGAAGGATATTTATCAGCAGTTAGCCCAGCACCTTGCATCTGTTTGAAGAAGGCAACGTTACTATCACCGTTGAGTGAGTTGTAAATTACACCACCATTTGGCAAAGCTTGCTTGATCTTGGCGATGATTGGAGTTACTTCAGAGTTGCCCAAGGGTAGGTAATCTTCGCCAACTACCTTACCACCAGAAGCTTCTAATTGAGCCTTGATGATGGTATTAGCTGTACGAGGGAATACATAGTCAGAGCCAACTAGGAAGAATTCTTTGCCCTTGTTCTTGAGCAACCATTCTACAGAAGGTTCAATTTGTTGGTTAGGAGCAGCACCAGTGTAGAAGATATTCTTCGAGCATTCTTGTCCTTCATATTGGACAGGATAGAAGAGTAAATGATCCTTGGATTCAAATACTGGTAGTACGGCTTTGCGACTTGCTGAAGTCCAGCAACCGAAGACAACTACAACTTTGTCTTGGTCAATTAATTTCTTGGCTTTCTCGGCAAATGTTGGCCAGTCAGAAGCGCCATCTTCAACGATCGCTTCAATTTGCTTGCCTAGTACACCACCAGCCTTGTTAATTTCTTCGATCGCAAGTTGGGTGGCATCTACGAGGCTCTTCTCGCTGATCGCCATAGTGCCACTCAAAGAGTGCAAAATACCAACCTTAATCGTGCCACCACTAGCTGCGGCTGTGCTTGTGGCTGTAGGTGATGCAGCAGCAGTAGTTGCGGCAGTGGTTGTAGTGGCTGGGGGAGTAGCTGGCGCACAGGCTTTAATTAAACTACTAATTCCAAGGGCAGCAGAGCCATAAACGATAAACTTACGACGATTCATTTGACTGCTCATTAAACTTTAACGCCTCCAAACTATTGAATTCTATTTAAAAAAATTGACTTAACAATCTAGGATGGAGGTTAAACCTCACTCCTCTCACACTGATCAATCAAAGATGATAGCTTCACAATCCTGATATAGTTAATCTCAACAGGTTGTATCGCAGGATACTTTTTTTGACCATTGCTTTTCTCATAATTCACCTCTGACAGCAATTTGCGATTGCATAAAACAACCAAACTTTTTGTTAACAACTTTGCTATACAGCGCTCTTTTTTGTCTTTTAATGAAAAACTAAGTTTTTCGTCAGAATTAATGCTACAGCTGTAGTCACTTGATATTAGGAAAAATCAAAACCCAAGAAGCGAGTAACGGTGCTTTGCGCCGCCATTTGTCTTCTGGGTTTATGTACTAACAAGATTGGCGACAGCTTCCCACTAAAGAAATAGGCATATAAAGCCAAGAAATAGCGGGGCTTTGCCCCGCTATTTCTTGGCTGTGAAGGGAGTAACTACTAATTTGGTATTGTTACTACTTTTCCACTCAAGAAGTTAGTGCGTGGGAAAGTAGTAAATGATGGTGATATTTAGGGAAATAAATATAGATTAGTAGCCTCTAGTAGTTCTTCCACTTCATCTTGACTAAGAGGCTTTGAGAATAGATATCCCTGACCAAATTGGTATCCAAGTTCTTGTAACCGTTTTAATTGCTGCAATGTTTCAATACCTTCAGCGATCGCCTCAAGCTCTAATTGTTCACTGAGAGTGGCAATTGTTTCTACAATTCGATGATTTTTTTTGCCTTCTTGTATTTGGTTTACAAATGAGCGATCAATTTTTAAGTTATTCATTGGTAACCGATGGAGGTAATTTAGCGATGAATAGCCTGTACCAAAATCATCCAGACTAATTTGGATGCCTTTTTCTTTCAATCGCGTCAGTATCATAATTGTTGATTCGATATCTTCAATTAACATACTTTCAGTAATCTCTAAGGTTAGACAGCTTGCTTTTAATTGGGTTTGAGCAAGAATGTCACCAATTTCCTCAACTAGTTCTGATCTTCGTAAATCCTGAGCTGAAAGATTAACACTGATCTTTAAATCCGAGATATTAGGAAAAGTAGTTTGCCATTTTACAAGTTGCTGACAGGCTGTCTGTAATGCCCAATAGCTTAGACTTGTAATCAATCCAATCTCTTCAGTTACGGCAATGAATTCTAGAGGATATCGCAAGCCTTGATTGGGGCGTTGCCAGCGAATCAGAGCCTCAAATCCCATCAGATATCCATTACTCAGAGACACAATTGGCTGATAGTGCAGTATAAATTCTTGGCTATCGATCGCCCGACGCAAATCATTTTCTAGATGCATTCGGTTGAGAGCTTGCTTGTGCATCTCTACATCAAAAATTTCATACCTTGCTTTTCCTTTTGTTTTGGCTCGATACATGGCAATGTCGGCATCTCGTAGTAGGTGAGATGCTTGTTCATAATCTTTAGTGCTGACTACAACACCAATGCTAGAGGTCGTATATACATTGCGATCTTCAATGATGGTGGGGATTTTTAACTCAGCAAAGATCCTTTCCGTAGCATTAATAACTTCTTGAATATCCTTAATTTCTTCGAGTAGAATAACAAACTCATCGCCCCCTAAACGTGCCACAAGATCAATCTCACGAAATGTTGCTTTTAGTTTCTTTGCGATCGCAATTAGCAACTTATCGCCTGCTAAATGCCCTAGGCTATCGTTAATGACTTTAAAGCGATCTAGATCGAGAAATAAGACTGCAAAGTGATAATTTTCAAGACGTTTAGAGCGATGAATTGCTAATTCCAATCGTTCTATCAACAGATGACGATTAGGTAATCCTGTTAAGGAATCATGGAGAGCATTGTACTTTAGCTTGGTCTGGACTTGAATCCGTTCAGTAACATCACGGGAAGTCGTTTGGAGTTGGACAACTTGTCCTGTTGCATCAATGATGGTCTTGGTGAGTGTCTCAAACCAAATATAATTACCAGATTTCTGGCGCATTCGATAGGTAATCGGGATTGGGTTGCCACGGATTGCCGATTCATGGGATTCATGACGAATGCGATCTCGATCATCGGGATGAAAAAAACTATAGGGATCTTGATCGAACATTTCACTGTAATGATAGCCAAGCAAAGGCTCACAGGAAGGACTTACATAGAGGTATCGACCATCGGGATAATGAAGACAGACCAAATCATTAATATTTTCTGCTAGTAATCGATAGAGTCTTTCACTCTCCCGCAAGCCGATTTCTGCTCGCTTACGGTTCGTAATATCACGAATTAAGATAATCGCTTCGTTATCGCCACTGACCACAATACGAGCTTCTTCGTAGCGACATTCACCATTAATTAAAATTTGATATTCATGAAATTGGATTTTCCCCGTTTGAAACGCCTGCTCGACATAGTACATGCGTTGTGGTCCAAGTTCTGGTGAAAGAACATCCAATATACATTTGCCAATCAATTGATCGGGTGGAATCTCAAACTTGAGTTCATCAGATGAAATTGCATCTAGATAAACCCCATCGCGAGTTACACGCAAAATCAGATCGGGGATTGCATCGAGCAAAGCTTGATTGGTAGCAACAGCTTGACGTAAGTTTTCTTCAGCTTGCTTGCGATCGCTGATGTCCTGAAAAGTAGCGATCGCATAAATAACTTGTCCTTGATTATTAAAGATTGGAGTTGCTGTCACCTCCAAAGGAACTACCTGATCAAGACGATGAATTTCTAAATCTCTGACCTGAACCGTTTCACCAGCAAAAGCACGATTACTAGGTAAGTTTTGAATGGGATAAGGTTCTTGACTATCCACATGGTAAATCTGGAAGGCTTCAGAAAGGCGATCGGTTTCCGACTCTGAGAAACGATTTGTGCCTAGTAATGCTCGACCAATATTATTAATATAAATTAGTTGTCCCGTTGAGTCATGGACAGCAATCCCAATAGGTGTAGCATCTAAAAATTGAACCAGACGGCTTTCACTTTCTAATAAAGCCACATTCGCCAGTAGTGAATCTACAAGCTGCTTAACTTTAATCGGTGTGTTTTCCCAATCTTCTGGAGAAACTTGCTCAAGCAATGAAGGAGACTGTTTTTCCATAAACACAAAATTGATAAAATCTAGTAATTTAGATGTCTATCAATTGTATATATTTTATAAGCTAATAGTTTTTAGATTATCACTTTATTGTTAGTTCTAAAAAAGTGATAAATTGCTGAGTAGCGCAAGGTAATTCATTACTCCTTTAAAGACTTTTTCGTAAAGTATGTAATCAAGCAAAAAATTTACTAAATTTAAGAGATATTATGAAAGGATACTCTCTAAAAGTCAGCTCTTCATCAAATTTAGGATTACTATACGAGTTCACCTCAAAGTCATTAAAATTACATTCTCTTGATAATAAATTCTGTAATTTTGACTAATCCTTCTTGAGTTTTAAGATTACTAAATATAAAGGGTTTATCACCTCGCATTTTTCGAGCATCGCGATCCATGACACTTAGATCTGCACCAACATAGGGGGCAAGATCAATTTTATTAATTACTAATAAGTCAGATTTTGTAATCCCTGGCCCACCTTTGCGAGGGATTTTGTCACCTGCGGCAACATCGATCACATAAAGCGTCAAATCTACAAGTTCAGGGCTAAAGGTAGAAGCGAGATTATCACCGCCGCTCTCAACAAAAAGTAAATCTAAATCGGTAAAGCGAAGTTCTAATTGCTCGATCGCCGCCAGATTCATCGAAGCATCTTCACGAATAGCGGTATGCGGACAACCACCTGTCTCTACTCCTACAATGCGATCGCGGGATAGAGCCTCACTGCGAACTAAAAATTGCGCGTCTTCTTGGGTATAGATGTCATTGGTGACAACAGCAATCTGGAAATGCGATCGCATGGATTTACAAAGAGAATCAACAAGAGCCGTTTTTCCAGAACCAACGGGACCAGCTACTCCAACACGAAATGGTGACATGGGGATTTATCCTGCTTATATATGAGGTAAAGTAGAGACGACGCTTTGCGTCGTCTCTACTTTACTGTAATTTTAGCTAATGCACATTGTTACACAACGTTTATCAAGAACGGGTTTATCGACAGAAGCAAAGCAATTGGTTGATCGCAATTCTCTCTTAACACTTGCACTCATTGCTGAAGATAGAACCCGCAGCCGTCAACGATTTACGACTGTTGAAGGAGAAGAGATTAATTTACAGCTTCAGAGAGGCACAGTGCTTAGAGAGGGTGACATTCTTACTGATGAGCATAATCAAGCGATCGCCATTGTCGTCGCTAAGCCTGAGCCAGTGATTACGGTTACCGCGAAGCATCCCCTCGAATTTTTAAGAGCCGCCTATCATTTAGGTAATCGTCATATTTCCTTAGAAATTACGGAAACCTATCTACGCCTATCACCCGACTCAGTTTTAGAAGATATGGTTTTACAAATGGGATTGACCGTAACTCACGAAACTCAACCTTTTCAACCTGAGTCTGGTGCTTATCATCATCACCATGATCATTAATCCCGATTCTTGGCAATTATTACGACTATTGCAACTCACTAGCCCTGCTTTACCAGTTGGTGCTTACAGCTATTCTGAAGGAATTGAATACCTTTGCAGCAATGGCACTATTCAAACTGAGTCAGATCTGTGTGATTGGTTAAAAAGAGAGATGCATTCTGGATTTGTGACTAACGAAGCGGCGATCGCCCTACGCGCTCATCAAGCCATGCTGTCTAACGATATTACCGCTCTAAACTATTGGAATAATTGGTTGTCAGCAACTAGAGAAACGGAAGAAGTCCGTCTCGCCAGTTGGCAAATGGGGCAGTCCTTAATGAAATTATGGTGGCAACTTCCAGATCATCAAGATGATCAATTAGCGATCCGTAAATCAATCAATGAACTTTTACCAACCGCCAAGGATAATGTTCAAGGGAAAGGTTGTAACTATGCGATCGCCTTTGGAATTGTCGCCGCAAGTTTAGGAATTGACGCTAGCAATACAACGGTTGGCTATATGTATAGTTGGCTATCTAATCTCGTCAGTGCGGCAGTTCGGTCGGTTCCCTTTGGACAAACTACAGGACAACAAGTCATATTCAGGCTCAGCCCTGATATTCTTCGTAGTTCTCAATTAGCCTTAAAACGTTCAGACGACGAATTGGAATGGTGTGGTTGGGGTGCGAGTCTAGCTTGTGCTAACCACGAGACTCAATATTCGCGATTATTTCGTAGCTGAAGCAAACCACTAATAATTTATTAAAACTGTCGTAAAACAACAGTTTTAATAAATTATTAGTGGTTTATTGGCTTATATATAGCTGTCACCCAAAAGTGAGTAGCGGCGCATTGCGCCGCTACTCACTTTTGGGCTTTATGTCCTGATACACTAGGCGACAGCTATAGTGTAAGTTTGGCAATTTCTTAAAGCTGTTCTAGAATTGCTAAAGCCAATCGATTAGAAAAGTATGGAAACTGAAAACCCCCAACGAGTTACTAATGAACAACTTTTCTTGGCTAAAGTTGAATGCTTGGAGCAAGAAATACAAGTACTGCGAACGCAGAATATTATTTTAAGAGAGCATTTGGATGCAAAAATTACGCAAGGAGAACAACTAACGCAAGCTAATCATCGTCTACAAACGGAAATAATTGATCGTCAACAGACAGAGACTGCTCTGAGATTACTTTTAGATCGGCTTTCCAGTGAAATGAATGATCTCGAAATCATTCTTGATACCACCACATCCCATAGTGATACGATTGAAGCCTTACTTTACGACCGAGCTTTATCACTAGCCCGCGAAGTCACTATCGACGGTTTGACCCAGATTGCTAATCGACGAGCCTTTGATCAAAGATTAGAAATAGAATGGCAACGCTTAGCTAGAGAACATTTGCCATTGTCTTTGTTACTATGTGACGTGGATTTCTTTAAGCGCTATAACGATCGCTACGGACATCCTGCGGGAGATGATTGTTTGCGGACAGTTGCTAAGGCGATCGAGGCTTGTATTCGTCGTCCTGCTGATCTTGCCGCTCGTTATGGTGGTGAGGAGTTTGCGGTGATTTTGCCGAATACTCTAAAAGAAGGGGCTACCTTTATTGCTGAAGAAATTTGTCATGCTATTGATAGTTTATGTATTCCCCACGAAGCTTCCTTTGTCAAAGATCGAGTTTCCGTTAGTATTGGCATATCCACAACCTTGCCCGAAAGGACTGTACATCCAAGAAGCATCATTGAATCTGCGGACAAGGGTTTATATCTAGCCAAAAATCAAGGACGCGATCGCGCTGTATATAGTAGTAACTATTAATGTGATGTATTGATGTGATAAAGCTAGATCCCATTAGAGTTTGTTTATTTTGAGGCGATCGCCTTTTCGATCTTGACTGCATTTACACAATTTCCACTTTGCTCAAATTCAGTAATGTTGGCAAGTGTAGTTTCGGCGATATTTGCTAAAGCTTGGCTGGTAAAGAAAGCCTGATGTCCCGTCACAATCACATTGGGGAACGTTAACAAGCGCTGAAATGTATCATCTTGAATAACTTCGTTGGATAAGTCTTCAAAAAATAAGTCTGCTTCCTGTTCGTATACATCAATGCCAAGATAGCCAATTGCACCTGCTTTCAGCCCATCAATCGCGGCTTGGGTATCAATCAAACCACCACGACTAGTATTAATCAGCATTGTGCCAGCTTTCATTTGAGCGATCGCTTCTGTATTAATTAAATGATGTGAATCGGGAGTCAGGGGACAATGGAGCGAAATAATATCTGACTGGGCAAATAATTCTGATATTTGCACATAGGTCATTCCCATTTCTAAGCAAGCAGAATTCTGATAAGCATCATAGCCGATTAATTTACAACCAAATCCCCGCATAATCTGGGCAAAAATTGCTCCAATCCGACCAGTTCCAATTACACCAACCGTTGCCCCATGCAGATCGAAACCAAGTAATCCTTCGATGGAGAAGTTGCCTTCTCTAACACGGTTATAGGCGCGATGGACTTTACGATTAAGCGATAAAATTAAAGCAACGGCATGTTCGGCTACTGCATAGGGAGAATAAGCGGGAACACGCACAATCGTCAGCCCTAAATGTGATGCAGCAACTAAATCCACATGATTAACCCCCGCTGATCGCAGCGCAATTAACGATGTCCCACCTTGGGCAAGCTTCTCTAACATTTCCGCATCAAGGTAATCATTAATGAAAATGCAGACTGCGGAATATCCTACGGCTAGGGAAATAGTCTCATGGCTGAGATGACATTCAAAAAAATTTATTTCATGTTGATGCTGCTCATTGGCTACATTAAAAGACTGGCGATCATAGGGCTTGGTATTGAAAAAGGCGACTTTCATGTTTTTTTTGTGAATAATGCCAAGCTAAGTAATGGTGTAGCCATTTCTTAGCTTGAAAACTCTTACTGGGTTTGATTTTTAGTTCACAAAAGTATGGTGACACTTTTGTGAATTGGGATAAAGTGAGCGGAATTTTGCCGCAAACAATAAAGGCTCGCTAAGCGAGCCTTTATTGTTTGCGGTTTAGAGATTAACCACCGACATTGAGAGTCGCCCTTGCAGGATCATAGGGTTCCAACTCCACCTTAACGGGTTTCACCTTCCAGATCTCATCACAGTATTCTTTGATTGTGCGATCAGAAGAGAACTTACCAGAACGGGCCACATTGAGAATGCTCATAGTCGTCCACCGTTCCTTATCCTTGTATGCTTGGCTGACCTTTTCTTGGCAGTCGGAATAGGATTGATAATCAGCCAAAAGCATATATTCATCATGGTACTTAAGCGAGTCAACCAAAGGCTTGAACAAGTCCTTCTCACCAGGAGAGAAATATCCCATCGCTAGGCGATCGAGAATATTACGAAGTTCCTCATGGCTATTGTAGTATTCCATTGGATCGTAACCATTGGCTTTCATTTGATGCACCTCTGGAGTCGTCAACCCAAATAGAAAGAAGTTGTCATCACCAACTTCTTCACGAATTTCGATATTCGCTCCATCAAGAGTACCAATGGTCAAAGCTCCATTCATGGTGAACTTCATGTTACCAGTTCCCGAAGCTTCTTTACCTGCGGTAGAGATTTGTTCAGACAGATCAGCAGCAGGATAGATCAACTGACCGAGGGAGGCACTGAAATTAGCAAGGAATACCACCTTGATGCGCCCATGCACATCAGGATCACGGTTGACCACATCGGCAACTGCATTGACAGCCTTGATGATTAGTTTCGCCATAGTATATCCAGGGGCAGCTTTACCACCAAAGATAAAAGTGCGCGGTGTGATCTCAATGCTTGGGTTTTGCTTGATACGAAGGTACAACCCGATTACATGGAGTAAATCTAGGTGTTGACGCTTGTACTCATGGATCCGCTTGACTTGGATATCAAAGATAGAGTTGGGATCAACTTCCACACAATTGTGCGCCATGATGTAATCGGCAAGTTTCTGCTTATTTGCTTGCTTGATGTTCCACCAGCGATCGCGGAAGTCTTTATCGTCTATAAAGGATTCTAGTTTGCGAAGTTCATCAAGATGCTTGAGCCAAGTATCACCAATTTTTTCGGTAATCAATCCTGATAATGCAGGATTAGCTAACAGCACCCAACGGCGAGGGGTTACGCCATTTGTTTTGTTGTTAAATTTCTCTGGGGATAACTTGTAAAAGTCCTTGAGAACGTCTTGCTTTAATAGTTCGGAGTGCAGAGCCGCTACACCATTGACGGCGTGACTGCCAATGGTAGCAAGGTTAGCCATACGCACTTTTCTGTTGCCACCTTCTTCAATGATTGAGAGACGGGTAAGTATCTCTTCATCATCAGGAAACCAAGTTTGGACATCCTGCAAAAAGCGGTGATTGATTTCGTAAATGATTTCTAAATGACGAGGCAACAGTTCCTCAAATAGTGATACTTCCCACTTTTCAAGAGCCTCAGGGAGTAAGGTGTGATTGGTATAAGCAAAGGTGCTTTGGGTAATCCGCCAAGCCTCATCCCAGAACATATGATGATCATCTACCAATAAACGCATCATTTCAGCAATGCTAATCGCAGGGTGGGTATCATTTAGCTGAACAGCGGCATGATCGGCAAGGTTATCTAAACGACCATATTTTTTGAGATGGCGACGAATGATGTCTTGGAGGGAACAAGATACAAAAAAGAACTGCTGCTCTAGACGCAACTGACGACCTTGGGGGGTGTTGTCGTTGGGGTAAAGAACTTTAGAAATGGTTTCCGATTTGATCTTGGTAGCCACCGCACCGTCATAGTCGCCAGAGTTAAAGGCTTGAAAGTTAAAGTCTTCGCCTGCTTCGGCTTTCCAGAGACGGAGAGTATTGACGGTGTTAGTTTGATAGCCAGGGACAGGAGTATCGTGGGGAATACCTTCGACAGTAAAGCTAGGAATCCAACGGGTATGAGGACGACCGCGATCGTCGTTGTAGACTTCAGTATGTCCGCCAAATTTAACTTGGACAGTGGATTCGTAGCGCACGACTTCCCAAGGGTTGCCACATTTTAGCCATTTGTCAGGGATTTCAACCTGCCAGCCATGTTGAATTGATTGATTGAAAATCCCAAATTCGTAGCGAATGCCATAGCCCATAGCAGGAATTTCTAAGGTGGCAAGGGAATCAAGGAAGCAAGCCGCTAGACGACCAAGACCACCGTTACCAAGTCCGGGATCGGGTTCTTGCTCTAGTACTTCGGTTAGGTCTAGTCCAGATTCTTTGACGGCTTGTTCGATCGATTCGTACAAATCAAGGTTGATCAGGCTATTACCAAGATGTCGCCCCATCAAAAACTCGGCTGATAGGTAGTAAACGGTCTTGATGTCTTGTTCGTGGTAGACCTTGAGTGTTTGTAGCCAACGTTGCAATAGGCGATCGCGGGTGGTGTACGACAACGCCATGTAGTAATCAGTGAAGTTGGCGAGAATCGCTAGTTTGCCTTGTATGTAGAACAGGTTGTCGGCAAAGGCTCGCTTAAGGGTTTCGATACTTAGACCTGTGCGATCGTCTTCTACCGTAATATTGCTGGTTTGATTAGCAACATTTGTTTGCATAGAATTATTCCTGAATGGTTACTTTGTCTTATTGCCGTTCTGCTGACCCTAAGGCGGAGGGTAATGCCCCTGTCCTATCCAAGCATAAACTTTGAGTTGTTGGTCATTTATTAACTGATAATTTATGTTTGAGAGGCATAATATTCACGGTTTCCTGACAATAGCTTAAATTTTTATGAAAAATCTACCTCGATAAGCTCGATAAGCTTTTAGGGATCACATCCAAGGATTCGACTAGATCGCCGCCCCAGCTCAGTATCATACCTAATCACAAAACGCCCCCCCTTTTTGAACAGCGATCATTCGTCGCAATTTTCATTATGAAACTGATTTTGGTATTGCTAGTCCCGAATGGGCTGGGAATACCAAAATCAGTCCTTGAGAGTAATGCTTAGGCTTGCTTTCAAAAAATGATTTTTGTAATGAGAATCGCTGGAGCATTCGCCCAAAAACATTTAGGGTTGCTATCAGAAAATTTTGACATTGTAACCAAATGAAATTATTTCTAAAGACTAAAAAAACAATCAGTACCGCTTGGTGGATTGATAACTTAATTATTGCAGTGGTTTACTTTGTATTGAGTGCATTAGTTTTGCAATTACCGCAGTCACAGCTAGGTTCTCCAGTTTGGCCCCCTGCTGGGCTTGCGGTTGGGGCTTTATTGGCAAGGGGGCGATCGCGATGGATAGGAATATTTTTGGGAGCAGCTTTAAATAGTTTTTTTACTTCTAAAGTTCCTTTGCCTTTTGCTATTTTTGGTGGGCTTGTACCTGCGATCGGTGCGTTAGTCTCCACCACATTAGTCATATATTTCAACAAGACCAATGATTTCTTAGGATACGTTAAACGTTTTGTCATGTTTGCTCTTGCAGTCACTTTTAGTGGCACTCTTTTACAAGCTTTGTTAGGAACTTTAATTGTATTTTGGGCTGGGTTAATTCCGTGGAATATTTATTGGAGTGTTACTTGGGGATGGTGGGTTGGCGATGCGATCGGGGTGTTGCTATTTGCACCTTTAATTTGTGCATGGTGGAATGAGCAATCAAGAATAAAATTTGACCATAAGCCAGACCATAAATTCGACAAAAAAGAACTAATTGTATGTTTATTAATTTTAGCAATAATCTTCCGTTTAGTACTGATAGAAAATCAACCAATAGAGTATTTTTTATTGCCGCCATTACTATGGTCGGCTTTTCGATTTGGGGCAAAAATTACAACCTTAATTACGATGGTTGTTGCGATGGCTGCTGCCATAAGCACTGCCTATAAATTTGGGGTTTTTTATAAGGTTTCTCAAGAGAGTAACTCTCTCATATTCTTGCAACTATTTATGGGGGTAATGCTAATTACTACAATTGCTGTCTTAGCCTTAGTTGCTGAAAATAATCGAGCCTCAGAAAAACTACAAGAACAAGTTATTCTCAAAGATAAAGCTTATACTCAGTTGGATCAAGCCAACAAGAATCTAGAAGATATAATTGATGAGCGTACCAAAGAATTAATAGAAGCTAATCAAGAAATTAATTCTCTAAATCAACGATTAACTGTAGAAAATTATCGGATGAGTTCAGAGTTAGCAGTTACTCGAAAACTACAAGAGATGATCTTACCAAGAACAAAAGAATTAAATAGTATTAAAGAATTAGATATTGTGGGATTTATGGAGCCTGCGGATGAAGTGGGCGGCGATTATTATGATGTTTTACAGCGAAATGGGCGAATCAAAATCGGAATTGGGGATGTTACAGGACATGGTTTAGAGAGTGGCGTAATCATGATCATGGTACAAACTGCGATCCGTACTTTACTAATTAATGGAGAAGGAAATCCTGTTAAATTTTTATCTACGGTTAATCAAACGATTTACGAAAATCTTCAACGCATGAATTGCGATAAGAGTTTGAGTCTGATTCTTATGGATTATCATGACCATAAACTCTATATAAGTGGACAACATGAAAGTGTAATTGTGGTTCGGACAAATGGTGAAATAGAAATTATTGATACAGACTCTCTAGGATTTCCCATTGGCTTAACTGATGAGATTACCGAATTTATCTTTGAGTTAGAAATCCACTTAGATTTGGGAGATATAGTCTTGTTATATACTGATGGTATTCCTGAAGCTGAGAACCAAAATAAACAACATTATGGGCTAAAACGGTTAATTCAAGTAATCAGTGAATCCCATGAAAAACCTATTGATCAAATCAGAGAAATTGTAATTAACGATGTTCGTGAATTTATCGGCTCTCACAAAGTCCATGATGATATTACTTTTATGGTTATAAAGCGTAAAATCTAATCTATAAGCCCAAATACAAGTAGCGGCGCTTCACGCCGCTACTTGTATTTGGGGCTTATAGATACCTGTACAAAATAAATTACTAAAACCCGTAAAGTTGCGCCCCAAAGGGGCGCAACTTTACGGGTTTTTCTTTATAATTAATTATGCTTAGCTACTTATGGATAAGGTTTGTAGCCATTGCCGAAACTCTCGTCGCAATGCACTCATTGGCAGATCCTTACTTTTTTCTAAAAATAGAGAAATTCCTTCTACGACTGGCACTGATGGGAAAGCTTTACTAACAGAGGAGTTAAGGTATTTACCATCTTCAAATAGGCTAATCTCTAATTTCCCATTTTTATATCGCCAGATTTCTGGTACAGCCAAAGCTTCATAAGCACTGATCTGTGTAATTGAAGTTAAGTCCACCTCGATCGCTAAGTCAGGTACGGGATCAATATCAAGATTTAGGCGTAGTTTACCAATCATCGCTTGGTAGTTTTGAATATAAAAGCAGTCGTCAGGCTCGATCCCCGCTTGCATTTTTTTACTTTTAAAAGTCGTCGATCCTAAAGATTCCCACTCCCAATCTAGTTCTTCTAACAAAACAACTAATAAATTTGAGATCAAAACCTTAGCGCGTTCATGCTCTGGTAACGGCATCCGAATTTCCAATACTCCTTTGTAATAAGCAATTAGTGAGTGACGATGCTCGCCTAAATCTTCGAGAATGTCTTCAAATTCTTGCCAGTTAATATCTTCGAGGGTGACTCGTTGCCCTTGATCTAGCTGAATTTGCGCGATCGCAATTTTGACTGGCATGACAGAAATCTCCAAACCATGAATTTTGAGCGCGTGTAGCGTTTTGCGCTTCCCTCAGTTTAGCAAAAGCCAAGCACCACTAAGCTTTTGCTAAACTGACTCATATAGAAAAATTTTTAGATATTTTTAAAGACATTGATATTTATGCCTAAAACAGCCAGTAATTTGGGTAATCCGATCGCCCAAAACCCGATCGCTTTAGTCTGGCATCGCCGCGACCTACGTATTGATGACAATCCTGCGCTGAATGAGGCGATCGCGCAAGTAGGCGATCGGGGGATCGTGCTGGGGGTGTTTATTTTTGACCCTGATATTCTTGATGATGGAGTAACGGAGGGGAGCAAGGTTGACTTTATGCTGGGTTGTTTGCGGGAGTTGCAAGCTAACTATCGGCGATTGGGCAGTGATTTGTTATTCATGCTTGGTCAGCCTGTTAATTCGATTTGTGAATTAGCTAAGGCAGTTAAGGCAAGTCATGTATTTTTTAATCAGGATGTCGAACCCTTTGCGATTAAACGCGATCGCGAAGCAACAAATGCTCTGCAAGAATTAGGAATTAAAGTTCAGAGTTTTATTGATATTGGTTTGATTGCTCCCGATGCGATCGCAACCCAAGCGGGTGAACCTTATAAGGTTTACACTCCTTTTTGGCGCAATTGGCTGGCGAAACCAAAGCCTAAACCATTTGATGCACCTCAGAAATTAACGGGTTTAGCGAGTTATGAGAATTTACCTGTAATTTCTTTACCAAGTTTGCGCGAACTTAAATTTATCAATGACATTACTTTGCCAAAAGCTGGTGAAGCCGCAGCTATAGAGCTTTTAGAAGCTTTTTGTGATGGCAATGGGATCTTGCGCTATCAAACTGAACGGGATTTTCCTGCCCATGCGGGTACATCGACTCTTAGCCCACATTTGCGGTTTGGAACTGTGGGGATTAGGAGGGTTTGGGACAAGGCGATCGCGGCTGAGCAACTTGTCCGTAGTGAAGAGGAAGCCACGGGGATCACTACATGGAAACAAGAACTGGCATGGCGCGAATTCTATCAGCATGTGCTGTTTTATTTTCCTGAACTCGAAACGGGAGCCTATCGTCCGCAGATGCGAAATTTCCCTTGGGATGATGATGAGGAGAAATTTGTGGCTTGGTGTGAGGGGCGCACAGGCTATCCGATTGTCGATGCTGCCATGCGTCAGCTTAATCAAACAGGCTGGATGCATAACCGTTGTCGGATGATCGTTGCTAGTTTTCTAACCAAAGATTTGATTATTAATTGGCAATGGGGCGAGCGCTATTTTATGCAGAAATTACTAGATGGCGATCTGGCGGCAAATAACGGTGGATGGCAATGGAGTGCCTCTAGTGGCATGGACCCAAAACCTTTGCGGATTTTTAATCCTGCTTCGCAAGCCCGTAAATATGATCCTGAAGGTGAGTATATTTTGCGCTGGTTGCCTGAATTGCAGGGATTAACTACTGCCGAGCTATTAAGTGGCAATATTCCACCACACCAGTGCAAGAAACGTGATTATCCTTTACCAATAGTCGATCACAGCATTCAACAGCAAAAGTTTAAGCAGCTCTATAAAGATTGCAAAGCTAGCCCCTAAGCTCGCACTCAAGCCCTGCACTTAAGTGCGGGCTAAAAGCTAAAACCCGTTGAAATGGGTTACGAAAAATTATTTTTTAGTCTGCTGAAGCAGACTTGAGCTTTTAGCCAGCACTTGAGTGCTGGGCTAATGCTGTGCGATCGCAAATGCATCTCTGCACAAATTGCTCAACTTTCGACAAATCTTTATCCCCAGCAGTCCGTTCGACCCCACTTGATACATCTAAACCATGTGGATTTACCAAAGCGATCGCCTCGGCAACATTTTCAGGTGACAAGCCTCCCGCTAACCACCAGTCACAGTTTGGGCGAAAATCTCGCAACATTTGCCAATCAAGAGTTTTACCAGTACCTCCCGCCATGTGTGGATCGTAAGCATCAAGTAAAATTGCATCAACAACATTGCTAAAAAGATGTGCTTGCTCTAAACCAGCTTGATCCTTGACTCGTAATGCTTTAATCAGCTTGATTTTCGGGTTAATAGTGTTGAGATGCGATCGCATCTCAGTACAAAATTCTGGAGATTCATTCCCATGTAGCTGCACAGCATTCAGTCCAGCTTGCGTAACGGTTTCACAAATTTCACTCAAACTGGCATTCAGAAATACACCAATCAAGTCTAGCTTGGCAAATTTGGGACTACCCGCCACAATCTCTGACTGAGCAGCGAGTAGACTAGAGGTGATTTGACCGATCGCAGATGCACTAATATATCGTGGTGAAGAGGATACACAAATAAACCCAAGGGCTTCGACTCCCATTTGAGCGATCGCTTGTGCTTGATCGAGTTTCGTAATCCCACAAATTTTGATATACATACACAAGAACTTAATTCCATGACAGAGTATTCATCCTATCTAAAGTCTATGCAGTCTCATCAAAAACTAGGTCAGAAATTAGGCAAGAAAATAGTGACAAAACTTTCAGCAGGTTCGGCAATGTTTATGGCGATCGCGATCGCTTGCTGCACACCAACGCTCCCCGTCCGTGCCGCCCTATTTGATGGGCCAGTTGATCGTTTGCCTTCGATTCAGCGTGATTCTCTGCGTAAGGGGCAAACTGTAGTCACAGGTAGTAACGGTAAATATGTAGCGCGTGTATTAATCACCGCCTCAACTGATGCAGTTTGGCGAGTTTTGACCGACTATGCTAATCTCTACAAGTTTATTCCCAACATGACTTCTAGTAAAATTCTTGAAAGTCGTGGTAACCGCAAGGTGATCGAGCAGGTAGATTCGCGTCAAGTCTTCTTAGTTTCGATTGTCTCGCGCACTAAACTTGCCATTCAGGAAACCGATCGCAAACAAATTGATTTTCGACTTGTTGATGGTGATCTCGCCAAAATGGAAGGATATTGGAAAATAGAACCTGTCTCCACCGTGCCACGTCGTCCTCCCACGCAAATTTTGATTACTTATACTGTTAATGCTCAGCCTAATAGTGGTACACCTACTGACGCTTTTTATAGCATTTTTAAAGAAGCTTTAGGTGACACCTTGCAAGCCATTAAGCAAGAAGTCGCAAGTAGAAATAGATAATCAAAACAAGACAGAATTTGCTATGCAAATTCTGTCTTGTTCTCAAATCATTAATCTCCATAATTAATTACATGATCGAGCCGATTGGATACATATTAGGAACCAAAGATGCAACCCCGCTTGAGTTTTGGGTAGCCGTAAGTGATGGCAAAGTCCTTCGTCTCGATGATGTTGTGCAGGTCAAAACCGATCGCCCTGATAAAAAGGGAATTGTCAACTTTTATGGTGTAGTCGATCATGTGAGAACTATCCATGAAGGAACTCAGTTTGATACGGATACATTTCTAGTTACTACTGGCAGTATGCCTGTGAATGTTTCCTACGCCGCCCATATCCAAGTCACGCGCATTGAGCCTGAAGAATATTTACCACCACAACCAAGCGATGCTGTTTATTTAGCTGAAGATGAGAATCTCCGATTTGCGCTCAATTTCGATGGCATGGAACAGCGCATCTCCGCAGGAATTATGCGAAATGGCAGCCCCGCCTATTTGAACTATGAATTTATTGATGGCACAAAGGGCGCTCATGTCAATATTTCAGGGATTTCGGGGGTAGCAACGAAGACTTCCTTTGCTTTGTTTTTATTGCATTCTATTTTCAACTCGGCGGCTTTGGGTTCTAAGAGAGCAAATACGAAAGCACTCATTTTTAATGTCAAAGGGGAAGATTTATTTTTCTTAGATAAACCCAACAATAAAATGCGTGAGGAAGATCGCCATACCTATCATGCCCTTGATTTGCCTGTAGAGCCATTTAGGGATGTAAGATTTTGTGTTGCGCCCAAGAAAAATACTCAAGAAATAGAACCGCATCTCGATCAACGTTCCGATAACATCTCCGCTTATGTTTGGGGTATGCGCGAATTTTGTCGCGATCGCCTGTTTCGTTTCTTATTTGCAGGTGATGATCTTGAGCGTGGAAATATTGGCTTCTTGGCAAGCATTGTCGAAGAACGTCTAGCCAGATTGGCAATGGATAATGATAAATATGATAAGAAGCTAGGATTTTTGCCTAGAGCTAGTCTGGACTTAGATGATGCCTATGGTGAAGATGGCAAAGATAAGGTAGAGACATTTCGGGATTTGATTGAATTTCTCGAAGATAAGTTAGTGGAGAATCCCGATCAAAAATGGCTAGGGCGCAATGCTCCTGCGACTGCGGAGGCTCTAACCCGTCGTCTATGGGGGATTGCTGATGAAATGGGACATCTCATTCGAGGCGATCTTCCACCCGAAGAATTACAAAAATATAAGCTCGATCCGCTAGCGGCGGAATATCAGTTAACGATCGCGGATATCAACAAGCTTGGCAGCAAAGCCCAAAAGTTTGTGGTGGGTGTGCTGCTCCAAAAGCTCTTTATGGAGAAAGAAAAGCGTGGTCAATATCCCGTTGTGTTTATTGTGCTTGATGAGTTGAATAAATATGCGCCTAAGGAAGGTCGTAGCCCCATTAAAGACTTGCTAGTGGAAATCGCCGAACGAGGGCGATCGCTAGGTATTATCTTAATCGGCGCACAACAAACTGCTTCAGAAGTAGAACGTCGCGTGGTTGGTCAGGCTGCCGTGCGGGTAGTTGGTCGTCTGGACTCCGCCGAAGTGGAACGCCCTGAATATAATTTCTTGACGGGTGCTTGTCGGAAGCGATCTCTTTTACTAAAATCGGGCAGTATGTTTATCCATCAGCCCGAAGTTCCATCACCTTTGCTGGTTGGATTTCCTTTCCCAGCCTATGCAACGAGATTGCGAGAAGTCCAAATCAATGAAGTGGAAGAGAAAATCCTAAAGAGTAAAGTGAAGCGACTTTAAGCCATTGCTGTAGTCCACTTCAGTGGACTACAGCAATGGCTTAAAGCCCAAACCCGTTAAAACGGGTTTGGGCTTTAAGCCCGCACTTGAGTGCAGGACTACTGACTTCGGGAATTGGTATTAATGGAGCGAATTAATCACCTCATTTAAAGTTTGGCTAGGACGCATCGCTTGACTAGCCTTATCACAATCAGCGAAATAATAGCCGCCAATATCAACGGATTTACCTTGAGCAGCACTCAATTCTTGAATAATTTGGCTTTCCTTCTCCGCCAAGATCTGTGTTAACTCAGCAAATTTAGACTTTAGTTCCAAATTCTGATTCTGCTCCGCTAGAGCCTGCGCCCAGTAAAGTGCGATATAGAAATGACTGCCACGATTATCAATGCCACCAATCTTGCGGGAAGGGGATTTATCGTTATTGAGATAGAGACTGTTCGCTTGATCGAGAGCCTTTGCCAAGATCATTGCGTTCTCGTTATTAGTTTTGTGTCCGAGGTCTTCTAGCGTAACTGCGATCGCTAAGAATTCTCCGAGCGAATCCCAACGTAAATGCCCTTCCTCAAGGAACTGCTGAACGTGTTTAGGAGCAGAACCCCCCGCACCCGTTTCAAACAGCCCACCACCAGCCAGCAATGGCACGATTGAGAGCATTTTGGCACTCGTACCGAGTTCGAGAATTGGGAATAAATCCGTGAGATAGTCCCGCAAGACATTACCAGTTACGGAAATTACATTTTTACCCACCTTAATCTGTTCGCAGGTAAATTTCATCGCCGCTACAGGTGACATAATCTGGATATCTAGCCCTGTGGTGTCATGGTCTTGCAAATAGGTCTTGACCTTAGTAATCAGATTTGCATCATGGGCGCGATGTTCATCTAGCCAAAAAATCGTCGGATTACCCGTCGCTCTCGCCCGATTCACTGCCAATTTCACCCAATCTTGGATCGGTAAGTCCTTGGTTTGACACATCCGCCAGATGTCCCCCTTGGCAACAGAATGCTCAATCAGAACAGTTCCCGATTCATCACTGACGCGCACCACACCATCCGCAGGAATCTCAAAGGTCTTGTCATGGGAGCCATATTCCTCAGCCTTCTGCGCCATCAAGCCCACATTGGCGACATTGCCCATTGTGGTGACATCAAAGGCTCCATTTTCTTGGCAAAACTCGATACAGGCTTGATAAATCGTGGCATAACAGCGATCGGGAATCATCGCCTTAGTGTCGTAAGCCTTGCCATCCGCGCCCCACATCTTGCCAGATGTACGAATTGTCGCCGCCATGGATGCGTCAATAATCACATCGCTGGGAACATGCAGATTGGTAATTCCCTTATCAGAGTTGACCATCGCTAAACGTGGTTGCTTCTCATAAACTGCTTGCAAATCTGAGGCGATCGCTTCTTTTTGTTCAGCAGGTAAATATTGAATCTTAGCGTAAACATCCCCTAAACCATTATTCGGATTGATGCCTAATTGCTTGAAGGTGTCAGCATACTTCTTAAATACAACTTGATAATAGACCGTCACCGCATGACCAAAGAGAATCGGGTCAGAGATCTTCATCATCGTCGCCTTGACATGGAGAGAAAGCAAAATATCTTCTTCCTTCGCCTTAGCAATTTCCTGAGCGTAAAACTCTCGCAGAGCCTTGACACTCATCACCGAAGCATCAATGACCTCGCCTTCCAATACAGTAGTTTTCTGTTTGAGAACTTGAGTGGAACCATCGGCTGTGGTTAATTCAATTTTGACTACACCTGCGTTGGGAATTACCACCGATTTCTCGCTACCGTAGAAATCCCCCTCAGTCATATGGGCAACATGGGATTTAGAATCCTTTGACCATGCGCCAACGGAATGGGGATGCTTTTGAGCAAATTCTTTAACGGCTAAAGCCACACGGCGATCGCTATTTCCTTCGCGCAATACTGGATTAACCGCACTGCCCAACACCTTGGAGTATTTAGCTTTTATCGCTTTCTCTTCTTCAGTTTGCGGATCAGCAGGATAGTTGGGGATGTTGTAACCCTTTGCCTGTAATTCAGCGATCGCTGCCATTAACTGTGGCAGGGATGCGCTAATATTCGGGAGCTTGATGATATAAGCATCAGGAGTTTTTGCCAAAGATCCCAGTTCATCAAGGGCATCGGGTTGACGCTGAGATTCGGTTAAATATTCAGGAAAATTCGCAATAATCCGCCCAGCTAGAGAAATATCTTTGAGTTCAACCTCGATGTCGGCGGCTTTCGTAAATGCTTGGACTATGGGCAGTAGAGAGTAGGTGGCTAGGGCTGGGGCTTCATCGGTAAAGGTATAGGTAATTTTTGAGGTTTGATTGCTCATGTCAATGGGGCGGATTTCTTGCGGATCAATATACAGCTTAGATGATACATGGCTTAGTTAACCCGATTCGTATCGGTTTTATCCAGAAAATAGTATTATCCCAAAGCACAAAATAATGAAGGTTATCGGGGATTACCTCAATGATCTATCTGCTAAAGGTTTGCTAAAGGCGATCACTTTTAACAATCGTTTCTACTTTATTGATAGGGAATGCATTCTACAAGATAGCGATACACTTCACTACTATACTAGAAGCCTGGCAGCTTGCCGAAATAGACTAGCAACAGAAGTGCTGAGATAGATAGCCATAGGTTCTTTGTGAGTTCTTTACCATATTTAAACTTCTCGAAATCATTTGAAAACTGGGTTTTGTCATTATCAAATAAGAAACAGAACTCAAACCACAGCCATAGAGGTGGAACAATAATCCAAAATCCTAGCAATCCCTTGTTAATTCCATCTTCCCAGTTTCCAAAGATAGTACCTATAACCGAAATTAGAAGCAAAATGATAGATAGCTATTTTAGCAAAATTTTCTGTTGATATAAATCGCCAATTTCAACTTTTTCGTCATTATCTATTCTTCGTGCGATAGCTAGTTCTTGCTCTACTTTTGCTTGTTTCTGAAGCACCGACGATTTTATTTCTTCTCTTAGAGCATCTTCTTTAAGTTCTTGAAGTGTCGATTTTTCGGAATTTGTGCTAAATACATTTCTGTTCATCATCTTTTCGATGAGGTAACCAGTAGGATTTAGCTCGATCTTAACAATATCAAAAGTATCCATTTTTTCTTTGTGAGTTTAACTAGAATTTTTAGCACAACTGAGGTTTAGTTTCGATATTTACAGCAAATTCCGATCAAAGCAGACACAAAAGAAGCTACCTAAAAGGCTCAAAGCAGAGGTCACAATGGTGGAACCAATTAAGAGCATCTTCATCAGTAATAGCATTAATAGCCATAGTGATAGCTGTATCAAGAGCCTCAACTGTACGAGCTTTAGCTGAGCGAAAATTCTTTCAACTTTGACCAACATAGCTCAATAGGTGATAAATCAGGGGAATAAGGAGGTAGAAACTTGACCTTAGCAATTAGAGTTTTCGCAATTTCTGCGTAATGTAGTGGCAAATTGTCCATAGCAACAATTGCTCCAACCCATAATTGAGGCAATAATATTTTCTCTATGAAAACTAAGAAACTTGCAGTGTTTAGACCGCCTGCAAAAGTCATCGCTGCTATCAAACCCTCATCACTCATCGCGCCAATTAAAGTAATGTTTTTATCTTTGTTAGTGGGGCAATCATCATATACTCTCCCTCCCCCTTCACATTTGCCATAGAACCTTGTCATTGATAGATTCAGCCTTTTCTCATCAATGAATACAAGGTTTTTCACATCTATCTTATCCAGCCAACACCGAAACTCATAGCGCAATTTTTGGACTCTCTCGGTGGCTTGTTCACTGGCTACTAAAGTTTTTTTTGCGTCCTAAATTCAATCGCTTAAGAGTACGGCTTAAACTCGATACACTCACCTTGATTTCTTTAGTTTTTTGGAGCGTTTCTTTTATCTCTCGCAGATATATATCGTTTTGTTCCCTCACAATTGTCTTCACTAATTCTTCATCTTTGCCTTTGATTGTGGATCGTCGATCTCCTCCTTGCGGTTTTGCTGCGATTTCATTTGTTTCTCGATACCGACGCAAAAAATCTCGCACAAAAGATAGACTTAGGGGCTTGCTAAAAAATTAAGATACTAATCCAGATTTTCCAGAATCATTGGGGCGGCGAAGCCGCCCCAATGATTCTAGTTTTATATTTGGTGCTTTATTAAATCGCAAGTCCCTTACTTTAAGATGAGTTAAGTCAGATGTTGCATGAGCAGACTGGAGTGCTGATTAGCCGAGTCACTGTAGATAGAATGCTCAAAAAGCTAAATATAACCTTCAAAAAAAACGTTGCATCCAACCGAAAAAGAGAGTAAAAGAGTCCAACAGCAGCGATATGATTTCTGGCAACCAGTGTGAGGAATTCTCGCTAAAAATTATGATCTTTATTGATGAATCAGGAATAAATTTAGCGCTTACTAGATTGTTTGCTCGTTCATCCAAGGGCGAAAGAGCAAGAGACTCAAAACCGATAAAACGGGGTAAAAATGTTTCTGTGATTAGAGCTACTAAGGATCACGGCACTGGTGAGTTAATTAGTGAGGCAATGAAATCCACTTGAGGATAATAATTCCAGCATAGAAACGGGACGATGAAAAAGTCTGATCGCCATAGCAGGAGTCTTATTCTTACCCAAGCCCACATGAGGTCTCACCC
>NZ_NDHW01000083.1 GCF_002251945.1 Pseudanabaena sp. SR411
TTATCCGTCAGTACTATCACTTACTAAAGAACTTTGACAATGTGAAGAGGTTATTTGAGTTAGTCACTCATCTTCAAGTCTTTTGCTTTGAGAAGATTTTTAAGTATGGCTTTTTTCCACAACTCATTTAGGATTGCTATATCAGCAATATCGCGTTAGTGAATTGACATTAAAAAAAGAATTATACGAAAGAAGAATCAAGATTTATGGCGTATTTGAATCTTATTTTAATGAAATAATGCAAGGAGGTGGACAGATAAAACCAGATCGAGTTGCTAGATTTTATTCAGAATCCATTGAAAGTGAATTTTTATTTAATTCCCAAGTTGTAAATAAAGTCAAAGAACTTTGTGACAAAGGTATTAAGTTGTCATATTTGTATAATAGAATATGTTCGTTTAATAGCAGTCAAGAGAATATTCAGCCGAAAGAAAGAGCTTGTATTTCCGAAGAACATTTGGAATTACTTAGATGGTTTGATCAACAGGCAAAAGAAACTCGTGCTTTACTGAAAGATCAAATATCAATACAAAAACAAAGGTTTTGAGAAAAAATCTATCAAAGGCTTTGAATTTTTTTGACTGGATAAATTCTCTATCTTGGCGACAACGAACAATGTCGCCTTCAATCAAATATCAAAAAATAGATTTAAGTCTCAATATTTAAAAGATATTCTTTTATCTTTTTCTGCTCAGAAGTCAATCTTATAATTTTATTTCTTTTAGATATCTCATTCATTTCATCTAGCATTTTTTTTGAAATATCTTCTTGAGTAAATGCAGCACTTAACAATCCAAAATAGATTCTACCTATTCCAATACCTAGTTCAATAGGGTCAATGCCAACAATCTTAACCTTACAAGCTTCGGACAAGGATACTTTAAAGTTAGGAAGATCACCTAGCTCTTTGTGACATATAGCTATTCCAACATGGCATAAAAATAAGCGTTCCTCCTTTTCAAGAGAAATAGCTTTGTTAAATCGATATCTGGCTTCTCTAAGCAAACTATCTTTTTCAGAACTACTAATAGCAGCTTGCTCTAGCGCACGGAACCCTGCTTCAAACTCTGCATTTGCAAGACGATCAATTTTTGTCCCAATAGTTTCAATTAAGCCAGTATACTCAGCTATAGATCTTGCTAATTTAAGTGACCCAAATATTACTGACGGCTCCATAATGAAAGTTCTCTAAGTCACACATTTGTATCAAATACAGTCAACTTGCCCATAGGTGCTGATGAAACAGGCTTCCACCAGCGCGACTTATTGAAAAAGTCTTCAGTCAAAGGTGGAATATCAGATACATCAATTTCTGATTCTGACAGTGCGTCAAGTTTATCCCAATTCGTCTTTGAGATATTTGTCATAGCATTATGCAGCAACTTCAACATAGGCAGAGTAGGTAGAAGGCTTAGGAATTTCTAGCCCTTCTTCGATAAGTCCATTGATATGAAACTCACTAGCTTCTTGCATATTTTGGTTGACTTCTTCCAGAGTTGCACCAGTAGAAACACAACCTAAAACATCTGGCGAATATGTAGAATAACCTGTTTGCGATTTTTCTATAACTACAAGATATCTCATACTTTAGTCTTGCTTCATACTAGTCTTATCATACTTGAATGTAAATATTGTTACGATATTTTTATAAAAAACAGAATAGATATTTGTAACGGATGACTAATTATCGCTAGTACTCAGATTACATACAAACGATAAATGACTTTTTTGTTTTTAGAAATCATTTGTATTTAGATTCTTCTTTAAGCCCAACAATACCCATGACTGCAAAGGTTGATGCAACTGTCACTTTTATACCAACAATTATCCAAAATGAGATTGGTTGCTCTATTCTCATAATCGGATTGCTCTGAGGTTTTGCAACAATTTGCCCAGTCATCAATTCGTAAATCACTACTCCAAATATTATGACCGATCCGATGAGTTGCCAACCACTTACACTTATCTGTCGATTCATGTCATCTTTCACCATCCAAAACTTTTGATTTCTAACCATAAAACAAAAAAGCCCCGCAATGCGGGGCTTTTTTGTTTGTTAAAGCTTAGTAACGAGCGGCGTTAGGCTTGTGTACGATGAAGCTTTGGACTTGGCACTGTTTGATGTTGTCGAAAGCAACAACACGGATGAAGCTACCAGGATAGCTAGAGCGGCAAGCTTGAACTTCGCTCAAAACTTCTTGAGGAGTTCTGGCGTTGAACAAGGGCAACTTCCAAAGAGTCCAGTAGTGGATTGCAGGATCGGAATCTTCGTTAAATTCGATCGCAGGATAGAAACCTTGCTTCAAGGTGTACTCGATTTGACGAGTAATTTGAGCATCGCTCAAAGGGGGAAGGTAAGAAAGAGTTTCGTAGTGACGCTCTTTAGGTAAAGTTTGCATTATTTCCTCGCGATTGAAATTATATTGCTATTGATTTTGTTGGGTGGAAGCGCGATCGCCTTCAACAACTGAATCTGGATTTAAGTTTGCAACTACTTCTAAAGGAACTTCGAGATTAGTCTCAGAACTAGCTTCTAAAATAGTTTCTAGACTAGGTTCTAAATTCTCGCATTCTGCATATCCTTCAGAAGCCTGCACACTCATGATCTTCTCAAAATGCTGACGACGAAGCTGCATATTTGATTGTTGGATTCCAGTACGAGTCATTTCTGGCAGAAACTCTAAAATTTCATTAGCAAGATGTTCCCGTACTGTCATTACCCGAAAAGCCATTTCTTGGTGAACCTCAAAGAGGTCTTTGATATAAAGCTCGCCATTTTGGAGTCTTTCGCGCGTCGAGAATTGATTAAACCAGAGAGCTTTTAACCTATCAGTTTCTTCCAATTGCTCGGCAATTGTCTTAACAGCCTCGAAGGTCAAAAAATTGATCAACATTTTGGCTGTGGACTTAGTACTGCGCTTGATATCCATAGGCTAACTTAACCAAGATTTATTACTACAGTGTTTCACAATGCGAAACACTATAGTAATGGAGCTAATCAATTAGACGGTATCCATTGCTTCAAACTCGAACTTGATTTCCTTCCAGAGTTCAAGAGCAGCATTCAATTCAGGAGACCAACGACCAGCTTCACGAAGAATGTCGCCACCTTCACGCATCATGTCGCGACCTTCGTTACGAGCTTGTACGCAAGCTTCGAGCGCAACGCGGTTAGCGGTTGCACCAGGAGCAGCACCCCAAGGATGTCCCAAAGTACCACCACCGAACTGTAAGCAAGAGTCATCGCCGAAGATTTCAACGAGCGCAGGCATGTGCCATACGTGGATACCACCCGAAGCAACGGGAAGTACACCAGGCATAGAAGCCCAATCTTGAGTGAAGTAGATACCGCGAGAGCGATCGAGTTCGATGTGGTCTTCACGCATTAGGTCAACAAAGCCCATGGTGATACCCTTTTCGCCTTCAAGCTTACCAACAACGGTTCCAGAGTGAAGGTGATCACCACCAGACATACGCAAGCACTTAGCCAAAACGCGGAAGTGAATCCCGTGAGTTTTTTGACGGTCAATAACAGCGTGCATTGCGCGGTGAATGTGCAAGAGCAAGCCATTGTCACGGCAGTACTTAGCAAGAGTGGTGTTAGCTGTGAAGCCACCAGTCAAGAAGTCATGCATGATGATCGGTGTGCCGATTTCTTTTGCGAAAGCTGCACGTTCCATCATTTGCTCACAAGTTGGAGCGGTGACGTTCAAGTAGTGACCCTTGATTTCGCCAGATTCAGATTGTGCTTTTTCGATTGCTTCTTGAACAAACAGGAAGCGATCGCGCCAGCGCATGAAAGGCTGAGAGTTAATGTTTTCGTCGTCTTTGGTGAAGTCCAAACCGCCGCGTAGACATTCGTATACTGCACGACCGTAGTTCTTAGCAGAAAGACCCAATTTAGGCTTAATGGTACAACCCAATAGAGGACGACCGTACTTGTTCAACTTGTCGCGCTCAACTTGAATACCGTGAGGAGGTCCTTGGAAGGTCTTCAGGTATGCAATAGGTACACGGATGTCTTCTAGACGAAGTGCGCGAAGAGCTTTGAAACCAAATACGTTACCAACCAATGAGGTGAGCAAGTTGGTTACAGAACCTTCCTCGAACAGGTCAAGAGGATAGGCGATGTAAGCGATGTATTGATTATCTTCGTTGGGTACTGGTTCAACATCGTAGCAACGACCTTTGTAGCGATCGAGGTCGGTCAACAAGTCTGTCCATACAGTTGTCCATGTACCTGTAGAAGATTCAGCAGCTACCGCAGCAGCAGCTTCTTCTGGAGGTACGCCTGGTTGAGGCACGAAGCGGAAAGCGGCGAGAAGGTCAGTATCTCTGGGGGTGTAATCGGGGGTATAGTACTTTAGTTTATAGTCCTGAACACCTGCGTCGTACCCAGCCTTAGCTTTAGACTGTGTTTTTGAGTAAGACATTAATATCTCCTTACTAGATTTAAATGAGAATCAGTAAACTGCACGAAGCTCTGCAAAAAAAACTTAAGAGTCAGAGTCAATAGTCAAATCGAAAATTAAAGAAAGATTAAAAATCTATTAAAAATCTAATTAGCCCTTTTGATATCTGCTTCTTCGTTGAAATAATTTTTTGCTTTATATAAGTTAATCCTATCAGGAATCCTTCGTGTGAATTCCTTGAGCGATGTCTCTAATTTAAACATAAAGTGCGTATCCACATTTACTTTTTTTGCAAAAAAAAATTTGAAACTTGCTGTTTTTAGCAACAAATTCATATAAAAAATTTATATAACTCTAATAAGCTAGATATATCCCCTAGTACTTGTTTTTGCGAGATATTTCTAAATCAATAGCCCTAAAGTCTTGATAAATAGGGATTAGCGGATCAGTCTGGTTATGGGTTTATGTTAAGAAAAATAGCAATCTCGCAATCTTTTTTTGCGATCGCCTGATACATACCAGTACAAAAACTAATATGAATAGTCAGGAATTTTAATATGATTAAAACAATATTAGAAATCCTAATGACTTGTATACAAATACAAAATCAATTGGTTTTGATCTGACTTTGTTGTTAATTTATCCATTGATTTAACTAGAGTATTTCTACTCATTGCTATTATTTCCTAAAAAAAGTAAGGGCGCTTTGCACCCCTACTTTTTTAGATAATTTGCTGTGTCAGCCATGCTAGTAAGACTAGTTCTAAGCTCTGATTATTTTTGTGCATTTCTTGTTTGACCCATTGCGCGATCGCATCGATCGCTGAAAAACTAGAACCTGCTTGCCATTTCACATCTAGCCCCATAGAGGTGAGGTGAGTGCCTTCAAGGGTTTGCAAGCTGACAGTTTTAGGAAATTTTTGCTTGAGTAGCTGAGCAAGGGTGGAAATTTCATCAATACCATCGTCCACAAATTTGACTAATAAATTATTTGCGGTCTGATAGTTGGCAGTAATTAGCTGTTCAGTTTCCTTGGGCGAGGGGGTAAAATCCATCGACGACATTTCGGGAATCTTACCAGCTAGTTCTTTAAAAAAAGGAATTGAGCGATCGGCGCTGTAGTTGTTGTAGGCGATGTAGATATTGCCAGCACGGGTAGGTTTGTATAGGCTATTAATTAATAGATGGATTTTGCAGCCCATGCTATGTCCCATACCAAACACGGGGAAATAATCTAGAAATAATTTACTGCGTACCTTGCGAAATGAGGTGTGGACTTCGCGAGCAATTTGACGATGATCGAAGGTGTTATTTAAAAATGGCGTGGCAACGATCGCGTAATCATTTTTAGCAAGTTGCTCTAGGACTCGACCATAGGCAACATGGGGCGCGGCTGCAAAAAATGCTCCACCCAAAAAGTGAATTACGCCCTTGGGTTTGGGTGGTGTCAATACCCAGTTATCTTCAATTTGCTTCCACTCCATCGTTTTTGCCACTCTTTACATTTCTTTATATTCATTCTACTGCTAAAAAAGGAGGGGGGATGCATTGCATCCTCCCTCCTTTTTAATTAGAACAAGGGGCTTAAGCCCCTTGTTTATTCCCGATTTGGTTTATCGGCGGCACGGTTTAGTAGCAAGAGTGAGGCGACTAAACCGACAAAGTGGGCAAAGATAATATTGAAACTAGCTTGAATAATTTGAAAGTCGAGGGGCTGAATTACAGAGTTAAAGCTACCTGCACCAGGTAATATTGCTTGTCCTTGTCCTGCTCTTAGAGTTAAAGCACCAATAATCGCAAAGGCTCCCAGTAAAGTGACGAACATCCCAATCAGATTAATAATCAATCCAATTTTGATTTGAAATATAGTTTGGCTTTTCGTTGGGCGATCGGGCGATCGCAACTTTTTTGCCATTTGCGTATAACGATAATTCCAGAAAATACTTGCACCTAGTACCGCCACACCTACCCAAGCAAAGCTCAGTCCGGGGAGTGTCGCGGGACTAGTATCTAACCCTGTGGGACTGACTACTTGTCCAGCCCTAGGAAATAAGAAAAGTTGCAGTAAGACAACGGATGAAACTACGCACAAGACAACTTGCGCCCAAAAGGCTGTCCAGCCCCAACGCCGAAATGCTAAAACAACGCGCAACACATTGGGTGAGACATCGCTGTTATCGTCTTCTTTTGGGGCGTTTTTTAGTTCTCTGGGCATTTTTTTAGGGGGCTGCTTATAAAACCAGTAAATACTATAGCGTTTTCCGCTTTCTTCACAAAAAAGTAATAAAGATTCTGCTATTCAATAAGGAACTAATTTTTAATGTTGCAGCAAAGCCGCGCCATTAAAAATTGGTTCCTTATTTTACGCCAAAGCCATAAGGGCGCTTTGCGCCCTTGTTACTAACAATATTTTGAAATATCTTCGCCTTTGTCAGCGAGATAACTTAGCGATCGAAAACGTAATCCAACTAGTTGGTCGTATAGAGGATTAATCTCGCACATGGCGGGTATATGCATGATTTTACGTCCAAACAAGACAACATCACGCTCAAAAGGACATTGTGCAGGAATAACCTTACAGATCAAATTAGCAAGGCGAGAATCATGAATATCCATATGATCAAGCCATTCCTTGACAGGCTCTAATACATTGGGATGATGTTCTTCATGGTGAGAGGTGGCTTCTAAGTTTTTACGTAAATCATTGATGGGCTTTACTTCTTGCTTAAGCGCTTTGCAAAATCCTTGAATAACCTGATCTTCAGTATCTGTATATTGACCATCGGCAAGAGCCATCATTACAGCCATTCGCAAAAAGTTTTCGCCTACCGCGCGATCGCTACCCAATGCGTCAGCTAAGTCTTGAGCGCTAATCGGTTCAAAATTAGAAAATGTTATTTCTTCTCCCCACTCGTCACTATGGCTAATTTGATCGAAGAGGGTACGCTCTTGTTCACTGTAATCATTGTCTGCGAGGGCTACGCTCATGAGTCCGCGCAACCAAGCTGAAATCTGCGATTGTGTATAAGGTTTACGATTTGTTTGCATAACACATCAGTCTACAGGTTGACTAAAATCATAAATTGATTTGCCTTGATTTGTTGCTACTAACGCATTAAGGAATGTTTAACAATTCTATTTGGTTGATCTGATTTGTTGTTCAGAAATTTGGTTTCCAAGTGCTGCTATTGTACCACTTAACTCTTCAATGGGCTGCACAAGAAAGTGGGGGTATGGAGGGACTGAGAGGATTAGGAGCTACCATCAGTCGCAGTTTGCCATGACTATCTCTAGCGATCGTATTCGCTTCCACAATCGGTTTTGAAGATTCCTTTATTACTTCCTGCTTCTGTTCTACAGTAGAAGGGGTGACGTTTCGTGCTGCTCTTTCTACTGTAGAAATTTGATTAGAGCTACTTGGCACAAGTTCGGCTAACTCCACTAGAGGTTGAATGCTAGCAAGCTCATCACTAGGACTCTTGGGTAAGCCACCTCTTCCAGAAATCGTAAAGCGATTTTCTTGATTAGATAACTTCCCTCCGACAGCGCAACTTTGACTAATTTGTTTGGATGGATCAGCCAGATTGAGAGGTAAGGTAGTTAATCCACGACTAGGATCAATTTCAGGGGTAGTAACCAGCACATTTCCCTGTAAACCGAACTGAGAACTAGCCGTAATGTCGCTAAAGGATGTCAGTTGCTGACGGAACTCCAAGCCGTAAATACCATTGGTGATGATGTTAATATTGCCGCCATTGCCTGTAAAAGCATTAGCCGAGATATCGCTGTTTTCGCCCTTGACCCCAACGATGAAACCTGCATTGATATTGATATTGCCGCCATTGCCCCCTGCACTTGCTGTCCCTGCGGTCGTCGTGATATTGCTGGCGTAGCGTAGAAGTAATATTGATGGAACATTTAAATTAATGTTGCCTCCATTCGTACTATTGGTTGAGGCGGTAATGGAAGAACCATTAATAAGAGAGAGATAATTGGCAAATATGCTAATATTTCCGCCAAGTCCAGAGCCAAGACTGCCGACAGCAATGGTTGCTCCATCTTGAAGGGTGACATATTGTGGATCGATCGTAATATTGCCGCCATCTCCTGTAGAGCCTAGTGTTGTATTCGCAAATAAGCCAGTACCCGCAGTAAAAAGAATAGAATTCCCTGCCTTCAGATCGATATTACCAGCTTTACCTTGGTTACTAGTTTGAGCATTAATTTGACTGTTATCTTTAAAAAGAAGCCCTTGCCCTGCGTTAACAGCGATATTCCCAGCATTACCCTTACTACTGGTATTGCTAGAAATATCGCTGTTGGTTTGGAACGTGATGTTGTTGGGACTAGTGATGAAAATATTGCCAGCAGGGTCAAGCCCTTGGGTCGTACTCAAAATCAGCGTATTGTCAAAAATGAGATTTCTCAATCCTGCAATCACAACGTCTCCCGATCGCCCACTTTGTCCAGTCCCAAAAATCGTAGTGATGAAAGTGTTCGGGTCATTAATATCGTAGGCACGTTTGGGAAAATTGACGGTCTTACTCGTAATCACCTGAAGATTGGCGATCGCTAAATCACCCAGTCCATTAATATTTACGGGACCTGCTTGACCGAATGCTGAGGATGTAAAAAGACCGAGATTGCTAATTTGATTTTTAGCGGTTAGGTTGATTTCACCACCATTACCACTATTGGCTCCTAACTTGGAAATTGAGAATGACAATATATAGCTGGTTAAGGCACTGGTAATATTGCCATTGGGGGCAGATATAGATACCATTCCTCCATGCTGAGAACTTGCCGAAGAAGCAAATGAGTAAGCTGACAAAGTGGAACTGTTTAGCTTAATATTTCCAGATCCAGAATATAGAGAAATTGTACCTCCATTGCGAGAATTGGCGGATCGGGCGAATGAGTATGAGTACAATGTCAAATCATCCAGCATAATATCGCCAGAGGAAGTAGATAAAGCGATCGCGCCACCATTTCCAGCATAATCTGATGGCAAGGATGAATAAGAAGCTGTGGATGAGTTTAACGGCGCATCAATTAGTGAAATATTGCCAGAATTGGAAGCTAAGGAAAATGCCCCTCCATTACCAGAAGACCTAGAGCCTGAGTAAGTACCAGAGTCCAAATAAGTACCCGTATCTCCAAAGAAACTTCTGACATGTTTAATTGTGATATCCCCAGAATAAGTAGCAAAAGCAACCGATCCTCCATTACCAGAAGAACCCAAAGCCAATGAAACTGAGGGTGATTTCCAGATCGGACGAGTGATCGTAATATTACCAGAATGCGAAGTTAGAGAAACTGCTCCTGCATTCGCTGAGTTGCCAGAGTAAGCGAAAGAGGATGATTCAATGTATATGTTATCTAGGATAATATTTCCTGAATAAGTAGAGAATGAAATCTTACCGCCATTGCTCGTATTTCCAGATAGTGTGAACGAGTCAGTATACAAATCTGCATCCATCGTAATATTGCCAGAGTAAGAAGAAATCGCCACTGATCCGCCATTTCCTGCATTACCAATCGTTGGTTCTGAGTAAGCGATCAAGCTAGAATTCAGGATGATGTCACCGCTTCCATAGATGCGAATATCACCAGCATTAGCTCCGACAATATTTGTCCCAGTATTAATTTCTTGAGTGAAGATTTTGCCTTGCAATGTATTGGGAGTGAACTGGTTGGTCAATAACACTAATCCACTTGGCTGACTTACACGAATATTACCATTCACTGTAATATCGGCTCTAGTAGGAGGATCTGTATAGGTAGGTGGCGGAGCGGGGATAGCACCTGAAACGATAGGACTAGTCGGCAATCCTCCTAATTGTGTCCAGTCTACTCCTGCTCTTACATCCAAAGTTGCCTGAGTACTCCCATTAATCGTAATTGGAATTTGCACTGGTACAACATCCTGAACTGAGCCATCACTATTTTTAATAGCCTGATAGTCAGGCAAAGAGAATATTGCTAGATCTGCATAGCTTTTTGAGGCATTAAATAACGCTGTATTATTGGGGTTAATTGTTGTATTTATAGCGCCTGTACTATTGATCGTGACATTATTGAGTGTTACGCTGCCCCCTGCTAAAATATGCAGCGATGCGCCTGTATAGTTTCCTAAAGTTACATTGCCACTGGCTAAAATAACGGGATCGTTGGGGCTGATTAAATCACCAATAGTTCCATCTAACTTCTCAATATTTAAGTTTCTACCAGCATAGAAATGAGCATCGCCGATCGCTGGATTTTGCGATCGCAACACCATATTTCCACCTGACCAAAACCCACTATTAGGATGGTTTAAGGCAAAAATATCGATAGATTGGTTGCCCTGTACTAACAGATCTCTACCAGATGCTGCTACAAATGGACTGCTCGCAGTATCGCGAATATTAATATCTTGAGCTTGCAATACTAGATCTCTACCTGCTTGCAATTGCCCTTGCAAGTCTAGTTTGTCAGCATTTAGAACTAAATCCTGCCCCGCAGAGAGATTCCCCCAATTGCTAATTTTCGCCCCTGTGTTGCTCGTGCCATACTGTAATCCGAGAGTAATGCTTGTTGTCAACAAAGGCGGTGCTTGAGGATTAGTGGCACTAAACTCACTCCCATCGGAAAACTTGAAACTATTTGCTGTACTCCCCACAAAAGTTCCACCAATATCTAACTTCGCATTTGAACCAAATGTAATTCCATTTGGATTGAGTAGAAATAAATTAGCATTACCATTAGCTCTAACGATCCCATCAATATTAGAGACAGAGTTCCCCGTCACTCGCGTCAAAACATTCTGGATATTAGCCGCATTATTAAAATGAACAGTATTATTTGTGGGAACTGAGAAATCTTGAAAACTGTGATAAAGATTAACACCGTTAGTCGTACCCCTATTAATCGTATGGGTTAATCCGTCTGTAGTTACTATAGAGTTTACGGGCAGAGTTTGATCTGGAACAATTTGAGCTGTAGCGGAGAGTATTATAGTGAAATAGCTTACGGCGAATACACTAGAGATAGATATATAGCGATGAGTGAGTTTCATAGCTTAAATTCCGCTTAGGGTTCATTTAAGAAATCAAAGGTGGATATAAAACGGGTTTAAGTAATAGCAAAGATATTTATCCTGAAGATATTCGCTAGTCTTATAATACCGACTTAGTGGGTAAAGAAATCGTAAAGTTTTTAATAGTGAAATTTTTAAAAACTTTACATCAATTTTAATTGTGACGATCCTCATTGTTTTGGGTTTTCATTTTGCCTACGGCAAAATGAAAACCGCTATATAGTGATCCTAAATGATTTGTAAGATTTGGAGGGTTGTGAGAGTGCGCCCCTTTGGGGCGCACTCTCACAACCCATTTAGGATTGCTATAAAATAAGAGGCAGTTGAAAAGGTTTTAGTGAGAGTTGAGAGTAATTATTGTGAAGTTATTGGATGAGAACATTTCGATAATCTTGAGAGGAAAGAAGAAAAATATTGTAACTCTAGCGATCGCTCTTAGTTCCTATACTCAAGCAATCTTCGCTCAAGCTAATTCAGTCGTTCCTACAATTCCTGCCGATCTCAACCCCAAAACTACTCCAAACAATCCGACGGAACCTTTTAAACTCCCTTCACCCGATTTGCTATTTGATACAACACCAGCAGTTCCTCCAGATCCCCGTAATGAAATTTCTGAATTAATCGTTGTCAAAAAGTTTGAAGTAGCTGGCAGTAGCGTGTTTAGTGATCAAGAACTTGAAAAAGTTACTGAGTCTTACACTAACAAACCAATCTCTATTATTGAGCTATTTCAAGTCAGAACCAAAATTACTGAACTTTATTTAAACCGTGGATATATCACCTCTGGAGCATATCTACCAGAACAGGATTTGCAAACTGGAATAGTCAAAATTCAGATTGTTGAAGGTGGACTGGACGAAATTAGGGTCACTGGATTGACTAGACTTAACGCAGGTTATATCCAATCTCGGATCGCGATCGCCACCGCTAAGCCACTCAATCGTAATCGCTTACTAGAAGCGCTACAACTATTGCAAATCAATCCCCTCATTGAGAGCATATCGGCAAATCTATCGCCGAGTTTGCAAGCAGGATTAAACAATTTAGAAGTCAAGGTGACTGAGGCAAAAACCTTTAGCTTACCGATCACCTTTGATAACAGTCGGACTCCCAGTGTAGGCTCTGAGCGTCGTCAAATTCAGCTTGTCGAAGCCAATCTCACAGGATTAGGCGATCGCCTGAGCCTTTCCTACGCAAATACCAATGGTAGTAACGCTTTTGATGCTAGTTATACAGTTCCCTTTAATCCTGCTAATGGTACGATTAGCCTCAACTTTGGTAATTCTTCGAGTAATGTGATTGAAACGCCTTTTAATCTCCTTGACATTATTTCTAGTTCTCGTAATTATGAACTATCAATTCGTCAACCTCTGCTCCAAAACACCACCCAAGAATTTGCCCTCGGTCTAACCTTAAGCCATCGTCAAAGTACAGCGTCATTGTTGGGCGGCGCTATTCCTTTTCCTTCCCTTGGCGCGGATGCCGATGGACAAACTAAGGTTGCCGCCCTCCGATTCTTTCAGGATTACGTGCAACGAAGTACTGAAGAGGTGCTAGCATTACGTTCCCAACTAAGTTTAGGAATTAATGCTTTCGGATCAACAATTAATGCTGTATCGCCCGATAGTCAATTTTTGGCGTGGCGTGGGCAAACTCAATATGTGCGATTGCTAGCACCCGAAACTCTTTTGTTTCTTAGTGCTGATCTACAACTTAGCGATCGCCCGATGCTGTCACAGGAACAGATTAGTTTTGGTGGACAAGATACCCTGCGCGGATTTCGGCAAGATGCTCTCCTAAGCGATAATGGATTGCTGGTATCCGCCGAAGTGCGGATTCCTGTAATGCAGATTCCTGAAATTAGCGGACTTTTACAGATTGTGCCATTCTTTGATTTTGGTAAAGCTTGGAATCATCAAGCCTCTAACCAACCCGATCCGAGTACGCTTGCCTCGTTAGGGATGGGATTGCGATTTCAAATGAGCGATCGCTTGACGATCCGTCTTGATGTGGGGATTCCCCTGAGCCGCATTTCTGCTCAGAAGAAGACTGTACAAGAAAATGGGATTTACTTTTCAATTGTTGCTAATCCCTTTTAGAATTTACATTAGAATTTACCTATGTGGATCAATCTAAAAAAGCGAATTTGGAAATGGCGTGGGGTCTTTGTGGTTGTCCCCGCAACAACAGGAATTTTACTATGGATTCGCTTTATGGGAATCCTTCAGCCAATAGAACTAGCTGTATATGACTTATTTTTTCAGTGGCGACCGTCAGAACCAATCGATGAGCGTATCGTGATTGTGGCGATCGAGGAACCAGATATCAAGAACTTTGGTTCTCCTATTAATGACGATACCCTTGCCAAACTCCTCAATTTAATTAAGCAACAGCAACCCAGAGTCATCGGGCTAGATATCTACCGCGATTTACCAGTCCCTCAAAAATATGGCTCTGAATATCAAGAACTAGTTAAGGTATTTGAGTCTACGCCAAATCTGATTGGCATTCGCAAAGTGGTCGCAAATCAGGATGGTAGTGATGTGGCTGCTTCTCCAGTTCTCGAAAGGCTCAATCAAGTAGCCGCCAATGATTTTTCTCTTGATGGTGATGGTAAAGTTCGCCGTATCCTTCTCTCTCTTAAGAATAAGCAAGGCAAGACCATTCCCAGCTTAAGTGCGGCGCTAGCCATTCGCTACCTTCAAAAGGAAAACATTAATCTTGAAGTTATTGATCCAAAAGTACAGACATACAAATTAGGTAAAGCCATATTTTCGCCCCTTCAGGAACATGATGGCGGCTATACTCGCGAAGCATTGGGTGGCTATCAGATATTATCGAACTTTCGTAATTTTCAGAAAGGTTTTCGTACTGTTTCCCTAACTAATGTCCTCAATGGAAGTATTCCTGAGAATATATTTCGTGATCGCCTTGTTTTGATTGGGATTACCGCCGAAAGTAGTAGCGATTATTTTATTACTCCATACAACGGCACAATTGTAAAAGGCTCCTTCGCGGCTACAAGTGGCGTAGAGCTTCATGCGAGTATTTCTAGTCAATTAATTGCCAATGCCATTGACGGACGACCAACCTTAAAAGTTGGGGCAAAACCCATAGAGATTTTGTGGATTGCCATGTTTGCGATCGCTGGTGGTCTATTGTGCTGGAATAGTCGTTATGTAAGACCAATCACTCAATCAAAAATTAGTTTGCGCCTGCCTTGGGTCACTCTAGCGATCGCTTTTCTAGGGGGAAGTCTATTTATCACAAGCTATATTGTTTTTTTATGGGGATGGTGGATTCCTGTCGTACCGTCTTTGTTAGCACTGATTAGCTCGGCGATTATAGTCACGGGTTATACAGCCCTCAGTGCAAACGAAGCCCGCAGACGCGCTATTCTTTCGGTTATTCCTGATTTGATGTTCAATGTTAGCGGCGATGGCATTTATCTAGGACTAATTAATTATGACAGTACGATCAAGTTAGCCGTTCCTGACTTGGAGAATATTGGCAAGCATATATCCCAAATTTTACCGACCGAAATCAGTGATCGCCACCTTTTTTATCTTCGGCAAGCTTTAAACACAGGGAAGATCCAGATTTATGAACAACAAATCTGTATTAACGATATTTGTCAAGATGAGGAGGTGCGTATTGTTGTGAGTGGTCGCAATGAACTGTTATTTGTGATTCGCAATATTAGCGATCGCAAGCAAGCTGAGTTAGCAATTTATAAAAAGAATGCTGAATTAGCTAGTACATTAGATGAACTAAAAAGAACCCAAAAGCAACTGATTGAGTCCGAAAAATATGCCGCCCTTGGGAGCATGGTCGCTGGTGTCGCCCATGAGGTGAATACACCCATTGGCAATAGTTTAATGGCAGCTTCCATTCTGGATAATGCCACAAATAAGTTTAAAGAATTTTTTGATCTCGGTGAACTCAAAAAATCTAGCTTACAAGCTTATTTAGAAAAAGCCAAAAGTAGCAGTGAGATTTTATTAGTTAATTTACATCGTGCGGCTGAACTTATTCAAAACTTTAAGCAAGTTGCTGTCGATCAATCAAGTTTAGAACAGCGTCACTTTCAAGTAAAAGATTATATTGAAACAATTTTGATTAGTTTAGCGCCGCAAATCCAACATACGCAGCATCGGATTAATGTCTATGGAGATAATGCGATCGTGATCCACAGTTATCCAGGTGCTTTTTCACAAATTGTCACCAATTTAGTAATGAATTCTTTGACTCATGCTTATACTGATTTAGATAAAAGTGGACAGTTACAATTTGAACTTACTCAACAAGATGAAAAAGTTATCATTACCTACTCTGATGATGGCAAAGGCATTGCTTCCGAAAGTTTAGCCAAGATTTTTGAGCCTTTTTTTACGACAGCTAGGGACAAGGGTGGGAGTGGATTAGGATTGCATATTATCTATAATCTTGTGACCCAAAATCTTAAGGGAACGATTCTTTGTGAAAGTGAAGTCGATGTAGGTACAAAGTTTACGATCGCTTTACCAATCAATTTAAGTAATGACCAAATATAGCAATGTAAGTTTTGCTTAGGACATAAAACCAAAAAGATGAATTGCGGCGCTTCGCGCCGCAATTCATCTTTTGGTTTTTGGTTTGTACTAGCTAACTATTTTTTTAGAGTGCTAGTATTTTAGCTACGAGGGCAAGACTTTCTTCGTAGAGAGCTTCCCTTCCCCAGCGTTGTAGCTGTTGACCCAGCAGAGTGTCAGCACTTTGATCAGATAAAGGCGATACTTGATGTACACGGTAGTTTTGTGCGCCACCACCAGCTTCCATCCGCATACAGCCTGTAGATTCTGAACAAAATACATTACAAGCATCAGTATTTTGGTTAGAGGCTGTCAATCGCAACCCAATCAGATCGCCAACTACCTCACCGACATCACCAATGGGGATCGCCGCTAATTCAGCTTTAATTTGAATATGGTTGCGACCTTCAAAAATAATATGCTGAATATCATAGTCACCACCCTCAGCATTGCGCTCGATTGGCTCCCATTCAAGACGACTGGCAATCCAACCGAGAAACATTAGAGCTTGAGTACTATTACCACGTTCGTAGTCAATGGTGATCCCATCAATTTCCCATACCGCAGCACGGCGATCGGGTTGGTCAAAGGCTTGAGCAGTCAGTTCTTGCCAAGGAGCCAGACGTTGCCAATTCAGGTCAGCAATTTGCGTACCCACTTGGATCATCCCGTGCACTTTGAGTAAGTCTGCCTCAGAATTGGCAAAGGTAGCTGAGTCCATAATTAAGCGATTGCTTAAATTTACCAGCTTCTCAAACATGCGTGTATTGGGCGCGGGACTATCTTTCCACCATAGAAATACGGGTAGATCGGGGATCAGTAATCCTGGAAGAATACTATGTACGCGATCGAAGGCTCGTTTTGCGCCAGTCAGGGTGATATATTCACCACAAATTAAGGAGCTACGACTTTTTTGGATTGGGCAGTAGGCTGCTACTTGTGCGGATATGCCTTGATCTTCTTCATCTAGAGTTACCAAATCGACGACTCGACATGGACTCTGAGAAACGATCGCATCAACGGAAGCCATTCGTGATGCTGCACCCATGGTTTCTGGCTCGTACACTAACAGGTTAAAGGTAGTGGCGCGAGCTGCCGAATTTTCGCCATAGGACTGCCAGATTTTGCTTAGCTCCGCTTCGACTTGAGATACCGAGACATCTTTGGGAGCTTGCAAAGATACAACGGAAGTTGCTTGCGTATTCATAATTTTGTTGAATCAACACCGTTTATATTGGTCTTAAATAATTTGGCGTTGCCAAATTATTTAAGGTGTTTATAGTCGTCGCCACTGTCGCCCATCACGTTCGATCAGTTGTTCGGCTTCAGATGGTCCCCATGTACCCGCTTCGTATTGGGGGACAACGCTGGGATCATTGGGCATTTCCCAAGCCGAAAGTGCTGGGGTCACCACTTTCCAAGCTGCTTCCACTTCGTCGCCGCGTGTAAATAGGGTCTGATCGCCCAACATACAGTCTAACAACAAGCGATCGTAAGCATCGGAGCCTTCGATACCAAAGGTTTTTCCATAGCCAAAGTCCATGTCCACCGATCGCGATCGCAGGTCAGCCCCCGGCATCTTTGCCTCGAACTTTAGGGCAATGCCCTCATTGGGTTGAATCCTTAACGTCAGCACATTTGGTGAAACCTGTTTAGCTGCCGACTGAAATAGTAAATAAGGGACATCACGAAACTGAATTGCAATTTCGCTAACTTTTTTAGGCATCCGTTTGCCAGTTCGCAAATAGAAAGGAACGCCTTGCCAACGCCAATTATTGACTTCAAACTTCATCGCCACATAGCTTGGCACTAAAGACTCAGGATTAACATTTGGCTCACTGCGATAGCCTTGTACCTGTTTCCCCTTCATCCAGCCTTCGCTGTATTGAGCCCGCACGGCTGATCGCTCTAACTTACGAGTGTCTGCAAGTCGAGTAGCCTGAATCACCTTCACCTTCTCATTGCGGAGAGAATCTGCATCCATTGAGTTGGGTGGTTCCATTGCAGTTAGGCAAAATAGTTGCATTAAATGGTTTTGCAACATATCCCTGAGCGCCCCAGAGTTTTCATAATAACCTGCGCGATCTTCAACGCCAACGGTTTCGGCAACCGTAATTTGGATGTGGTCGATAAATTGGCGATTCCATAATGGCTCAAAAATAGCATTAGCAAATCGCAGCACTAAAAGATTTTGAACGGTTTCTTTGCCTAAATAATGGTCAATACGATAGATCTGTTTTTCATCACAGGATTTCTGCACAACCCGATTTAGGTCTTGACATGATGCCAAATCACGTCCGAAGGGTTTCTCAATTACCACTCGCGTTTTTTGGGCATTTTTAATCATGCCAGCCTGCCCCAACTTTTCGATCGCATCGGTAAAGTAATTTGGGGATACAGCTAAATAAAAGACCCGATTACCACGAGTACCTCTTTCTTTGTCTATTTGTCCCAAAAATTCATCAAGTTTGCGGTAATCATCGAGGTTGCTCATGTCAAGTGATTGATAATATAAGCCTTCAGCAAAATCGTCCCAAATTGCTTCGGCTCCAATACCTACGGAGAACTTTTCTACGCCCTCACGCATTTGCTCACGGAAATAGTCATGGCTCCAAGGTCGGCGAGCGACACCCACGATCGTGAGTTCGGGCGGTAGGCGACGCTGTTGTTTGAGGTGATAGATTGCAGGAACTAGCTTGCGGATCGTCAAGTCACCCGAAGCACCAAAGATTACCAGAATCGATGGCTCAGGTGTTCTTTCTTGCTGTAAACCAACCCGTAAGGGATTTTCGAGTATTTGTACCACAGGCTCGGTTGTTGAACGCTAGCTAGATTCTAGCTAATGCATTCAGTTTTCAAGCAATATCGTCTGTTTTCCTTTAGGATCACTAGTCTTAATTTTTATGGACATAATCAATTACACATCCAAACCCGTAAAGTTGCGCTCCTCAGGGGCGCAACTTTACAGGTTTGGAAATTTATTTTGAGATGCGGTAAAACCTCAAATATTGCAGCAATTATCGATCAAACGAACCCCAAGGTATTGCTTGAAAGTATTGCTTAGTAATACTTTCAAGCAATACCTTGGTTTGGGGGGGTGGGTGCAAAGCACTGTAAAAAAGCAATAAACGAATTATTACAGAGCTACTGTTTTAACGCTCATATTATGTATGATAATGATTATCGTTCTTAAAATAATCGATTAAAGATGTAATTAATATCGCAAAAAATAATTTAGAACGATTTGATAAAAATTATTGATATTACAGTCATCTATTTTATCGAAAACTCTAAATTTATAAAGCGGATTAAGTTCATAAAACCTTTAAAATATCTCCAGTTTAATGATATTAATTACTATTAAGGTTGATATATGCAAGTGAGGAGTTACGCTATGTCGCAAGTTTGGTTTGAACAAGTACAAAAGTCTCTAGTTGGCGCGATCGCCTTTTCGGCGATCGGGATGCTGCCTAGCACCATATCCAGCGTATCGGCTCAGTCGTTACCACCAACAAAAGATGTCCTTACACAAAATGTCACGTCAGTTTCACAACTCAGTGATGTGCGTCCCACCGATTGGGCTTTTACGGCTTTACAGTCTCTAGTTGAGCGCTATGGATGTATCGCAGGTTACCCCGATAGCACCTTTCGCGGCAGGCAAGCCACCAGTCGCTATGAATTTGCCGCAGGTTTAAATGCCTGTCTCGACAAAATTAACGAAATTATTTCCGCAGGGCTAGCCGATAAAGTTAGCAAAGAGGATCTCGCCACATTACAAAAATTGCAAGAAGAATTTGCCGCCGAACTTGCAACATTGCGTGGTCGTGTCGATGCCCTTGATGCAAAAACTGCCAAGCTGGAAGCGCAGCAATTCTCGACGACAACTAAGCTCACGGGGCAAGCGATCGCGGCTGTCTCTGCGGGAAACTCAGGAACTGATTTTCTGCTTGACTCAACTGGAGCGCTGACGACCAATGCTGGCAAAGTGAATACAACTGTGATCAGCCGCGTGCGCCTGAACTTTAATACGAGTTTTACTGGCGAAGATTTATTACTCACGCGGATCGAGCTTGGCAATGGCGGCACTGGGCTGAACAATTCTCTAGAGGCTCCTAACAGCTTATTAGGGTTCACAGGATTTGGGAACAGTTCTAGATTTGACTACAGTGGTGTTGGCACAAATGCCACACTCAATCGTCTGCGTTACGACTTCCCGATTGGCAAAGATATCCAAGCTTCGATTGGCACAAACATGTCGCTGAACGATCATCTGGATGCAAATAGTTTTGCAAATGATGAGTCCGCCGATTTTTCTAGTGGCATGTTTATCAATAACCCCTTGATCTTGCCTGTGAATGATGGGGCTGGCGCAGCGATCGCATGGAACTTTGGTGGTAGTGCTTTTACCTTGAGAGCAGGATATGTCGCCCAGAATGCTAGCAGCCCGACCTCTGACGGCACGATCAATCGTGGCTTATTTGGTGATCCTTACCAAGGTACGGTTGAGCTAGAATTTGCGCCGAAAAATGCTGACGATGCAAGTCCCTTTGCGATCCGTTTGCAATATACTCGTGCCTCGGTAAATAATCTGGACTACAACACAGGTGGCGTAAATCTTGAGTGGGCTTTTAATAAGGCGATCGCCATTTTTGGACGCTATGGATTCGGCAATATCAGTAATCGCGGTACTGCCATTTCCGCAGCACTTCCCGCCTACACAACTACAGCCAATGATTCTCTAAATCCCCAAACTTGGTCTGCGGGTTTTGCTTTTCCTGATTTGTTTAAGGAAGGTGCAATGGCTGCGATCGCGGTTGGGCAACCTTTCATTGAGAACCAAGTAGGTAATGCTACTCAAACCAATGTGGAGTTGTTCTATCGCTTCCCTATCTCTGACAATATCAGCATCACTCCTGATTTGCAGTTCATTTTCAATCCCAACAACAACAGTGGCAATAGCACCATCACTGTCGGTACATTGAGAACTGTATTCTCGTTCTAATTTACTGATGGGTTTAAAACCTCACCCCTAGCCCCCCTCCTTGTAAAGGAGAGGGGAACAAGAAAAATCAGTTACCTAATTTCAAAAGCATTTCGACTAATTGCGATATTCCACTACAGCAGGGATTTGAATAGTCATTTTCTCGAAAAAGCAGTAGAGAGATTACTTTGCAATCTCTCTACTGCTTTATAACGTTTTGCATCCAAACCCAAACCAAGAGATTTTTTGAAAGTGTTGCTTTGCCACACTTTCAAAAAATCTCTTGTTGTTCATTTGAGCGAGGCAAATAATAACCTCGTTAAACCTTCTGGAACTAGTCTTATATTTTGCTGCTGCATATCTGCTAAAGACAGCCATTTTGCAGTGAATTCCGTAGTTATTGAACTTTCATAATAAGTTAGTACTTCCTTGTCATAACAAGATTTATCTACAAATTCAGCATCATAGACAAATACAACTTCATGTCCTTGATTGCCTTCGTAGATAAATATATTCTCAATGACTTCAAGCAATTTTAAATTTTCTATCTCCAGTCCAAGCTCTTCTCTAACTTCGCGCAGCATCGCTTCTTGACTGCTTTCCCCAAACTCTATCCCTCCACCCAATGGACGGCAAAAATAGTCCTGCTTTGTTGAATCAAAGCTTGTAGAAACTAGAATTTTGTCTCCATTGCGAAATAAGCAAATGGAAACTGGTCTAATACATTGCATCCTATCCATAAGCCTAAATTTCTGGATTTTGTGATATCGATCGCAAATTACCACACATAACATCACCGAAACAATAATTAGCGATCGCAGTCCCAAAACGTATAGAAAGCGATACTCATAGCTATAGAGAAATTCCTTCACAGATCTCAAGCTAACCGTCCAAAAGCCATGATTCTCAACTCACTAAATGAAACTCGTTCAATTGAAGTTACAACCCTTGCTGGCAGAGAACGCGGGATTATTTTTTTAGGCAAAACTTTTGTTGCTGATAGGGCTTACAACAGCTTAAATGAGGCGATCGCTGCTTGTAGACAAGACTTAGATTTGGGTTTAGCCGTATTGATTACCCCTGACGCAGAAAAGTTTCGGGTCTGGGTCTCTGTACCTAATCAAATGATTTTTCAAGCTGCTTAGCCAAGATCAAAAAAAGCAGAGACTGCATTTTTTGTATAGCTGTCGCCATTTGTATTAAACCCAGAAGAGGAGTTGCGGCGCAAAGCGCCGCAACTCCTCTTCTGGGTTTGTGTCCTAATTTGATCTTGCTATACATAAGCGATCGTGTTAAAGTTTTGAATATCGTACTTAAATCAAAAAAATAAGCCTATGGAAAGTGACGAGCCGCATCAAGGTAAATTTAGGCAACTAAAAAGCAGTAGACATGATCCATCTACTCTCAATATTCAGTTGCTAACCAATAAGAACGTCGTAAATATTGAATCATGGACAAAAGAACAGGTTAGTGGACTTGCTGAAAGTGTTAGAGATATTCATCTTCCTGATATGAGTACTAAACTAGAATTGCCATTACAGAATTGTTCTGTTCCTGCGGGATTCCCTTCTCCTGCGGAAGACTATGTGGAACATAAACTCGATCTCAATAGTTATTTAGTGACTCATCCTGCGGCGACTTTCTTTGTGAGAGCTTCAGGGAACTCCATGACAGGAGCAAATATCCATGATGGTGATTTGTTGATTGTCGATCGCTCGATTGAAGCCGCCCACAATGATATTGTCATCGCTGTCGTGCTAGGAGAAATCACCGTCAAACGTCTGCATTACTTAAGAGGAGAAATTGCCCTAGTTCCTGAAAACGATAGCTATCAAACCATTTTCATTAACGAACATTCCGACCTACATATTTGGGGAGTTGTCACCAATGCCATCCACTGTGTTAGACCAAAAAGTCGAAAAAAGATTCGCCCTAGTCGATTGCAATAACTTTTACGTTTCCTGCGAACGTTTATTTAATCCCGTACTCATTGGTAAACCCGTAGTAGTTCTCTCCAATAATGATGGCTGTGTAGTGGCGCGATCGCAGGAAGTCAAGGATCTTGGCATTAAAATGGGTGTGCCTGTATTCCGAATTTATGAACTGATTAAGCGCTACAACATTCAAGTTTATTCCTCAAATTACAGTCTCTACGGAGATCTGTCAGGCAGAGTCATGTCCACACTGGCTTATTTTGCCCCTGATGTGGAAATCTACTCAATTGATGAAGCATTTATCGATTTGTCGGGATTTCGATATCGTGACTTAACAACCTATGGCAGTGAAATCCGTCAAAAAGTACTGCAATGGGTAGGAATTCCAGTGTCCGTAGGAATTGCCCCGACCAAAACCTTGGCAAAGCTAGCTAATCTCATAGCAAAGCAATCTAGTTCAGGAGTTTTTGATCTCAGTGTCTATCCATCTATAGATGAGATCTTATCTCAAGTGGATGTTGGAGATCTTTGGGGTATTGGCTCCAAATACGCGAATTGGTTGAAAGAAAGAAGAATAACTACAGCTTTAGATTTGAAGGAAGCCCATGAAGGCTTGATTCGGAGCAAGATGGGTATTGTCGGCGTAAAACTACAAAGAGAATTAAGGGGAGAATCTTGTCTATCAATGGAATTGGTAGACAATCCCAAAAAAGGAACCTGCGTCTCTCGCTCGTTTCCGCAGTCGATCAATAAGCTGTCTGAACTAAAGGAAGCGATCGCCTCTTTTACGCATCGAGCCGCTGAAAAACTGCGACGACAAAAACAAGCTGCCAATGTGATCACCGTTTTTGCGAGAACCAGCCCTTTTCGCGATAATTTCTACTCTAATAGCGCTACCGCAGAATTAGATTTATCAACTAACTACACGCTGGAACTATCCCGTGTTGCGTCACAGTTAACTGAAAGTATTTATCGTCAAGGACAACATTTCAAAAAAGCTGGTGTGATCATGACAGGGCTTATGTCTGAGCAACAAATTCAAGGAAATCTTTTTGATGTTAGTAATGATGAGCAAAAGCAGCGATCGCGTAATCTGATGAGCGTGATGGATACGATCAATGAAATATATGGCAGAGATACTTTGCGATTTGCGACTACTGGAGTAATTCAAGTTTGGAAATCTAAATCTGAACAGCGATCGCCAAGATACACAACTTGTTGGCAAGATTTACTTGAAGTATCCTAAAAGAAAGGAGGCGCTACGCGCCTCCTTTCTTTTATTTAGTCAGAGCGCAAAGCGCAATGAATTAAGCTAGTAATTTTTCAACTGCGGCAATCACATCTTCAGGTTGAGGAATTGTCAGATTTTCCAAGCCACCGTTATAGGGAGTTGGTACATCAAGGGCAGCTAAACGTACAATCGGCGCGTCAAGCTCATCAAAATAGCTGTCATTGATCGAAGCAATAATCTCTGAACCAATACTGGCACAGCGCATTCCTTCTTCAACAATCACAATCCGATGAGTTTTACACAAAGAGGTAACAATGGTTTCCATGTCCAAAGGCTTTAGTGAGATTAAGTCAATCACCTCAGGATCGTAACCTTTGTCAACTAGAGTCTCAACAGCCTTGAGAACGTGATAGCGCATTCTTGAGTAGGTGAGAATGGTAACATCGCTACCTTCACGCACGATTTCGGCTTTGTCAAGGGGTAACAAATATTCTTCGTCAGGAATATCTTCTTTGAGGTTGTACAGCAACACATGCTCAAAGAAAAGGATCGGGTTATCGTTACGAATTGCTGACTTCAGCAAGCCCTTAGCATTGTAAGGCGTGGAACAAGCCACCATTTTAATGCCGGGAACAGCTTGAAAGTAGGTTTCGAGACGCTGTGAATGCTCGGCTCCAAGGTTGCGTCCCACGCCACCAGGTCCACGAATGACGATCGGGATTTTAAAGTTACCGCCAGAGGTATAGCGCAACATCCCTGCATTATTCGAGATTTGGTTAAAGGCAAGTAGCAAGAAGCCCATGTTCATGCCTTCGATGATCGGGCGCAAACCTGTCATCGCTGAGCCGATCGCCATCCCTGTGAAGCTGTTTTCGGCGATCGGGGTGTCAAGTAGGCGCAAGTCACCATATTTCTTGTAAAGGTCTTTGGTTACTTTGTAGGAGCCGCCATAATGCCCCACGTCTTCGCCTAAAACATAAACGGCTGGATCGCGCTCCATTTCCTCATCGATCGCTGCTCTGAGGGCGTTAAAAAAAGTAACCTCTGCCATATTTATCTATTAATTTCTACATAGTTATCGGGGCTAACGCTCAATTATAACTTTACAAAGCGTAAATATCTCACAAAAACAATGGTTATCAGGGCAATGCTATCTCAAGCTAAAATATCAGGTTTGTAAATATAAAATAGAGAGGATGGTTTTTTGTTGGGAATAGGTTTGTTAAATATCCATAGAGGCGTAATTTTTTAGAACGGGTACGTGAAGGAAAATTCAACTCCAAGAGAAACTAACAAACTGTGACAAGCTGATTGGTGCGATTGTCTATCGGTTTGATGGTTTGATAGAAGAAGAAATAGCGATCTTTGAGGGAACACTGGCTAAGAGCTAAAATTTAAAATAACATCAATAATCAATGGCAATTCAGGATTGATTGTTGCGATCGCCCACGCAGGATTGCTTGCTGCTTTAGCTTTTCAAGCACTATAGGATCTATGTCTTCAATAATTAATTAGGTCATAGGTTTGGCAGCAGTTTGAAGATTAAACTTGGATCTGAGCATAGCACCGCAAAATCAACTCTATTCAATCCTCCAAATCCTGAAATGATGATGAAACTTGGGCTAAAATAGCAAGAGCTTTTCTAGGGTTGGTGCAATATGTCAAAGGGTGCTTGGCAAAGATTATGTGAGATTCTCACCACCGATATTCCGATCGCTGAATTTACGCAAGGAACAGTTGATACGTGCAAAACTTTTATAGAGTTAGCTCAATCAATAAACGAGAACCGTAAACTTTCTGAGTTAGCCCCCCTCATTGGTCAGATTTCTTCGGTATTGGATGTTTTAAATTTGCCCATTGTGCAAGTGGTTGGCTCAGCTTTGCCCGTAGTAGGGATTGCCAGTAAATTGCTGCAATTTTCTTTGGAAAGAACAAAGATTGAGCTATCTTTTGCTGAGTGTGTTGAACTTGTGGGACAAGAGGCATATTTAGAGAGCTTTAAGAACTTTTTGAACAGGGCTGAAAACCAGCAATTGCTGGAGAAATTAAAAGATGCAAAGGCTTCAGATCGCCTTCAAAAGAAAATTGCTGAATTGGGTAAGAGTCTTTTACTCAATAACAATGAGGCTAGCGATGTACTGGATTGTTTCCATGAGTCGAAGTTGGCAAAGGCAATTAACCCGATTCTAGTTGAGCGATTGATTGAGTCTGGCATGGGAGAGGCTGCTGCTAAGATTGTTGTTGAGAGAGTATCGCGTTTAACGCATCGAGAGGCAAAGCTTGTTTTGACTAAGTTAAAAGACAAGGTTGAAAGTCTAAGATCAGTTTATGGTGGGGATTGGCAAAGCGATAGTAAAAACTATCTGAGCATTGATCGCTATTTAGAAGAGGTGATTGCTGAGAAGCCTAAAGAGAAAGTTTTTGAGGAGAATTTTGGATTTGAAGATATCTATGTAGAGTTACAGATTGAGGCAATCGCAAAAGATGGCAGCAGTGGGAAACCTCAGTTCATCGAAAAATGGGCGTTAGATTTACTCAGTGATGAGGACAAATCGGGACAGGTGCTATTTATCCAAGGGGAACCGGGGCGGGGAAAGAGTGTATTTTGTCGGATGTTTGCCGATCGCGTTAGGCGGGAGCTATATCCGATTTGGACTCCGATTTTAATTAGATTGCGGGATATTACGGATTCCGTAGATCACTTTGATACATTTCTAAGTTATGCAGTAAAGAGAACATTTACAATTGGGGAGGAATGGCTCAACAATCCTAATACTCGCTTTTTGTTTGTATTGGATGGATTTGATGAGCTTCTTCTAGAGCGTATTAGAGATCTCAAGCTCAAAGATTTTCTGGATCGGGTATCTGAGTTTCAAACTAAATGTCAGGGTAATAGTGAGCGTGGACATAGAGTAATTATTACAGGTAGACCACTTGCATTGTTTGGGATTGAGAAGGATATGCCCGACAATTTGGAACGGGTGAAAATCCTCGATATGAGTGCAGAATTACAGGAGAAATGGTTGCAGAAGTGGGCAAAACTTAAAGGTGCAGATAAAGCTCAAGAATTTAAGGATTTTCTAAGTGATCTAAATTGTCCTAAACAAGTTAAAACATTGGCGAAAGAGCCGATATTAATGTACTTTTTGGCAGCAATGCACACGGGCGGAAAACTTAAGATTGAAGACTTTCAAAATGCAGGAAATAGTACCAAAATTTTGATTTATGAGCAGACGTTGGATTGGGTTCTAGATAAGCAACGCTCTAAAGGCAGAAAAAATCTCAATCGAGAATTGACAAGCTTAGAGAAGGAAGAACTTCGCAATATATTGAAAGAGGCTGGGTTGTGCGTTGTACAGTCTGGAGGAATATTTACGACCTTAGACACTATAAAAGACAGGTTATCGCCCGATCTGCTTACTAAACTGAAAGCTGACACAGAAAATAAGGAAGGTAATTTACCTGTAGCATTAGCAACTTTCTATTTGAAATCATCAGATACTAAAGATAATTCCATGGAATTTCTGCACAAGAGTTTTGGTGAGTTTCTTTGTGCAAAGAGATTTGTTGATAGTTTAATGGAATGGTCACAGCAAAAGCCAGATCCAAGTAATCCTCATCTTCAAGTTTGGAAAGTGGATAAGAAAGATTTAGAGCGGCAGATTTACGACTTATTTGGTTTTGGAGCGCTCACTTCTGAGATTGTGGAATATTTGACGGCTTTGATTGAGAGAGAATTTGCTGGTAAAGATGATGATTTTGTGAGGTTGTTTGAGCGTTTATATGGGTTTTATTGGGCTTGGAGTGATGGGGAGTTTATTGAGGCGGTTGAGTCAGATAGTGAGCCTATGCCACTCAGAAAAGCACGCCTAATGCAGAAGCAAGGTGTTGCGATCGGGCAACGTAAGGTTGATATTTATACGGGCTTGAATGTTTTGATTTTGATGTTTACTTTCCATCGTTATGCTCAAGCAATCTCAGAACTAAAAGACAAAGTTTTATTCCATCCTTGCAAATACAGTTCAAAATATGGCGCGACTGATGACTCAAGTCGATTGCTCCGTATTATTGGTTATGGGCAAAGTATTAGAGATCGCGGTTTTAACAGCATAGTCGGCAAATTTTTAACCAACGCATACCTCCATGGCGCATACCTCCATGGCGCATACCTCAGTGGCGCATACCTCAATGGCGCAAACCTCAGTGGCGCAAACCTCAGTGGCGCAAACCTCAGTGGCGCAAACCTCAGTGGCGCAAACCTCAGTGGCGCAAACCTCAGTGGCGCAAACCTCAGTGGCGCAAACCTCAGTAGCGCAGACCTCCATGGCGCAAACCTCCATGGCGCAGACATCCATGGCACAGACCTCAGTGGCGCAGACCTCATTGGCGCAAACCTCAGTGGCGTATATCTCAGTGGCGCATAYCTCAGTGGCGCAGACCTCAGTGGCGCAAACCTCATTGGCGCAAACCTCATTGGCGCAAACCTCATTGGCGCAAACCTCATTGGCGCAGACTTCATTGGCGCAAACTTCAGTCGCGCAAACCTCAGTGACGCAGACCTCAGTGATATTTCATCAAATGAAAGTACAATTTGGTCAAATGCTATAGGCTTACATAAAACAATTAATGTACCTGATGCTTTAGTTAGCAACTCGCAATTTAGAGCAGCAGTGTTGCTATGCAATGGTTCTGATTTGGTTGTCTTTGGTGATGTGGATGGAGCAATTACCGCTTATATCGAAGCACAAACAATCGATCCTAACTTGGAGATTTCTGCATTCTACTGGAATCAATTAGGCTGGTTTGGCAGCCTACATAATCGTGCCATTGATGTTCTATTTGCCTGCGAGAAAGCTGTTGAGTTAGAAAAATCTACGATGTCTCAAGATACTCGTGGTCTAGCGAGAGCGCTAACAGGTAACTTCGCTGATGCAATTGAAGACTTTGAAGCAGCGATCAACAGTGGTCAACTTGAGGAAGAAATACTAGAAAAGCGACAACGTTGGCTTGAAGCTTTAAAATCTGGAATTAACCCATTTACACCCGAAGAACTAGAAGCATTGAGAGCTAGTGAGGGGACAACATCATAAACACTGTAGGAACAATACTTTGCATATCGAAGATTCAGAGTTGAAATCCTTTAATTCCAAGTTCGCAATTCATGCCTCGTAATTGATAGCTTTGCTACACTAGAAAAATATATAGCTCAACCACCATGTCTCCCAACAATCAGAGCCAACTCCTAGAAGCAATCAGTCATCTCGATGAGCAGCAAATCCTCCTTGTTTTGCAATAAAGATCTAACCTGTCTCTCGTAATTCATAATTAAAAAAATGCTATCAATCAACTTAGATCAAGAAACAGAAAGCTACTTAGCAGAAATTATTGCTCAAGAAAATAGCACATCTGAAGAACTGCTCAAAAAGCTAATTTACCAACATTGGCAAACCCTCAAGCCACGTCAAACTCTAGCCCAAAGAAGAGGTGGACATCCTACCAACCTATTACAAGATGCCGCCCCTAATGCATCATTACGCGAAAATCGCAAACAAGCCATCCTAGAACATATTCAAAATCGTCATCAAAAATCTAACTAATGCAAGAATATCCGCCCATTATTCTTACCGATAGCAGTATTTTATTCGCTTACTACAGTGCCAGAGATAACTACCACGGAGCAGTTTGTAAATTCTTTGAAGAATGCTCAAGTGAACTAATTACCACTACAGCTTGCATAACAGAAGTAATGTATTTACTGAGTAGAGACTATCGCACCCAAAACGAATTTCTCAAAGACCTCGCCCAAAAACTTTATCGATGTATTCCACTCGTATCTGAAGATTTTAGCAGCATTAGAGAACTTAATGAACAATATGCAGACCTACCAGCAGACTTTGCAGACTTATCGCTAGTCGTTATCTCTGAAAGACTAAATATTTCCGCGATCGCCACATTAGACAGTGACTTCGACATATACCGCCGTTATCGCAAACAACCATTTGAACGCATATTTTTATCATAGTTGCATTGGCGATAGGCGATCGCTATCCCCCAATGATCCAAACAAGATTACAATATGTTAAGCAAAACTTAACAACAAGGTAACGACAGTCAGGGTCGAGCATAAACATGAAAGCAGTGATTATTGGTGCAGGCTTAGCAGGTATGAGTACTGCTGTAGAGCTTAGCGAACAAGGCTATGAGGTAGAACTTTTTGAATCCCGACCCTTTGTGGGCGGCAAAGTCAGCAGTTGGCTAGACAAAGATGGCAACGATATCGAGATGGGCTTGCACGTATTTTTTGGCTGCTATTACAACCTATTTGCCTTGATGAAAAAAACAGGTGCTTTTGAGCATCTTCGGCTCAAAGAACATACCCATATTTTTGTGAATCCCGGTGGCAAGCAAGCAGCCCTTGATTTTCGGAACTTTGGCGGCGCACCCTTTCATGGTCTGAAAGCATTTGTAACCACAGGACAATTACCCCTTAAGGACAAAATCCAAAATGCGATCGCGATCGGGCGCAGTCCACTAATTCGCGGCTTAGTCGATCATGTTGGCGCAATGAAAGAAATCCGCGCCCTCGACAACATTAGTTTTAAAGATTGGTTTTTGGGCATGGGTGGATCACAGGCGAGTCTTGATTTGATGTGGGATGCGATCGCCTATGGTTTGGGCTTTATCGACTGCGAAAATATTTCCGCACGCTGTATGCTCACCATTTTCCAATTCTTTGCATCGAGAACTGAAGCTTCAATTTTGAGAATGCTCGAAGGTGCGCCCGATGAGTTTCTGCATAAGCCTATTGTGAAGCTAATTGAATCTAAAGGTGGCAAAATCCATTTGCGGCGTGGTGTCCGCGAAGTTCTCTTTGAAGGCGAAGGTGAAGATACTCGCGTTACAGGTTTGATCATTGGTAAAGAAGACGGCGAAGAAATCGTCAATGCTGATGTGTATATTTGTGCCACTGATGTTCCAGGAGTAAAGAGAATCATCCCTGAGAAATGGAGAGCATGGTCACAGTTTGACAATATCTATAAGCTCGACGCTGTGCCTGTAATTACCGTGCAACTGCGCTTTGATGGTTGGGTGACAGATATTGATAATTTGCTGTATGCCATTAAAGTAGATTTCTCCACCTTTGCAGATTTGGCAATTACTAGTCCGACTGATTATTACAAAGAAGGCGAAGGTTCCCTATTGCAGTTAGTAATTACCCCTGCGGATGATTATATTAAGCTCAGCAATGAAGCGATCGTTGAGAAGATGATTGCTCAAGTACATCAGATTTTCCCTTCTTCCAATAAGCTGAATGTCACTTGGTCAAGTGTGGTCAAACTGGCACAGTCTCTCTATCGTGAAGCCCCTGGTAAAGATCCCTTCCGTCCAACTCAAGCTACACCTGTAAAGAATTTCTTCCTCGCGGGAAGCTACACGATGCAGGACTACATCGACAGCATGGAAGGTGCGACACTTTCGGGCAAGATGTGCGCGGCGGAAGTGATTAAGAGCAAGCAGTTAGCGAAAGTATAGAAGAAAGAACCGTGCATTGCACGGTTCTTTCTTCTTTTGTTAGGAATCATGGATTTACCTCTTATCTATCATCCCAATTACGTCGCGCCGATCGCTAATACCAATCGCTTCCCGATGGAAAAGTTTCGCTTGCTGTACGAGATGTTACTGGCGGATGGAGTGGCGCGACCTGAGCAGTTTTTCCAGCCAGAGTTACCAGATTTGGATGCGATCGCTTTAGTTCACGATCGTGAATATGTGAATGCCTATTGGCAAGGAAATCTCGACCCTAAAGCCCAGCGCCGCATCGGATTACCTTGGAGTCCCGAACTTGCCTATCGCACGAGAATCGCTGTTGGTGGCACATTATTAACTGCTCGGCTAGCCTTAGCTCATGGATTAGCTTGCAATACCGCAGGGGGAACCCATCATGCTTTTCCTAGCTATGGTTCAGGCTTTTGTATATTTAACGATCTGGCGATCGCCTCCCAAGTTTTACGCCAAGAAGGTTTAGTTAAGAAGATATTAATCGTGGATTTGGATGTGCATCAAGGCGATGGCACGGCTCTCATTTTTCAGGATGAGCCAGATGTGTTTACCTTCTCGATGCATTGTCAGATTAACTTCCCGTCGGTTAAACAAATTAGCGATCGCGATGTTCCCTTACGGGAGGGAATGGAAGACGACGAATACTTACGCGCTCTTGCTAATCATTTACCAGATTTATTAACCGAATTTCAGCCCGACTTAGTTCTTTATGATGCAGGTGTTGATCCGCATATAGGCGATCGCTTAGGCAAACTTGCTCTTACTGATGCAGGGCTATATCGGCGCGATATGCAGGTTTTGAGTACCTGTATTCCTCAAGGTTTTCCTGTCGCCTGTGTGATTGGTGGTGGTTATTGCGAAGATATGCAATCCCTAGTTTATCGACATTCCCTATTACATCGCGCCGCTAGTGAAATCTATCGCCAATATCATCTATAGTTTTTGCCGAAATGCTTTGAGCGCAGATTTTGGTTCCGCCATTAGTAAGCAGCGAGCAAGTAATTCTAAATCGAGATTAGGCAAACATTCACTTTGGGCGATCGCCTCATAGCCACTTTCACGTAACCGATACAGCGAAAACTTGCCGTCTTCCCAGAACCAAACCTCTTTTGTATTAAAGCGCCGATAACGCTCTAATTTCGCTACATTTCCACTCGTAAAAATCACCTCAATCGCTAAATCGCGATCGCCTAATTTATTGCCAAAACAAAAAGATAAATCTGGCTCAACACTTGCACCTTTAGCTTCTGATTCTAGAGTAGCACTACCCGTAGGGATAAAATCGATATCCTTTTCTGCAAAGTAAATTCCCAATAACATCGAGAGTAAATGCACGATGATTTCATGGGCAGCAGATGTAGTCATAATCTCGATAGTGCCGTCAAGATAATTGAGATGGATATTACGCGAATCACCGATTAAAGCAGAAAGTGTCTTGAATTCTTTCCATGAATATCGATTCGGAAAAACAAAGTACTGAGATTCCGTCTCTTTAGATATCTGATTTAGTTCTGAGGATTGTGATGATAATTGAGCAATCACGGGTTTATAGAGATAGTGGTAACTAATCGCAGATATAGAGAAACTATAGCACACCCATAATTTCGCTAATAAAGAACCAATATTTTTGTGGCGAGGCTTCGCCTCGCCACAAAAATATTAAATCGCTAAATCTTTACTGCCAGATTTCTATACCTTTGAAGAAAAACTATGGGCTTTGAGAATTGCTGCTACTAGAAACGCATAGGAAATACCGCCGACTATTGCTAATAGCCAAAAACTTACTAAGGCACTCGTATTCCAAAGGGCATGAAGCAACGCCGAACTGAGATATCCAATTGTGAGAATTTGCCAACGCAGGGAAGGTTTGAGAATGCTTAATCCAATGAAATAGCCGAAATAACCGCTATACGCCATATGTCCCGCCACAGAGCCAAGCACACGGGGAATCAATAATTGCAACCCTGTCAGTTCCGCTATTTCAGGACTAACGGCTTGATTTGTCACACTCTGAATAATACTTGGTACATACAAACCTAAAGTTTCCGTTAACGTAAATCCAACTGCCGAAGCAGCACCAATTAGAATTCCATCTAATGGCTCACTAATACCTACACGCGATCGCCATTTCTTCCCCAGTCGTAACCCCATAAACCAGAGCGCAAACACTGGCAAAGCCTTGAGCAACTCCTCCATTAAACCCGCCCCAAAAAACATCGCAATCAAAACACTGATAAAGCTAACTTGCCCCGTTGGTGCAGTCCCTGGTAAAACCTTATAAAAGAACCACAGAAAAATATTTAAAATCGGGCTTCTAAGAATCAATGCTGTAAATATCGCTGCGCCTAAAATGATCCACCAAGGCTTATTCTTGCCACAAAGTTGATAGACAAAATAATAGGCGGCAAGGCTGATATATACGGAAATTGTGAGGTTAAATAATTGCGGTTGCCCCAAAAAAGCAAACATCATTACCACAAATCCCACGGTTGCAATCCCTGGTAAGAGATAGGCTTTTTTCCACAGATCATTTCCCGTAGAGAAAATTGGTAAGAGCTTCGTCAGTGTAATGCTGGTAATCTGCGATCGCGGACGCTTCCTAAGATCTGTGCTTAAAGTTGTCTCAGTACTAGGATCTAGCTCAAATACAAACTGGGGGCCACCTTTAGTTAGCTGAATGCGATCGCCATGCTTGAGTGGATAGCAGCTATACAGCCGACGGTCATTAATAAATGTGCCATTGGCACTATCAAGATCGCAAATTTCCCAGCCTTCCAACTGCTGCCTAGCATCTTGACGATTATTCTGCCCCGCAAAAATGGGACGTATCTCGGCATGGCGACGCGATACCGAGCCATAGATGTTGATATCGATCGCCACTTCACAACTAGGATCGCGCCCCAAGGTAATCGAGCGATCGCCTAAAGTCGCCACAATTTCACTGCGATCAAGATTATGGCGATCGGCAGAAATTTGCTTGAGGAATGCTATAGCAGTAAGGCGATCATACATAGAATCATTTATATCACTAGTAATGTGCCTCACTATGCGATCGCCCTTACTAAATCAGAATTCTTTCTATGTCTAACTCTGAAGCCGCCCGCGCCAATTGTGAAATATCACTCAAATCCTTGACATATGGCAGAATCCCCAAAATAGGAACCGAAGCAAGTCGCGAAATCATCTGCGGCGGTGCAAGTTCTTCAATCTCTTCCAGAGAATAAACTTGCGAACAACTCAGCACAATTCCTCTTAACTTTACCTTTTGGATATTCGCCAAAGCCACATTGGCGATCGCTTGAGAAATTGCGCCTAATCGCACAGGTACAACTAAAATTACATCCAAAGCCCAATCTCGCGCCAAATCCGCCACGATATACTCATCGGTAATCGGTGAACCTAAGCCCCCCATTGATTCAACGAGCAAACATACCTTCTGTTGTTGCAGCTTGAGAAACTGCTGCCAAATCAGTCCTAAATCAATTGGTTTCCCTTCTTTATGAGCAGCGATCGCAGGAGCGATCGGCGTTTCAAAATACAAAGGCGTAATTTCATCAAGGGTTTGCGAAAGCGAGAAAGTCTGATCATAAAACTCACGATCGCCTTCTCCTGACTGCAAAGGCTTATAAATACCTAGGGATTTACTCGGTGTAGTGCGATCGCGATAGGTCAACCAATAAGCCGCCAAAGCCGCCGTTAAAACGGTCTTCCCCACACCCGTATCACTCCCAACAATCAATATAGGTTTTATCATTATGGAATACTTGGTAAAATTTTGCTAAGTTCTATTTGTAATTCTGGAAAATTCGGTAAGTCGATCTTCTGTTACTCTTCAAATAATTTCCGCATCAGTTCATCTTTTGTGAAACCCAGATGGTTAGCTACATCGGCTAAAATTGCCGAAAGCGTTCCAACTCTTAAAGGATTATGATAGGGAATAGTAATACTATGTTCACCATTTTGCTGAGTAGTTAAACGTATATGGCTACCAGTTTGACGAATGCTCACATAGCCAAACTTATTCAACAATTTTGTCAACTCTGATCCTGAAATATCGCGCGGCATTCTCATACGGCAATAACTTCTTCACGAATAAAGTGCAAGCGAATTATTCTCGGTAAAACAGCTTCATCAAAATGACATCGAACAGCATCACGAATCATTTCATATAGCTCATCTAAAGAATCAGCTTCCGTAAAAATAGATGCACCTAAAGAACGGGCAGTATAGCCACCTTCATCTGCATCTTCGATGATAAACATGATCTCATTCATTAAATTACCTCTACCTTGCTTGATTACCTATCGTAGTCTAAACCTCTTGCGGAAGCTATCTAGACAAAGCAGGATGGGAATGCCCTACTACCTAGCCCAAGCAGCGCAATGACTCCAACATTCCCTTTGCTTTATTCAAGGTTTCTTGATATTCCTTCTCAGGGTCGGAATCAGCTACCACACCAGCACCAGCTTGAACGCTAGCGGTTCCATCCTTCGTTACCATCGTCCGAATCGTGATGGCGGTGTTTAGCTGACCTTCAAAGTCATAGTAGCCATAGGCTCCAGCATAAGTGCCTCGGCGATCGCCTTCCAAGTTATGAATGATATCCATTGCTCGAATCTTTGGCGCACCGCTCACTGTTCCCGCAGGGAAGCAAGCCTGAAGTAAGTCCCAAGCTGTCTTTTCAGGACGAATTTCGCCAACGACATTGCTGACGATATGCATCACATGGGAATAAAGCTCAATCGACATCAATTCATCGACTTTCACCGTGCCACTTTTGCAAACACGACCGAGATCATTGCGCCCCAAATCAACCAGCATTACATGTTCGGCAACTTCCTTTGGATCGGCGAGTAAATCCTTGGCTAGTTCGGCATCCTCCGTAGGTGTTGCACCTCTAGGACGTGTGCCTGCGATCGGGCGGAGGACTGTGCGCGAGACTCCATCGATAACTTCCGCTTTGACCATGATTTCAGGGCTAGAGCCAATTAGCTGCCAATCCTTAAAGTTAAAAAATGCCATGTAAGGAGAAGGATTGACCACCCGCAAAGAGCGATACAAACTAAATGGCTCACCCTTAAACTCTGTCGTCAACCTCTGCGAAAGCACAACTTGGAAAATATCACCAGCCTTAATATGCTCCTTACCTTTTTCCACAGCTTGACAGAATTTTTCGCGAGTAACATTACTGGTGTAACTCACAGGAGGTTGCAGGCGGGGATTTGTCCAAGTAATTGCCGTTTTGTGCCGATCCAGAGGCGATCGCAGTTTATCCACCAGCACCGTTAAGCGATCGCAAGCTGATTTATAGGCAGCTTCAGGTTCATTGCCATCACTCAAATCTGCATAGGTGATCGCCCAAATTTTGCGTTTGACCTGATCGAACACCAGCAAGCTATCCACCTGCATCCATACACCATCAGGCGTATCACCTTCTTGGCAAGGAAATACAGGCACTTTTGGCTCGATCCAATTAATTAATTCATAACCCCAATAACCAAATAGCCCACCTAAACTCGGCGGTAACTGTGGCAAATGCACAGGATGAATCGGCGCAAGGCAATTATTCAAATGCTGAAAGGGATTACCTATAAATTCCTTTACTGTGCCATCACGAAATGTCTGCGTGGTGCGATCGCCCCTTGCTTCTAGTACCCATAGAGGATCGCAACCCAATAAACTATAACGCCCAAGCCTTTCGCCACCTTCCACTGACTCTAACAAAAAGCTATAGGGTTGACCTTGACAGACACGATACCAAGCTGAAACAGGCGTATCGAGATCGGCAACCAGTTCCATATATACAGGTACAAAGTTACCTTTGCTAGCAAGCTCAATAAAGTCAGAATACTCAGGGAAAATCATGCGATCGGGATTTCTAAGAAATTTGCTGCAACTAGACTAAGATCTTATCGCGATTTTCAGAAATACTATAAAATTCATGCAAGTTAGAAGTTTGGGTCTCTCCAGTCATGAACGATCCAGATACAAGGAGGCTTGATCAATCAAAACTTAGCTCAATAGACTTGTGTGTACAAGGTAGCCTTTGCAAGGAGAAGTTAGAGGGGGATAAAAGCAGAAATTTTGCTAGGTAGGAGAATTCTCAAACACGCTTTAAAAAGGGTTGCAAAGCAACCCTTTTTAAAGCGTGTTTTGGTGGAGTTGAGCGCAAAGCGCTGTAAAATCTAGCCCAAGAGTGCCTCAATATCTTTACGCAACTCTGCATCTTCGGGGGCGACACTAGAAGGGTAGTACTTCACGACTTTACCTTCTTTATCAACTAGAAACTTATTGAAGTTCCATTTCACTTGGCTACCTGTAGTTTCGGTGAGATATTTGTAAGCATCCGACATGTCATTACCGCTTACTTTTACCTTGCTAAACATGTCAAAGGTGACATCGTAAGTGAGAGAGCAGAAGCTCTTAATTTCTGCTTCAGTCCCTGGCTCCTGTGCGCCAAAGTCGTTACTAGGAAAGCCAAGAATTTCAAATCCCTTGTCTTTGTATTCACGATAAAGAGATTCTAGCCCTTTGTATTGCTTGGTGTAGCCACATTTAGAAGCTACGTTGACAACTAAGGCGACTTTGCCTTTGTACTGAGCGAGATCGACTGGTTGACCGTCAATGTTGGTGATCTGGAAATCGTAAAGTGTGGACATATTTCAGGTTGATTAGGGTTTATCTGGGAGTTGTTTTTAAGGTTGCTATAGTTAGTAAAGACTGATTTCATAACTATTTAGCAATTTGCAGCGATCGCATGGCAAGTGTAATTATCCTAATTGGTGTACCCGCTAGTGGCAAATCTAGCCTTGCTGAGAAGATGCTGTATGCTTCTAGTCAGAATAGTAGCAGCCTAACCTATGGGGCAACTCAGTTAATCAGCCCCGATCGCATTCGAGCTTCACTCTATGGATCAGCAGCTACGCAGGGGGATTGGGCTGAGATATGGGAGCAGGTACAACAGTCATTTGCCAATGCAGCGAAATCGCAACAATCTGTAATATATGATGCCACAAATTATAAACGCGAGTATCGCAAAGATGTTATTGACCTTGCCAAGGCTCATGGCTTTAAGCCAATTACGGGCATTTGGCTAGATGTGCCACTCTGGATTTGCCTATCCCGTAATGAGGTACGCGATCGCGCAGTCCCTGAAGATGTTGTCATAGAGATGTATCGCACCCTTTCCTATAACCCACCGACTCTCAGCGAAGGCTTTGATCGCATCTTGTTTCGAGATCAGAAATTAGACAACGAATGGATTGACTGAAGCAAGGCGTTGCTAAGCCACGCCTTGCTTTTATGGGTTGGTAACCAGTGTTTTACTTAACGAAGCAGTTTCTTGAGCCTTGGTGTCATTGGGCATAATCTTACGCAGAGCATCATTAGTTGACTCAAAACAATTGTCATGTCCAATTTCCTTAAGTAAGCCACTGCGATCTAAAAGTTGCTCGACTTCAGAACGCAAACCACTCAAAATCAATTGACAATTATGGCGTTGCAGATCGTGATAAATCTCTTCTAGGGCAACCAAGCCAGTCGAGTCCATACTCGGTACATAGCGCATTCTCAAAACTAAAAACTTGACTTCAGGCGCATCACGCAGGAAGGTAACAAACCTTTCAGCCGCACCAAAGAACATCGGCCCATCAATCCGATAGATAGCGATTTGTTTGCCAAAGTCTAGGGGTACGCCAGTAAGAAAGACATTATCTTCAGGCATTTTGACTAGGCTAAGTTCACTCATCCGCTTGATAAAGAGAATACCTGCGGCAATTAGACCAACTTCTACTGCTAAAACTAGGTCAAAACAGACCGTAACTAGCCATGTCAGCATCATTACCCCAAAATCAGCATAGGTAGTATGGATCAGTAGTCCGATCGCTTCCCATTCCATCATCCGAATACTAGTGATCATCAGGATGCCAGCAAGGGCGGCGAGCGGTACTTGTGAAGCAAGGGGCGCAAAGGCTAGGACGATAAGCGCAAGAGCGACTCCGTGAATTACTCCCGATAGGCGAGTTTTACCACCCGCCCGCACATTTACCGCTGTACGAGCGATCGCCCCAGTCGCAGGAATCCCACCAAAAAATGGCACGATCATATTGGCTAAACCCTGTCCAATTAGCTCCCGATCGCTATTGTGGCGATCGCTAACACTCATACCATCGGCAACCACGGCTGCTAGTAAAGATTCGATGCTGCCTAATGCGGCAAGGGCGATCGCAGGATTAATCAGCTCTCTAATTAATTTGAAATCGTTCCAATGGGGAATGCCTTGGGGGATTGGTAAAGATTGGGGAATTAACCCGATGGTGGGGACTTCCAGATGCCATTGCGATTTGGCGATGACTGCGGCGATCGTGGCAACCACTAAACCAACTAGAGATCCTGGGATTGAATGGTTGATTTGATTCCATAGTAATTTTGTAGTAATCGTCAGTAGCGCTAAGGCGATCGCTAGCCAGTTATAGCCTTCTAAATTGGTGGCAGTTTGCCAAAGTGCTTGAAGGAAATGCTCTTGATTTGGCAGGTGTAAACCGAAGAAATTATTTAACTGTCCGCAAAAAATAATTACGGCAATACCATTGGTGAATCCTGCGGTAACAGGATAGGGAATGAATTTCACTAAACGCCCTAACTTGGCTACACCAAGTGCAATTTGGATGATTCCCGCCATTACGCCAGCAATCCAAACTTTCTCGATGCCATATTTAGCGACAATTCCCACTAAAACAACAGCCATCGCTCCCGTGGGGCCCGTAATCTGCACAGGTGAGCCACCAAATACAGCAGCGACGACTCCCGCCACGATCGCTGTATAAAGCCCTGCCTTCGGTTCGACACCACTTGCGACTGCAAAGGCAAGCGCTAAGGGTAACGCAACGACTGCGGCGGTAAGTCCTCCCGTCAAGTCACCACGAAAATTACTAAATAATCCCTTGAATGGATGATTTTTTGGACTTTGATTGTTGCTAGCTAAGCTTCCTGCTTGTGCCATGAGATTCTAATTACTCCAATTTTTGTAGAGATTCCCGCATTTCAATGACGTGATTGTTAAAAAGCTCTAGCGCCGCATCCAATACCTTAAAAATCGTGGGATCGCCAACGGAATAGTAAGCAAAGTTTCCTTGTTTCCGCGATCGCACTAAGTTATAACGACGCATTACTGCCAACTGTTGCGAAACCGCCGAAGGTTCTGCTTCAATCCCCTGCGCGATCGAATTAACGCTTTGTTCACCAATCCGTAAAGAATCTAATATCTGAATCCTTACGGGATTGGATAAAACCTTAAATAAATCAGCTTTAAAATAACTTGGTTGAAATGTCATATGAACACCCCTATTCACTTATATCCCTCAACTTTACGAGACAAAGATACAAGGTCAAACGTAAATATATCGGATTTATATACTTAAAGGTATGTATATACTAACCTATCTACCTTTAAAGTATTGCATATAGATTTTAAATCGCAATAGCTTTAATTGTGCAACCAAATTTTGGTGTTTCCAGCTCCAAAATCATTTTTTTGCAAGCAAACCTAAGGTTTGCTTGCAAAAAACGATTTTTACAATGAGAATTGCTAGGAAAAAATCAGCAATTCTCATTATGAAACCGATTTTGGTGTTTCCAGCGCCGAAGGCGTTGGAAACACCAAAATCGGTTTTTTGAAAGCCTGCCGTTGGCGGGCTTTCAAAAAACCGATTTTTATAATGAGAATTGCTGGGAAAAAATAATTGGGCTTTGTCTATTTCTCGTTTTGTGTTAGCTTAAATAGACTCAATCTCTAAGGGGTACAGTAGGTTAAAATGGCTAAGCGCCGCAATCAGAAAAAAGAAAAAGCTCTTCGCAACCAAGCGTATGCGCGTAAGTTTCGTAAGCGCACCCCTATGGGTCGCTTTGGACGTAGAAGACCAATGGGCAGCTATAACGATCCAGAAGATTCTGAATCCAATGGAGCTGCTGATACAGGTGCAGCCGATACTGGCGCTGCTGATACTGGCTCTGGTGGCAATAAATTCTAATCTGAATTCTGGCGATCGCCTTCCAGTATTCTACAGATCATGACCACAAGTTTTGCCCTTGCCTTACATACAACAACTACAAAGTTAGAGCTTGCGATCGCGGAAATTAACCCAAACTCTGATCGCAATTCTCAAATTTATATCATCCACAAGCAGCAGTCATGGGAACTAGGCAGAGAGCTATCTGTACAGTTACATGACTGTTTAAATGTGTTTATGGGTGATCTTGCATGGACTGACTTGGCTTTTTTAGCGATCGCCACGGGTATTGGGAGCTTTACTGGCACAAGGATCGGTGTGGTGGTGGCGAGGACGATTGGTGAGCAGTTACAGATTCCTATATACGGGATTGACTGTGAGTCAATTGTCACTAAAGCGCAGCAATACGATCCACCATTATCTCAAGGCGAAAGTTTGCTAGCGATCGCCTACGATCAATGGCAAGCAGGAATTTATCCAAATTGGCAAGATGTTTTGCCAATTTATGAGCAATAACAAAAAGGGCGCAATGCGCCCTTTTTGTTGATTAGACAAACTGCATTGCACCCTCTCTTGTCTGCAAAGTGGTAGAATCATGGTGCTGAAAGTACATAAAAGTTGAATTTTCTTAACTAGCGATCGCTCGTTAGATCTAAGGGGGAACCATTTTATTACCTAAGCAAAATCCACCTAAGACGGTAGTTATTCCCAGCTTGACCTATGCTTCAAGACGCGATCGCCATTCGTCATTATCAAAAGATTACCGACTCTCTTGTCGAAATGTCAGAACGTGGTTACCGTTCGACCGACGAGATGAGACTCTTTTTAGACGGTTACTTATCGGCTCTACGGGCTACTAATGCTGTAGAAGTCCATCACATCCACCGTCTCGAAGAAGAAGTAATCAGATTTTTATATGATTCTTCTAACTTTGCATCTCCCTATGAGTTGGAGTTGGAAGTTGAACGCGGGGAAAGGTAAACGCTGTGTCGAATCCCTGCGGTAAGCGGAGTCTGAAAGCGATCTTGCTTGACGACTTGTAGCTCTTGCTGCTCACAAAATATATCTAGCTGTTCACTTTCTTCGGGGAGCCACTGACCACGATATAGGACGGCTGTGCCGCTTTTTTTGAGAAAAGGCAATGCGTAATCTGCACAAATATCTGGCTTGCCCACGGCTCTTACTACTGCCAAGTCGTACTTCTTTTTGTACTGACCTAATTTATTAATGTCTTCGCCACGACCCCATTGGGCGATCGCATTAGATAGTCCTAAAGTTTGGATCGTCTCTTCGACAAAGGCAACCTTTTTTTGTTTGCTATCTACTAAGGTGACTTGCCATGTCGGTTTAGCGATCGCGATCGGCAATCCCGGAAAACCAGCCCCTGTACCAATATCAATTACCTTAATATCTTCCCGATCCCAAAAAGCTAATACCCCACGCAACGAATCCCATAAGTGCTTTTCCCAAAAATCATCGGCAGCCGTAATTCGAGTCAGATTTTGTTTGCTATTGCCCTCTAAGACTAATTCGTACAGCTTTTCAAATTGGGATATTTGGTCAGGGTTTGGTGACCAGTTGAGCGTAGATTGCCAATGCTCACATAGATGGGAAAAGTGGGGCATAAAAAACATGAAGTAAATACTGCGCTTTGCGCGATCTCTACTTTACTAGCGATCGCTCTAGCTATTCATAAAAAACAAAAATTGGCTACACTTTTCCCAGTCAAGAATTGATGGGTTAAGACATTAATCACAAAAAGAGTTGTGTCGCGGTGCGACACAACTCTTTTTAAGTACTTATGATTAATATTTGCCGAAATTTGACATTAAGGGATAAGATCAAAAAACATTAAGATTCATGTAGCAATACTAAGCAATTTCAAAAATTTTATTTTTCAGATAAACACTTTGAATATGCTCTAGAGAGCTAGGGATATCAATTTCAAGCTTTAGGAAAGTTAGCTAATTGCAGCATTTAACCTAAACAAAAAATTAAAAAACATTATAACAAGGTAAAAATTTAATGACGGAACAGACCTCTAAGGTACGCACAGCCTTTACCAAAGATGATCGTGGGATCTTAAATAATTGGGCGATCGAACCCAAGATGTATTTTGATGACAAGATCGATAAGAAAGACAAGAAGCAAGTTGAGGGAAAAGGCGAAGAGCAAGGTGGCACTACAGAATATGCTGAACTCCTAAAAGGACGCTTGCCACTGATTGGGATTACCTTGCTCGTCTTGGCAATGATTGGGATTACCTTAGTTGCCATTGCTTAGGTGACTACTGAGAAAGGGGCTGTACAAATTATCGGTTTCTATAGCAATGCAAGTTTTGCTTAGGACATAAAACCCAAAAGATGAGTGGCGGCGCAAAGCGCCGCCACTCATCTTTTGGGTTTTGATTTGTCTTAGCTATCTCTTGCGTTGCTATAATTTTAGGGGCAAATCCAAGCTTTGCCCCTAAAATTATAGGTTATGACAATTCCCCAAGACCCAATTCAGTTTTTAACGCTTGCCGAAGCCCATGCGATCGATGGTGCAATGCTTTCGACAATGGAAAAATTTATGACTCGCATCACAGTTTCTTCGATGCGGATTATTACTAAAATTGCTGAAGATCTACATATTCATGCAGAAGATCTGGTGGCTAGCCAAATTGTGCATTGGATTGAAATGGATTCACAAACTCGTCAAGAGAAAGGTGAAGATGCTGCCTTTTTGAAATGGACTTCGCCTCATCCTGATCTAGATTTTGAAGATACGCGACAAGATGAAGTGACACCTGCAAAGCTATCTAGCCATGAAAAATTTCTCACGCGCATGGTAATTTCGGCAATGCTTGCCTTGGGGGCGATCGCTAAAGATTACAGTACTCACATTGAAGATTTGACTGTAGCCCAAATAATCTCTTGGGTAGAACGTGATGCCAAAGTTAAGCGAGAACAAGGTGTTGAGGCTGCATTTTTGTCATGGTAGTGAAGAACGGTCATATTCTCAACAATGCTTACGACTATTCATAATCATGCGAATCAGTTTTAGGCGATCGCCTTCTAAACATCACTCAAAACCTACTGATCTAAAATTGCATCATAATCGCTATGTGTGCCAATCCAAAACCAGACAATACCTTCTGGCTTTTCGAGTCCAAGCGCTCGATAATTATCAGTGATCCTCACAGACCATAATTTTTTACGCTTGCCAACCTTCTTAAAGTGAAGTGATGGATGTAAAGGATTGTTTTTTAATAATTCATAATTTTTGTCAGCGAGTGTTTGGATATCTTTTGGAAGTTTGTTATACGCTTGCCAAAATCTAGGCAGGGTAAGGTGATTCACAAACTTTTGGCTAGCCCTGCTTCGTACTCGCTATCAATCTCATCTAATAATTGATCCAGCTTTCCAGATTCAAGATCGTCTTCTATTTGCTGATCCCATATTTGCTCATGGTAATCTATCAGCCATGTTGTTAAGTTGGCTAATTCCTTAACGGACAGCTTTTTTATTGCTGTTTCAAGTTCTTGAATACTCATAGTTTTTTACCAATAAGCTGTAAATACTATACCAAAGCTAGAATCTCAGTGATATCTTAACTTTACCTAAACTAACATCTTTCTAATAGCGCTTTAAGGCATTAATCATGTTCAAGATTGCTCTCAGGTGCTTTAGTCTATTTTTTCTCAGATATCGCTACAATGAATAGAAAATCAAGTTTATTGGTGTAAGGCAGCTATGCATATAGAAAAGTTGCGGATGCAAAACTTCAGGGGATTCAAAGATGTCACCATAGATTTTCCATCAAATCTTGCTGTTTTTATTGGTGTGAATGGCTCAGGTAAATCAAGCATTATTGATTGTGTAGATAACTTGTTGTTTGAGTTAATTAGTCCATTAATGCGTAGTATTAGAAACGCAAAGAACTTCAGTCCTTGGGGTATGAATGGCTTTGGAGAAAATGACATTTCTAACGGTTTTCAAGAAACCACAAATGAATTAACAATTTTCTATTCAGAATTTAGCCAAGCATTTTCTAGAGATATTAAACTACTATACTGTTTCGCATATCCTTCAAGTAGTGAAGAACCTCAAAAAGACTTTCAACGTAGCACTTTAAGTGATGTCGAAAGTTTTAAAATATTCATTAGTAGTCAAATAAATAACAATCCTAATAAAAGCATTCCAATTTTTGTTTGTTATTCCACTAAAAGATCTGTTACAAGCTACAGGCTTTCTGGCAACGATCCTTTGTCTCCCAATGTAGCTAAATTATCACAAATTCATTGTTATACAGATGCTATTAATCAGTATAATATCGATTTTGCAACTTTTTTCGTATGGTTTAAAAATAACGAAGATTTAGAACAGGAGATAAGACTAGATGGGAATCTTAATTATCAAGACTATCAATTAAATTTAGTTAGGGAAGCAGTTACATCAATATTACCTGATTATACAGATCTCAAGGTTAAGCGATCGCGTATGCAGATTGTCCTTAGAAAACAAGATCATGAGTTAGTGCTTAATCAGCTTTCTGATGGTGAAAAAAATTTATTAGTGATGGTTGCAGATATTGCGAGAAGACTAGCGATCGCTAATCCAGATCCCACAAAAAATGCATTAGAAGGCGAGGGAATTATTCTAATTGATGAAATAGAACTACATTTACATCCTCAATGGCAACGCGACATTATTCCACGTTTGACAAGTACTTTCCCGAACTGTCAGTTTATTGTTACAACCCATTCACCACAAGTTCTTAGCAACGTTAAAAAAGAAAACGTATTTGTTGTTGAGGATTTTCAAGTTTATCCTGCCGATGCCTATACCTTTGGGCGTGATAGCAACTCGATTTTGTCAGAATTAATGGGAGTTACTGAAAGACCAGTAGAAATTAAAAATAAACTAACGGAATGCTTATATAAAATCGATGATGGGCAAATTGAAGAAGCAAAAGTACTACTCCATGAATTGTCTGATTTACTAGGTCACAATGACTCGGAGGTTGTTAAGGCAAATACTCTGATTAGTTTTCTATCTAAGATGAAATGAAAAAGATCATTAAACAATCAGAGCCAAGATCTCTTGTAGAACATCGATCGCAGGCTAATGCTAACTATGACAACTATCCTGACAAAGACGATCTACGAAAATCATTACTAAAAGAACAAGGATATATTTGTTGCTACTGTATGAGCCGCATCAAATCAGATGAGATGAAGATAGAACATTGGCAACCTCAAACCAAATATACATCTAGACAACTCGACTACAGAAATTTGCTAGGTGCTTGCATGGGGAATCAAGGAGCGCGTCCTCAAAATCAACATTGTGATACCAGAAAGGGAGATAGTGAAATTACTATCAATCCGATAGAGGGTGACAAAAATTGTGAAAATTTAATCAAATATCGTCCTGACGGTAAAATTTACTCTGATGATGTCTCTATAAATCATGATTTGAATGAGACTCTAAATCTAAATCTTGACTTTCTGAAGAAAAATCGTAGTGATGCCCTTTTTCTAGTAATTAGGAAACTTGACGAGAAATTTTCAAATAAAACTTGGGCTAAAATCACCGTACAAAGAGAAATAGACAAGTTGAATACAAAAGACGAGAATGGATTTTACGATGCGTATTGTCAGTTTATAGCTTCATACCTGAAATCCAAGTTATAGCGATCGCCTAAAAGCTATAATCAACCGCAAGTCTATAAATTTTTGTAAATATGTCGTCCCCAACCCCTGACGTACCAGCGAGCGAGTCTCGCGAAGCCCGTACCCGCCAAATGCTCGGAATGAAAGGTGCGGACATTAAAGGAGCCTCGATCTGGAAGATCCGCTTGCAATTGATGAAACCGATTACATGGATACCTCTGATGTGGGGCGTACTCTGCGGTGCGGCTTCCTCTGGCGAGTTTACATGGTCAATTGAAAACGTAATGCGATCGCTACTTTGTATGCTCATGTCAGGGCCACTACTGACAGGCTATACCCAGACGATTAATGATTACTACGATCGCGAAATTGACGCAATTAACGAACCTTATCGTCCAATTCCATCGGGAGCAATTCCCCTCAATCAAGTCATTGCTCAGATTTGGATTTTGTTTCTTGGCGGTATTGCGGTAGCAGCCATCCTCGATATCACCGCAGGTCATGCAGACTTCATCATGACCAAGTTAGCCCTTGGTGGTTCATTGGTTGCCTATATCTACTCTGCACCACCTTTGAAACTCAAACAGAATGGTTGGTTGGGTAACTATGCTCTCGGAGCCAGTTATATCGCACTGCCTTGGTGGGCTGGTCATGCACTCTACGGACATCTCAACTGGACAGTCGTAATTGTCACTTTGATTTACAGCTTCGCTGGTTTAGGGATTGCAGTGGTTAACGACTTTAAGAGCGTGGAAGGCGATCGCGAATTGGGATTGAAATCTTTACCCGTTATCTTTGGGGTGCAGAAGGCGGCGTTGATCTCAGCAACAGCGATCGATGTCTTCCAAATTGGCATTGCTGTTTATTTAGTTACCGTTGGCGAACAATTATTAGCAAGTTTGATCGTGCTATTAGTGATTCCGCAAATTACATTCCAAGATATGTACTTCCTGCGTGATCCCCTCAAGAATGATGTGAAATATCAGGCTAGCGCTCAACCATTTCTGGTAATTGGCATGTTAGTCGCAGGGATTGCGATGGGACATGCTGGTATCTAAAGCATAAAGGGACGCTTCGCGTCCCTTTATGCTTGCAGGAAAATAGCCCCTACAGGGTGATTTAGTGATGCTGAATGTTGCTTATCATCTGTATGCAAAGAGAACCGATACATCAGAGAAAATTTGCCAATATTCATGATTAACCATAAAGTCCGAAGACAGCAATTGTCGAACAACCAATTAGATAAATCATTGAGCAAGGGCTTAGTCGCTGTGATCGGTACTTTGCTAGTTTCTTGCTCGGCGAATGCTCCTCAAGGTGGCGGATTTGGCGCTGTTCCTGTACCGATCGCCCCCGTAGAATCAGGTACAGTTTCTGATAGTTCTGATTACGTAGCAAACTTGCAATCACGCCAGTCGGTAACGTTACAGCCGCGAGTTGATGGCTATGTACAGGAAATTTATGTCAAGGCAGGCGATCGCGTGGAAGCAGGTGCGCCAATTTTACGGATTGATCCCGCTAGGCAGCAAGCCGTGGTGCAGCGATCGGTAGCAGCCGTGGCAACATCTCAAGCAGATTTTGAAAGTGCGAGAGCGACTTTGGCTCAATTACGCGCTCGTAAAGAATCAATTTTATCCAGTGTCGATTTTAATCAAAAGGAATACGATCGCTTTTCTAAATTGACCCAAGAAGGCGCGACAGCAAAACAAAAACTTGATGAAGTTGCAAATAGCCTAAGAAATGCAAGAGCGGAACTTGGTCAGATTGACGCTCAGATTAATGCTCAGCAAGCAAGCATTAACAGTGCCGCTACTAGAATCGAAGAAACTCGTGCTGGTGCTGTACAAGAAGAAGTACAGCTAGATTTTTATACCGTAACTGCTCCCTTTGCGGGGATTGTTGGCGATATCCCGATCAAGGTTGGTGATAATGTGAATAGCACCACACAACTAACAACGGTTACACAAAATCAGGTGTTAGAAGTGCAGATTTCGGTTCCCATTGAGAATGCACCACGTTTGAAGATGGGGCAATCAGTGGAACTATTAGATGCTCAGGATAAGCCTCTGGTCAAAGGGAATGTTGCTTTTATTTCCCCAAGTATCAATCCACAAACCCAATCAGTTTTAGTAAAGGCTAATTTTAATAATGGAACTAATCAACTAAAAGCTAATCAGTTTGTGAGAGCGCGATTAATTTGGGCTTCACGTTCTGGTGTTTTAGTTCCAACTTCAGCTATTTCCCGTCTTGGTGGTCAAGACTTTATCTTTGTGGCAGAAAATAGTTCCGCTAACGGAAAAACGCAATTGGTCGCCAACCAAAAACCAATCAAACTAGGAAAAATCACTGGTAATAAGCAAGAGGTTTTAGAAGGCTTAAAGCCTAACGACAAGATTGTGGTGTCAGGCATTCTCCAACTACAAAATGGAGCGCCGATCGCACCCTTACCTGATGCTCCCAAGAAATAAAAAAAGCCTCGCAATGGGCTTTTTTGTTTATATAGCAATGTAAGTTTTGCTTAGGACATAAAACCCAAAAGATGAGTGGCGGCGCTTCGCGCCGCCACTCATCTTTTGGGTTTTGAT
>NZ_NDHW01000084.1 GCF_002251945.1 Pseudanabaena sp. SR411
TTCCGATCTATTAATCGCTTTTGTACCAATAGGTAAAGGTCTTCTAGTATCTTCAGGAGTTTCCCAATCTATCTGCCAAGGATGTTCTAAAGCATCTAGACGAGTTTGCAATCCTAGTTCGATGAGCGCTTTGCCATATAACGAAGTTTCCAGAATACCTTCAATCCAGAAGACTCTAACTTTATTAAGTAAAATCTGTCGATACCGATACTCCTGCTTTGTATGCTTCTTCGCTACAGTTATCTTGCTTGAATCAACAGAGACACTCTCTGAAACTGGTTTAACTTCTCTCAATTTTGTTGCTGGAAGTAAAATTTGATAGGCAGCGATCACCTCTTGAATATTTTTGAGTTTTAATTCGCCTAAATAAGTAACTTCTAGATCTAAGCGATTCTTGACGACATCATAAACTGTTTGCGAAATGCAAATTCCACCTACATCGGCTTGAGCCTGTAAACGAGCAGCAATATTTACTCCATTGCCCATCACATCTACAGCATTAAAAAAGACATCACCTAAATGAATACCTATGCGATGCACTAAAACATCATTTGAGGGTAAGGATTGTGCCAAATTTGCAAACTCATTTTGGATAGCGTAGGCACAAGCGACTGCTTGTACCGCGCTGGTAAAGTACATCAACAATCCATCCCCTGTTGTTTTTAGTACTTTGCCATCAAACTTTTGACACCAGTTAGTCATGCTGCGAAAATCTCGCTCGACTAATTCTAGGGTATACACTTCATCTTTACCCATGCGGGCGCTAAACCCTACGACATCCGAAAAAGCGATCGCAGCTAACGTCTGCTGACCTTTAAACTGTGATGATGGGGCATCGTTCATAGTTTTTTGATCTTGTGTTAGTCACAAGAATAAATATGGAATGTCACTTAGCAAGTAAGGACAAATTTAAAATACCCTAATAAACAAGTTTTCTACAAAATTTGTGACAAGAATTTCTTCGTGCGTTCTTCTTTAGGATTTTGGAAGAACTCTTCAGGATCTGCCTCCTCAACAATTACGCCACCATCCATAAACACAATGCGATCGGCGACTTCACGAGCAAAGCCGACCTCATGCGTCACTACCACCATCGTCATTCCTGAATCAGCAAGCGATCGCATTACATCCAACACTTCACGCACCATCTCAGGATCAAGCGATGAAGTCGGTTCATCAAAGAGCATCACTTTCGGTTGCATCGCTAAAGCTCTAGCGATCGCTACCCGCTGTTGCTGACCACCAGATAGCTGTAATGGATACTTATGCGCCTGTTGAGAAATACCTACACGTTCTAATAACTGTGTCGCAACTTCTGAAGCCTTAGCCTTTGACCATTTGCGAACCCATGAAGGTGCAAGAGTAATATTTTGGAAAACCGTGAGATGAGGGAAAAGATTGAATTGCTGAAATACCATACCCACTTCGCGACGGATTGCATCAATATTTCGATGATTCTCTGGTGACAACTCAAACCCATCAATGACAATTTTGCCCTGTTGATATTCCTCTAAAGCATTGAAAGTTCTAGCAAAAGTCGATTTCCCTGAACCAGATGGTCCCATAATTACCACTACTTCACCACGGTTTACGGTCAAGCTGACACCTTTAAGCACATGAAAGCTGCCATACCACTTATGCACGTCTTGGGCAACAATCATCGGCTCAGTCATAGATGGATTTGAGGCTATTTGTTCTTGCATGATGATTGAGTAGTTTTGCTAATTATGAAGAATGAGAACAGAATTTGCAGAGCAAATTTTGTTCTCTATAAACTATTTTGATGTATTACGCGAGCATCAAGCCCAATAGCCGATCGCATGATTACTTTTAAAACTTCAGCGCGATCGCGATCGGGATAGCCTTGTACCAAAATAATATTGCCAAATCGAGAAGGAATGACTTTACCACTGGGGACAACACTACGAACTCGATTGAGAGCTTCAGCATCTGAAGATGGAATCACAACTAAATAAGGGGTCGTATCCCTTGCTGGCGGAGGCACTAGCGCCGCAATTTGAGGGTTGTAGGGGATTGGGGCTGTCTGTGCTGGTGGCGGTGTAACTGTTGGTGGGATAGAAGTTGTTGGAGGAGGAGTAGTTGTTGCGGGTGGAGGAGTAGTTGTGGTAGGTGGTGGATTACTGGGGACAAATATTGATCGCGGTGGGGTAACTTGCCTTGGTGGGACGACAGGAATAGGATCACGATCAATGAGAACTTCGTTAGGACTTTGGGCGAGATTAGCGGATGGAGTCACTGGTGTAGACGCAATTACTGGAGCCGTAGTCGGAGAAATTAGAGAAGGGCTTGGCTTAGCGGGTGTAACTGGTTGGGGGACATCTGGCAATGGCTCAATCAAGATGCTGCTATTAGAAGGTGCTAGAGCCGTTGGGGACGTAGCAGGGGGAATAAAACTGGTTTGGGGTCGCGTAATTTCAACAGTATCAATGTTGCTGGGATTAGCGGTATTCCGAGCAGGAGCCAAAGTTGCTGTAGCCGCAGGTAATGGAGTGCTGGGGATCTGCGGTGCTGGGGCAGTTGGAGATTCTCCGACAAAGGCAATATTTCCTGCAATCTTTTTGGGGTCAAGTTGATTGCCAACGGCAACTTGGGTAACACCAGAATTATTGTTAATATCTTTACCTAGATTGTTACGGAATATGTTTTTGCCAAGATTTGTGGAAGTCCCCAAATCTGGAGTGGGATAACCTTTACGATCTTTGAGGATGACAATTCCATCACGCTTATTATCAGAAATTAAATTATTTCGCAAAGTCGGAGCCGAAAGATTAGAAATAATAATTCCATCAGTATTATTAAGAATATTGTTATTGCTGACATTCACTCGCGAGTTCTGCCCGATCGCTAATCCAAACCCTGTACTTTCAAAAGTATTATTACGAATTTCCCCTGTACTGCTGCCCACTGCCGAAAGTCCATTTGCACCATTCCTTCTAAAGACATTATCACTGACGATCGCATCAGCAGTACCCGTCAAAAATAATCCTTCGCGATCGCTATTGATAAAAGTATTATTGGCGATCGCCACTCGCTTACCTGACTCAACCCACACCGCAGTACCTCTAGTGTTGGGATTAGTAACGGTAACCCCTTCAATCCGCGCATCATTATCAGCAAGTATCGTAATATTTTGACTAGCAAAGCTGGTACTAATAAATCTACTACCACCGCGAATCACCGTATTCAAGCCCCTAACTGTCGGTGCGCCGCGTAATGTCACACCTGCGGGAAGTTTAATCGGAAAAGACTCACCTGTATCGGTACTGTAGAGTCCTTCCTGTAATTGAATCACTGTCCCCGCCACAGGTTTTGTGGCAAGCGCCGCCGCGATCGATGGATAGGGATTATTGGGTGAACCATTACCGTTAGGATTAGCACGCGGAGCAACATAAATCAGTGAGGCTGTCTGCGGTAATTGGCTAGTTTTCCATGTTTGTGCTTGCGTCGTTAAGAGGACTGGACGCGCCAACATCGGTGGGGCGATCGCCAAAACCGTGATGCTTGTGGCGATCGCGCTGAAGAAACTAGGCTTGCACCGCATACAGGAAATCCTCTTAACCAACGGACAAAAATTTACATAAACACACAATTAATTGTGTGTTTGTGCCAATCAAAATACACGAAAATTCCCCCACTTGCAAAAAATCCTGATGCAGCAAATTTTTTATAGCAATGCAAGTTTTACAAACCCAAATAAACAAAGGCGGCGCAACGTGCCGCCTTTGTTTATTTAGGTTTTGAATAGAAATGATCTGCTATTAACTGACTTTGAAATGATAAAATTTCGCGATGTATGACAATACCTGCAAGTTCCTAGCCGAGAACTTCCCCGAAGACTTTGCCAGTTGGCTCTTGGGGAAATCAATTCCCCTAACAAAACTTGAGCCATCGGAACTATCTGCTGAGCCTATTCGCGCAGATTCGGTCATCTTTCTAGAGTCATCGGAAATAGTTGTCCATTTAGAATTTCAGACCAAAACCGATGACACAATGGCATATCGAATGGCGAACTATTGGTTGAGACTTTATGGTAAATATCCCACCAAAGAAATTCATCAAACTGTCATCTATTTAAAGCCCACAAAATCACCACTCGTCTACCAAAACAGCTTCAAATCTCAGCAACTAAACCATGAATTTAATGTCATTCGTCTCTGGGAACAACCTACTGATATCTTTCAGCAATATCTTGGGCTGTTGCCTCTGGCTGTCTTAACTAAAACAAGCAATCCTGAAGAGACTCTAAGAGACGTGGCTAGACAAATTGATAGTATTGCCGATAAACGAGTACAAAGTAACGTGGCAGCTTCTACCGCTATAATATCGGGTATAGCCTTAGATAAAAAAATCATCCAAAGACTACTAAGGAGTGAAATCATGAAAGAATCAGTGATTTATCAGGATATCTTGCTAGAAGGTGAGGCTAAGGGCAAGGCTGAAGGCAAGGCTGAAGGTAAGGCTGAAGGTAAGGCTGAAACTACTCGTCAAATAGCTTTAAACATGTTGCGTTCCAACGTCTCTACAGATTTAGTAGCCCAATTTACAGGACTGACTCTCAAACAAGTCCAAAAATTACAAAAGCTTTCCGCTAAACAATCTCAAATGCCAAAGTCATCAAAGACTAAGCGATCGCCTAAATCTTAACTTCTAAAGATATTGCTATAGTTTCGACTTGAGTACCTCCTCACTCAAAGCAACCCACTGAGCAACATCTAGATCCTCGGCTCTCACCTGTCCATTAATTCCCATTGATTCCAAAATGAGAACTAATTGATCGCGATCTATTTCTGAAATTAAATTATTTCGCAGCATCTTGCGTTTAGTTGCAAAACCAAGTGTGAGCAGACGCTCTAAAAATTTAGGATCACTCGCAGCAGTAACTGGTGGACGCGGAATGATGCGAACAACTGCCGAGTTAACCTTGGGAGGTGGATAGAAAGCAGTTGCAGGAACATCGCAAATAAACTGACATTCTGCCAGATATTGAATCTTAACGCTGAGACCATTGTAGGCTTTATGACCCGCTTTTGCCGCTAAGCGATCGCCGATTTCTTTTTGAACCAATAGAACAATTTGATCAAACTGCTGCACTGGTTCCGCGAGAGTTCCCAATAGCTTTTTGAGAATTTCGCCTGTAATGTTGTAAGGAATATTGGCAATTACTTTGTTGGTATGAGCAGGAAGAGGAATATCGAGAATGCTCCCTTCGATCAATTGAAAATTCTTTTGTGTCATGGTCTTGCGAAGCTTTTCGCAAAGATCCCAATCAATTTCCACAGCAGTCAAGGATTCAACCAAAGGCAACAGTAAACGAGTGAGATTACCAGTGCCAGGACCAATTTCTAAAATGCGATCGCTTGGTTGCAGTTGCCCCGCCCGCAAAATTTTATTGAGAACGTCATCACTTCGTAACCAATGTTGTCCAAATTGTTTACGAGGGCGAATAGTTTTGCTAGGGACATAGATAGGTTTGTCGGAATTGGTCATTGAGATCGCACAAGTAGATCCAAATTTGTAAGGTTGCCCCCTTTCGGGGGCAACCTTACAAATTTGGGGTAATTTATTAGTGATAATAACTGAGATCGTTAAATTATTTTCGCTAAGCCGTTAGCGCTGAATGTGCCAAGCTCATCTCCTTCGTTTACTATTCGTCACGCTAGCTCTAGAGATGTTGGGCATGTATCCGATATCTTGACGGAGAGCTTTTATCGGAATACCGATCACCCAGTTAACTTTTTACAGCGCTGCTTTACGGATCTGGTATATCCACTTCTGCGCTACGGCATCATGCTTGATCTCAGTAGTCGCTTTGGCGATAAAGCACCTTGCTATGCTTGTCTTGTGGCTACCCATCCAGTTAATAAATTTCAGGCGATCGCCTCCTTAGAAATTTGTATGCGTTACGTACCTGTTAAAAACTATCGAGAATTTTGGTTAGGTCGTGAAATGCAGCAATATCCCTATGTGTTTAACTTGGCAGTACATCCACAATGGCGGCGGCGTGGCGTAGCCAAGCAACTATTGCTAGCAGCAGAGCAAACCGTAAAACAATGGGGCTTTTCGCGGTTGTATATGCATGTACTTGAGGACAATCAGCCTGCGCGTAGTCTGTACGATCGCATTGGCTATCGACTACATAGCCAAGAAGGTACTGTAAATTATTGGCTAATGGGACGACCAAGAAGATTTTTATTGCACAAAAGATTCTAAACATTTACAACGCTTTGCACTCAAGTTAACTCCAAGATATTTTTGAAAGTGTTGCTTTGCAACACTTTCAAAAATATCTCGAGATTTCAGCGCCTTCGGCGCTAGAAACACTAAAATCGGTTTGATAATGAGAATGGCGGTTTCACATGTTTAGGTAATGCCAAACTTAATGCCTAACTTGGAGATCAAGTTACAATATTGATGTGTTGAAATAATTTATCAGGAGTACATCTGCCAACTATGACCATCGCAACCGATATCGCTACCCCCAAAGATCTCAATCTCACTGAGAGAGAGCAAGATCAAAGCTATCAAATGGCTCAAGCTGCAGCGGTCGCTGCGGACGATCGCAAGGGAGAAAATATCGTTTTGCTAGCGATTGGTGAAGTGTCGAGTTTGGCGGAGTATTTTGTCATTGCATCGGGATTTTCTAAGGCACAAGTACGGGCGATCGCAGGTATGGCTGAAGAATCAATCTTGGAAAAATTTGGACGTAAGCCTAGAAATATCGCAGGCGAGCAAGATGGCACATGGATTTTGCTAGATTACGGCGATGTGATCGTCCATGCGATGATGGCTCAAGAGCGTGAATATTATGACCTAGAAGCATTTTGGGGTCATGCACCGAAGCTCGAAGTATTTTTACCAGTGCCTGAACTAGAACAATCAGCTTAATACCAAATTAAAAAATGGCTACGCCATTTCTTAATTTGAAAACCCTTACTGGGTTTGTTTTTTGATTCACAAAAGTGTTGTCACACTTTCGTAAATCAAAAAACAAAAAGTAGAGTGACGCAAAGCGTCACTCTACTTTTTGTTTTTGATGTTAATTAACACGTCAGACAAGCGATAATTGACAAATCTCGTTTACATTTGGACATATTAGAATTTTATGAAGGTTGGCGATCGCGTTCGTGTCAAAACAGCTTTAAGTGTTTTCCATCATCCTGAACACAAAGGTAAATCCTTTGATATTTCAGGGCTGGAAGGCGAAATTGTCCGTGTGCATACGGAGTGGAATGGTCGCCCGATCAGTCCTAACTATCCCTATGAGGTGAGATTTACACCTAAATTTGTAACTCATTTAGGCGATCACGAAATAGAATCAGTTAGTTAAAATTTTAAGAATTTACAAAAGACTGGCTAAGCCAGTCTTTTGTAAATTCTTAAAATCTGAATAAATAGCTACCATTGGTTTACATATATGGAAGCAACAATTTTCAGCATTGTCTTTGCGCTCTTGAGTGGTACTTATATGTATCGGTCCTTTCGGATCATCGAAGAAGGTCAGATCGCACTGGTTGAGAGGTTTGGGAAGTATCAAAAGACAATGGAACCAGGAATCAACATTGTTCTGCCGTTTATAGATCGTGTCTCCTTAATCAAAAGTTCTCGTGAGCAGGTATTAGAGCTTCCTCCTCAGCCTTGTATGACCTCTGATAATGTGAGCGTTAATGTAAGCGGCACAATGTATTGGCAAATTAACGATCTTCAAAAAGCTCGTTATAACATTGAGAATGTCGATCAGTCTTTACAAATCTCTCTTTCAACTCAAATCCAAACTCAGATTGGACGCTGTGAACTAGATTACATCATCGGCGGTCAAGAACGGATTAATGCTGAAATTTTAACGGGAATTTCTGGTGATACTCAAGACTGGGGAATCAATGTCTTGCGCGTCAGACTAGGAGAAATCACAATTCCTACTTCTGTACTTCAGTCGATGGAAAAACAAAAAGCCGCCGAAATCGAGAAAAAAGCGATGATTTCACTATCTGAAGGTGTGAAGACTTCAGAAATTACCAAGGCTGAGGCTGAAGCTCGCTCTAATCGTGTATTAGCCGAATCAGAGCGTCAAGTACAGTTAGAACAAACTGAGGCGATGGCTCTGTCGATTGAGCGGATTGCCAATGCGATCGCCAAGCATCCCAATGGCAAGGAAGCCGTACAGTATTTGTTAGCCCAAAAATATCTGGAAATGGGACAGGCGATCGGCGAAAGTCCCAGCAGCAAAGTTTTGTTTATGGACCCCGATTCCATCCCTGCGGCACTGCAATCATTATTGGCAATGAGTGATCGCAAGCTCCCTGAAAAAATGACGGAGGCGATTGCCAAGAAACCTTTTGGTGAAAGTACAAATATTTCACCCACATTACGCAATTTGCCTGAACTTAAGCCGTTTAACTCATCACTAGATAGTGAAAAGGGTGATCCTAGTACTAATTAAGTGTTACAAAAAAACTGAAAAAAGCTTGCTTCGCAAGCTTTTTTCAGTTTTTTTGAGAAAGCGCAAAGCGCTGTAAGCGAGTGATCGTTACAAAAAGTGCAACAGACAACATTCCTAAAATTTTGGCAGTTATACTGATCCAAACTTTAGGTTAATCAGAAAGCTATGCAGTCCTTGAAGTTACCTTTGGCGATGCCGCGATCGCTTTCCAGATTGTTCAGTTTTGGCATTGCTCCTTTCCGAGATGCCCGTGATTATCAGATTCTATTTCTATCAGTTTTTTTATTGTTAGGTGTTAGTACCCGTGATTGGTCACTCAAACCGATCGCGATCGCTCTAACATTTGTGACTTGTTGGTTGACGCAAATATGCATGATATCGATATTTCCTCCAGCAACACCACAAAAAAATGAACGTTGGCTATCCCTTAAAAGCGCCACAATTACCGCATTGGGCTTAAGTTTATTGTTGCGTTCTGATAGTTACGGGGCAATCGCCTGTGCCTCATTTTTAGCGATCACCAGCAAATTTATCTTCCGCACCAACGGCAAACATTGGTTCAATCCTGCTAACTTCGGAATCGTCGTCGTTTTGTTGCTCGATAGTTTTGTTTGGAATAATCACGCATGGGTTTCTAACGGACAATGGGGCGAAGATAGTTTATACGCCCTAGTCTTTCTCGGTTTAGGTGGCATCGTTCTCAAAAAAGTAGGACGTTGGGATACGAGCTTTATGTTCTTAGCCTCCTATGCAATTTTGGAAGGATTGCGAAACCTTTGGCTGGGTTGGACTTGGGATGTCTTAGCTCATCGCCTCACTAGCGGCTCTTTGTTGCTGTTTGCATTATTTATGATTACTGATCCGCGTTCTATTCCGAATGCTAAAGTGGCGCGATTAGTCTGGGCTGTGGCGATCGCAGTTTTAGCTTTCATTTTACGCAATGTTTTCTTTAACTCTGACGCAATGTTTTATGCGCTATTTCTGATTTCGCCGCTCACAGTTTTATGCGATCGCTTATGGAATGCTCCAAGATTTCAGTGGCTACCGAAACGCCACAGTGCTTTGCTTCCTAATTAATTGATTTACGGAAGTTTCTAAAGTCCTCACGTCTCTCCCGTAGGAGCTACGGTATTCACACAAGTCATAAAACCTATTCAAGTTAACACTTAGCTGCCCCCTAGCCCACAATTCTGGGAGAAAAAGAAAATAAAATTCTTTTAAAGTCCCCCAGAATTGGGGGATTTAGGGGGCTTAAATAAATCGAAACGAAGATAGAGAGACTTCTGTGTACACGGTAGCTCGTAGGAGAGGGGACAAGAAAATAAAACGATCTATTCAGTTATCAAAACTAAATTATGAAACGATTTCTAAGATGGATGCGTGTACTTGTGAGTACCGCCCTTGCCTGTTTAGTTGTCTTTGCCTATTCGCCTGCCGTCTTTGCCTTCTGTGGCTTCTATGTATCCCAAGCCGATGCTAGTCTCTTTAACAAGGCTTCACAGGTGGTGATTGCCCGTGATGGCAAGCGTACCGTTTTAACGATGGCGAATGACTACCAAGGTGATGTGAAAGATTTCGCACTAGTTGTACCAGTGCCAGTATTGCTGAAAGAAAAGCAAGTTCGTATTGGTGAGCAGAAGATCATCGATCGCCTTGATTCCTTTAGCGCCCCCCGCTTAGTGGAATACTTTGACTCCGATCCCTGTGCTAGATATGAGGCCTATGATCGGGTTAATCTTGGGGGGATAACCAGAGCAAGTGCAGCTCCAGTAACAGAATCTAAGGCGCGTCGTGACAATTACCAAGTTACCATTGAGGCTAAGTTTTCGGTTGGAGAATACGATATTCTCATTCTTAGTGCCAAAGAATCCGATGGTTTAGAAGCTTGGCTCATTGACAATGATTACAAAATCCCTCAAGGAGCTAAAGAATTACTTCAGCCCTATATCCGCCAAAACATGAAGTTCTTTGTGGCTAAGGTCAACATTGCGGAACTAAGTAAAACAGGTTCTCAATCACTGCGTCCTCTGATGATGGCTTACGAATCGCCAAAGTTCATGTTACCGATTCGTCTAGGAATGCTCAATGCTAATGGCGATCAAGATTTGCTGGTTTATATTCTTTCCCCTAAGGGACAAGCGGAAGTTGCTAACTATCGCACGATTAAAGTTCCTTCGGATGCTGATATTCCAGTTTATGTGAAAAATGAATTTGGTGACTTCTATAAGTCCATGTTCAAGACTTCCTACAACAAGGAAGGTCGTAAAGTTGCCTTTTTAGAATATGCATGGGATATGTCAAACTGTGATCCTTGTTCTGCGGAACCGCTCTCGCAAGAGGAACTTCGCAAGGCAGGCGTATTTTGGATTGGTGCACCCGATTCTAGCGAGCCTTCAAGTCGGCGCATTTTGCCTAGACCAATGCCTCCTAGCAATAGTAGAGTCTTTATCACACGCTTACATATTCGTTATAACCGAGACAAGTTCCCTGAGGACTTAACGTTTAAGGAAACCTCGAATCAGGAATTGTTCCAAGGACGCTATGTTTTGCGACATGCCTTTAAAGGTGAGATGAATTGTGATGCAGGAAAAGAATATCAGCGATCGCTACGTCCTCGCTTTGAAAAGGAAGCACAAACTCTGGCAAGTTTAACAGGCTGGAACATCGCCGATATTCGCCGCAAAATGAATATCTCTAGTCTCCCTAATCCTGTAGAAACTCCCTTCTGGGAGAATATCTGGAAATAATCACCAGCTAAGTACTTGTGCAAAATAAATTATCCAAACCCGTAAAGTTGCACCCCTGCGGGGTGCAACTTTACGGGTTTGGATTTGTCATTCATTATGCTCATCTACTTACTCCCTTCCCACCAAAGAAATAGACATCAAAAACCAAGAATTAGACGTTGCGGCGCAAAGCGCCGCAACGTCTAATTCTTCACTGGGAAGGGAGTATAGTTATAATCGCCACTAGTTTTAAACCCATAACATGAGAGGCGGCGCTTCGCGCCGCCTCTCATGTTATGGGTTTTGGTTTAACTTCACTTCACTTTAACTAATTCTTCTTCCATCTTTTTTTAATCATAAGAATATCGAATTATCTCGACGATTTTTAGTATGCTTGATTGCTTAACTATTCATTCTTAAACCTATTATTTTGCATGCTTATGCTGAATAATAAATATCTATGAAAGCACCAGACTACCCTGATAATGAAGATGATCGTGTGGCAACCCTGCGATCGCTAGATATTCTCGATACAGAACCAGAGGAACGTTTTGATCGTTTAACTAGAATAGCAAGGCGACTATTTAGAGTGCCGATCGCATTAGTCAGCTTTATCGATATAAATCGACAATGGTTTAAATCCTCTCAAGGTTTAGAGGTAAAAGAGATGTCACGCGATATATCCTTTTGTGGTCATGCGATCTTAGGTGACGACATTTTTATGATCTCTGATGCCTCATTGGATGATAGGTTTTACGATAACCCTCTGGTTACTGATGAACCAAGAATTCGCTTTTATGCGGGAGTTCCACTAGTAATCTCCCAAGGAATTAAAATCGGTACACTCTGTTTAATTGATCGAGAGCCTCGAATACTCAGTGAGGAAGACAAAGAGCTACTACGCGACCTTGGGCAAATGGCAGCACAAGAACTATCTTCAGTACAACTAGCAACAATCGATGAGTTGACCCAAATATCTAATCGGCGTGGATTTATTGCTCTAGCAGTCCATGCATTAAATCTATGTAAACGACTGAATAAGCCAGCTTCTCTTTTCTTTTTTGATCTAGATTTATTTAAAGAGATTAATGATTGCTACGGACATGCTGAAGGTGATTATGCTTTAATCAGTTTTAGCAAAATCTTAAAAGAAGCCTTTCGAACATCCGATGTAATCGGGAGGCTAGGTGGAGATGAATTTGTAGCTTTATTGTCAAACGCTGATCGGAGAGAAACACAGCAAATTTTACAGCGTCTCGACCAAGTGCTAACAGACTTTAACAACCAAGCCTGTCGTGGTTACGACATTGCTTACAGTGTTGGGATAATTGAGTTTGATGCTATCCGACATCAATCAATAAATGATCTTTTAGCAGATGGCGATCGCCTAATGTACAAACAAAAACGTGAGAAGCGGATAAAGGAAAGTTTGGCTTAGTAAGCCCCAAAAATATAAGGTGGCGGAAAATACCACCTCATATTTTTAATTCTTTTTCCGACCTTCTTGATCGTAATAATCAGGCTTGACAATCTGTTTAGCTCTAGCGATCGCTAAAGCGTTAGATTCTACATTTTCCACAATTGTCGAACCTGCGGCAATATTGACATTCTCACCAATTTGAATCGGTGCAACTAGTACCGAGTTAGAACCAGTCTTACTGCGATCGCCGATTACAGTCTGATGCTTTTTAAAGCCATCATAATTAGCCGTAATCGTACCTGCGCCGATGTTTACTTGTTTACCGAGCGTGGCATCGCCGAGATAGCTAAGATGAGCAGCATTGGTGCGATCGCCTACTTTGGCATTCTTCAGTTCCACAAAGTTCCCAATCCGACATTTCTCGCCCACCATTGACTCACCTCGAATCCGCGCAAATGGCCCAATCCGACAATTATCTGCGATTTGACTATCTTCGATGACCGAGAATTGCACAGTACAGTTCTCACCAATAATGCTATTTGACAACATACTCGAAGGTCCAATCGTCGTACCTGAACCAACTTTAGTATTACCGCGCAAATGAGAATGCGGCTCGATAATCACATTTGGTGCAAGTTCCACTTCATCATCAATGGTAATTGTTTCAGGTAGAAGCATGGTGACACCAGCACGCATCCATTTTTCTCTCGCTCTTTTTTGCAAGACATCATAGGCATGGGATAGCTGGATGCGATCGTTAATGCCTAAACTCTCATCAGGATCTTCTAAATCACTGGCATAAACCGATTTGAGATAATCAAAAACCTCAGTCAGATAATATTCCTTTTGAGCGTTATTAGTGGTGAGTTTCGGTAGAGCCTGAGCTAATTCTTGCCAATCAAAACAATAAACACCCGTACTAACACGCTGATTGAGTAGCTGTTCAGGATTACAGTCACGATGCTCAATGATGCGTTCGATCTTCATATCGCGATCGCAGAATACACGACCATAGCCAGTCGGATTTGGCAGAATTGCTGTGAGTACAGTTGCAGAAGCTTTATGTTGACGATGACTATCAATTAAAGCTTGAATTGTTTCTGTTCGCATCAATGGTGAGTCACCAGTAAGTACAACTAGTTCACCTGCAAAATCTGCTAAAGGTTCCAATAATTGCTGAATCGCATGACCTGTTCCTAACTGCTCCGTTTGTTCTGCAAATTCTAGTTGCGGATAATCTGCGAGCGCAGCCCGAACCTGATCGCTACAATAACCAATGATCGCAATACGGCGATCGGCTTTGAGAGAGTCTGTAGCATTGAGAACACGCTCAACTAATGATTTACCTCCCAGTGGTTGTAATACTTTGGGTAACGCGGACTTCATGCGCGTTCCTTTACCTGCCGCCAATACTGCTACTGCTAACATTTTTTGTTGCTCCTTTCTATTTTATAAACTGATAAACAAGATTAGCGATCGCCAAATAGATGATGTTAAAAAGGGTCAACTGCATTCCCAGAACCCTAAACTGGATGTTCCCTGTCAATAGCCCGCGTGCATGGATCAATCTACCAGTCAGCAATACAATGCCACCAATATGCAGTAAGCTCCAATGTCCCTTACTTAATTCCAATAACAAAAGCAAAATCAGTGATATGGGAATATATTCTGTAGCATTACCTTGAGCGCGGATTGCAACTTGCATCTCAGGCTTGTCACCATCACCCAGTATCACCTGACCTGCTTGACGCATCTTAATTACATTGAGGGATAGCCATACAATCAATAATGAAAGCAATGCTGCATAAACAGAAGTAATCATTATCTATACCTCAAGTTTCAAAAGAACCTTATATCAACCATTAGGACGACTCATTTGCTCAAGATTGAGAACTTCTGCTAGCTTTTCTTCGGTCATCAATCCCTTATCCAAAACCACTTGGCGTAGAGATTTACCTGTTGCTAGGGATTCCTTGGCGACATCAGCAGCATTGAGATAACCGATATGGGTATTTAAGGCTGTCACCAGAGAAAGGCTACCTTCGGCATAGGCTACACAGCGATCCTCAACTGCCACGATTCCTCTAATGCATTTTGTTGCAAGGGTATCGATCGCATGACCCAAAATCTCAATACTCTGAATCAAATCGTAGGCAATCAAAGGCATCATCACATTCAGTTCCAATTGACCTGCTTGCGCCGCAAAAGCGATCGCTGTGTCATAACCAATGACTTGATAGCAAACCATATTTGTCATTTCGGCAATCACAGGATTATACTTGCCTGGCATGATGGACGAGCCTGGTTGGACTGGTGGTAACTGGATTTCGCGCAAACCTGTTTTAGGTCCTGAATCCATCAAGCGCAAGTCATTCGCAATTTTGCAAGTATCTTGGGCAAGGTTGCGGATTGCCCCCGACACATTTACAAAGGGAGCCATACTCTGCATTGCGGCCATCAAGTTACTAGCGGGCTTCAGTTCAAATCCTGTAATCTCGCTCAGCTTTTCAGCAACGCGATCGCAATACTGCGGATGCGTATTTAGTCCCGTACCTGACGCACTCCCGCCTAAACCCAAGGTTTTTAAATCATTGGCTGCTAGGTGAATGCGTTTAATGTGATCGCTAATAATTTGGGCATAGGCTTGAAATTCATCACCAAGTCTGACGGGGACAGCATCCTGTAAATGGGTACGTCCAGATTTGACGATTCCTGCAAAGGCGATCGCCTTAATCCGTAACTGTTCACCGAGATTCGCTAAAGCAGGAAATAGGACGTGATCAAGTGCTAATAATGCTCCAATCCGAATCGCTGTAGGAATTACATCATTAGTAGACTGTCCATAATTCACATGATCATTAGGGTTTACATTTTGGTAATTCCCCTTAATGTCACCCAAAATCTCAAGGGCGCGATTGGCTAATACTTCATTGATGTTCATATGATGCGATGTACCAGCACCCGCTTGATAAACATCAACAACAAACTGATCCCGCAACTGTCCATCTAATATTTCATCTGTCGCCGCCGCGATCGCCATGCCCATCCCGACAGGAATACAACCGAGTTCGGCATTAACTAATGCTGTAGCTTTTTTGATCAGCAAACAAGCATCCACAAAGGTGGGTAGGGGCTTAAGTCCACTAATTTTAAAGTTATCGATCGCCCTTACAGTTTGGATACCATAGTAAACATCATCGGGCAGGGACATTTCCCCCATGGAGTCGCGTTCGGTTCTAGTCATAGGAATCTTGTTAATCGGCTGTTTTTTTAGGTATGCGTTATAGCTTAATGTTAACTTGGCAAGTCGAGATTAAATTCATTTATTTGCCCTAAAGAATGGCGATCGCTCTAGAACATATCAATTTGAAAGTAATGTTATAGATTAGCGATCGCGCTTATTAGGCGATCGTTTAAGAGCTTCATAATTCAAAGTTTTATGATCTCACCCCAAAAAGTACGTGGATTGATGACTGAAGTATTTTGAATTGGGTTCAATACAAGTAAGTCACTGTCTCCAGTAATCAGATGAGAAGCCTCACCATTTAGCGCTAAGTCGATAAATTTATCATCTTTCGGATCTCGACATAATTGAACTTGATTTAAAATCTCGTCAAACAACCATACAGTTTTGATGCGGATAGATAATCCATCAATATCGTCATGATCAATATATTTAGAAAATTTTGAGCGTCCTAAAACAGATAAAACTTCGGTGAGCGTAGCAGTAGAGTACAAAATAACGCCATTGTCTTCTCCCCAATTTAGAATTTTGGCTGACATAGACGCTGGGGATAAAATAGCGCTAACTAACACATTTGTATCAAGAACTAAGCGTATAGAACTATTCGTCATCACTCAACAGTTCATTCAACTTTTCTTCCGTTAAGCCACGTTTTTGTGCTTTTTTTGCAATACTAGCTCTGAATTGTTGAAATTCTTGAATATTAATACGAGTAATGCGTTGATAGTCTTCAATGGACATAATCACAGCGACATCACGATTCTGTTTGCGGATCATCACAGGTTCACGCTGGGCTTTGTCGATGATTGCACCAAAAGATTGTTTGGCTTCGGTTGCTGAAACAATTTGCATAGATTTAGCTCTTTTTCTTATATTATAGACAAAATAGACAATTTGTCCGTAAGCATGATAGCGATCGCGCTTATCAGGCGATCGTTTAACTAGATCTGTATGACTGAAGAGATTAAGGTGCAAAGAAGTAGTGGCAATGTGTTTGCTGATTTGGAATTAGAGAATTCTGATGAGTTGCTGGTTAAAGCAGAACTTGCTTATAAAATCAGCAGTATCATTACTAAGTTAGAAATAACTCAAGTTGAAGCGGCTAAACTATTGGGAATCGATCAGCCTAAGATGTCGGCTTTGATCAATGGCAAGTTATCAGGCTTCTCGACTGTGAGGTTATTTAGATTTTTAAATTCTCTAGGTCGAGATGTAGAGATTGTTGTGAAAGATAAGCCTAAATCTCGTTCTCAGGCTCGTACTCAGGTTGTAAGTAGGTAAAACAATCGCCTGATATGGCGATTGTTTTACTGCGTCTACTTTTAAAGCGTTATGCTATAACAATGAAGAATTGCATTATAATTTTAGATAAGTTTCTAAATATAAAACAAGTAAGTAAAGATGAACTTACAGGAAATTCAATCTAGAATCAGCTATCTGATGTCAATCTTTGTAACGCAAGTTAAAGGTGAGACAGCTATGGGAAAAACGGATATTAACAGACTATCAGAAAATGTATTGGTTAGACTATTCAAAGAAGTTTATGGTTATAAAGCACTCAAAAACTTGAATCTAGACGAAGATAATTATCCAGCAATAGATCTAGGTGATGAAGCAGAAAGAGTATGTTTTCAAATTACCTCAACATCTGATATAGACAAAGTAAAAAATACGTTGCAAAAGTTTGTAGAGCATAAATTATATAACAAGTATGACAAATTAATTATCTATATAATTTCTGAAAAACAAAAATCCTATACAAGTAAATCTTTAAAAGATATATGTCAAGGCAAATTTGAGTTTGATGTAAAAAATGATATTCAAGACTATTCTGACATACTAAAAATAGTTGCTAGTTTTCCAGTTGGTAAAGCAGACAAAATAAGAAAGATTCTTGAAGATAACTTTGGGGAGGGTAAATCATTCCTATATCATGAAGCGAAAGAAGATCAGAATGAACGCTTACATCTTAATCTCATCAAGATATCTTTTCCAAAAACTCTATATATAGCTAGTCTAAGCACTAAATTAAAAGCTATAAGAAGTAATTTGAATCAACCTTCAAGAACCAAAAAATTTTCTAAGCGTGAACCTGTCCAAGATGCACTTGCTAGTTTGGGGATTAGGTTTGGTGTTGATTGGGAATATTTTGAAAATAGGCTTATTACATTTCACGATCTAAGGAATTCAGATCTTGCTCTTTCAAAAATTGTTGATAAAGAGACAATCATTGAGATTGACGCTAAAAGTTTTTGTGACAAAAGCTCAGATAATGAAAAAGTTTTTAAATCTCTTTTAAGAAAATGTTTACAGCAAAAGCTATTTCAGCGAAAAGTGAAATGGCAACATGAAGAGAAATTATTTATATTCTGTGATATTGATGGAGAGTCCGAGCGTAAAGAAAGTTGGAAAGGTGAACGGGTAAGTAGTCGAGAAGTTTACACAAGAATCGTAAAAAAAGATAAACCTCATGAGACCTTTTACTGTAGGCATTTAGCATTTAAAGCTCAGTATAAGAAATTTGGGGATAACTGGTATATCCTTGTCAAGCCAGAATGGTTTTTTAGCTATGATGGTTACAAGAAATCTTTCTATAGCGAAGAAAAAGTTGATTGGCTGAAAAAGAAAGAAAACAACAGTCAGGTCTTTAATCATTTTCGTTTTATCGCTTACTTTTTGTCTAACAATGAACCCCTTCAAATTTCTAGGCGTACATATCCATTTTTATCTTTTGGAAATATTGAAAATTTCAACTCTACATTAATATTAGACGATCAAGAATGGAACCCTCCAAAAGATTCAGAAGAAGATTCTGAAGATATTGACCTACCACTGTTCAAATCATGAAATTACATTTAATCGAAGAACCAAAACTTGAATTTGCCACTGGACATCATATATGCCCAAGATATGGAATTAGCAATTTCAATGTTTATGATACAAAAATGATTGCAAGGAGAGATCGCATCTTTATTGGTTCAATTGGGACTAGTGACAATTTAGGTAAACTTGCAGCATGGATAGAGAAATGCTCTGATTATATACCAGCTAAACCTAATAATAGACAGCCCAATTTGTACACTGATTTTTGTGGTTTTAATCAAGACTCAGGCTATAAATCAAGATTTGTATTTGAGGAAGAAATCACTAAAAGTATTAACTCATCTGAAATCAAGAAAATTGTTGAGATACCAAACTGGAACGATAGGGTTAATGCATCTGTCGAGCTTTACTACCAACTAGTTAAATTTTTATCTCAAAATAGAACAGTTGATGTCATTATATGTATCATTCCAACAAAATTGTATGACAAGATTGCTATGGAAGATTCAGAACCAATTGAAGATTCAGATAGAGAAAGGAAATCTACTGACAATATAGAAACTAATTTTAGAAGAGCCTTGAAAGCTAAGACAATGCATCTAGGAAAACCATTACAGCTTATTAAAGAATCTTCTTTAGATGCACAAGCAAAAGGTCAACAAGATGATGCTACTAAAGCATGGAACTTTTGTACTGCACTCTATTACAAAGCTAACCAAACAGTCTGTTGGAAACTAATTACTAATGTTAATAAGCCATCTATTTGTTTTGTTGGGGTAAGTTTCTACAAAAGTAGGGATAAAAAAATACTACATACAAGCTTAGCTCAAATTTTTGACGAACTTGGTAACGGAGTTATACTGCGAGGTACTCCTGTTGACTTAAATAAAGATGATCGACAACCTCACCTAACAGATATACAAGCTTATGATCTATTAAAGTCCGCCTTGTATGAGTATAGAATCGCTATGAATAATTCTCCAGGGCGGTTAGTAATTCATAAATCTTCAAACTACTCTGAAGATGAAATGAAAGGTTTTCGTCAGGCTGTGTCAGAGTCTATGGTGAACACAGTCGATTTTGTAACCATTCTTCAAACAGATATTAGATTGTTTCGACATGGAATTTATCCACCATATAGAGGTACGCATATTGAACTAGAGCAGAATACACATCTTCTATATACAAGAGGTTCTGTAAAATACTATAGAACCTATCCAGGAGCTTATATTCCTCAGCCTTTAGAAATAAGGATAATTGAATCAGACGAATCACCTAGTATTATCTGCCAAGAAATTTTGGGACTCACAAAAATGAGTTGGAACAACACTCAGTTTGATGGAAAGTACCCAATCACTATTCAATGTGCAAGAAAAGTAGGTGAAATAATGAAGTATTTAGGAGAACATGAACAACCGCAAATTCGTTATAGCTTTTATATGTAGAGATAATTTGTTTTTGAGGTAAACCATTATGTTGCAACTAGAAATTAAATCCGATGCACCTGATCTCGAAATCGTCCAAAATTTAATCAGAGCCGCAATTGATGCAGAAATCAAAAACTTACAGCGATCGCTAGATAAAACTAATAAATTTTTGCAAGAATTTGAAACTAAATATCAAATCTCATCCGACCTTTTTCTCAGCGATTGGACTGCTGAAGACCTCAAAGGCGGCGATGAAGAATATGTGAGTTGGGCAGGTGAAATCAAAATCAAGAAGAGACTAACTAATTCTCTGCAAAAGTTACAGGCGATCGAATATGTTACTCAACAACTATCAAGCTAATATCATCGCCACCATTCAAAAATATGTGAATGATGGATGGATTCGATCCTTTACCTTTTCTGTTGATCCTAGATCCGATTATGTTGGATTTATTCAAGGAAGTCTAGAATTTTTGCAAGGCTCATATCTATTTTTTAGAGAATATGTTGACTTACAAGAATCCATTGAAAAACTTTCATATTCGTTCCATTACCAAGACCCTGATAACAACTTGATATTTCGTTATGACAATGCAAATCATAAGCCAAAACTAGACTATACAGATCATAAACATATCAAAGATAAAATCATTCCCTCCGAAATTCCAGATATTGAACAAGTGATCCTAGAAATTATTACCAATTATTTAAATTAAATCCCTTATAGAAGGCGATCGCATCATCCACGAAAAAGATAGCGGTAATACCAATAATCCAAAAGCCTGATCAGAAGATCCGCGATACATCCTTGACCTCGTAAAGTGCGATCGCGCTAGTAAATATAGAGATTTCACAACAATAAAAAAGCCCCTCCTTGCGGAGAGGCTTTTTTATTTCGAGATGACTAGGTTAGTCGATTAACCGTTGATAGCAGGAGCAGCCATTGCTACAGGAGCTACATCAACTGCTGCCAAATCGAGTGGGAAGTTGTGAGCGTTGCGCTCGTGCATTACTTCCATACCCAAGTTAGCGCGGTTGATTACGTCTGCCCAGCTAGGTACTACTCGTCCTTGGCTGTCAGAAATCGATTGGTTGAAGTTGAAACCATTCAAGTTGAACGCCATGGTGCTTACGCCCAATGCGGTGAACCAGATGCCAACTACTGGCCATAGTGCCAAGAAGAAGTGCAAGCTGCGGCTGTTGTTGAAGGATGCGTATTGGAAAATCAAACGTCCGAAGTAGCCGTGGGCTGCAACGATGTTGTAGGTTTCTTCTTCTTGTCCGAATTTATAACCAGCGTTTTGGCTTTCATTTTCGGTTGTTTCACGAATCAAGCTGGAGGTTACGAGTGAACCGTGCATTGCACTGAACAATGAACCGCCGAACACACCTGCTACGCCCAACATGTGGAATGGGTGCATCAAGATGTTGTGTTCTGCTTGGAATACGATCATGAAGTTGAAAGTACCTGAGATACCCAAAGGCATACCGTCAGAGAATGATCCTTGTCCGATTGGGTAGATCAAGAATACTGCGGTTGCTGCTGCTACTGGTGCWGAGTATGCTACKGCGATCCAAGGACGCATACCGAGACGGTAGGAAAGTTCCCATTCACGTCCCATGTAGCAGAAAATGCCGAGYARGAAGTGGAATACTACCAATTGGTATGGTCCACCGTTGTATAGCCATTCGTCGAGGCTATCTGCTTCCCAAATGGGGTAAAAGTGCAAGCCAATCGCGTTTGAAGATGGTACGACTGCGCCAGAAATCATGTTGTTTCCAAATAGCAAGGAACCTGCTACTGGTTCACGAATTCCGTCGATATCGACTGGAGGCGCGGCGATGAAGGCGATGATGAAGCAAATTGTGGCGGAGAGCAAGCAAGGGATCATGATTACGCCGAACCAGCCTACATATAGGCGGTTTTCGGTGCTGGTGATCCAATTGCAAAACTGATCCCACAGTGATGCGCTTTCGCGTCTTTGTACTGCTGTTGTCATGATTGCAAATAAAACCCTAAGGGAATGAATAAGTTATGAAGATTTATATATAAGCTTGCGCTTATGTATATAGACTACATTGAAGTATTGAGTAATGTAAATAGTTAAATCTTAAATCTATCTATAGTTCAATGCGATCGCTAACAAGCCCTCAACATTTAGAAATGACCGATCATTTTGACTTCGGTTTCCAGTACTACACCATAGCGATCGCTGATCACAGTTTGAATGTGTTTAATGAGACTGAAAATATCACTAGCTTTTGCATGACCGAGATTAACAATGAAGTTGGCATGTAATTCTGAGACTTGAGCATTGCCAATTTGATAGCCTTTCAGTCCAGCATCTTGAATGAGTTGAGCCGCAAATTGGGGTAAAGGATTGCGGAAAACGCTGCCGCAGTTTGGCAAGTGATAGGGCTGTGTAGTATGTCTTACTTTGAGCTTTGCCTCCGTATCCGCCGTGATCGCCTCTGGATCACCACCAGTCTGAAATTTGAAAGTTGCATCTGTGACTAATAGTAATGATGCTTGTAAAGCCGAGGTACGATAGCTGAAATCCAAATCCTGAGGATAAATTAGCTTAGGTTCACCAGCTAAAGTGACGGTCTGCACTGACACGACACAATCCGCTGCACATCCACCCTGCGCTCCTGCATTCATCACTACTAGTCCACCCACCGTCCCAGGGATGCCAACTGCCCACTCAAACCCCGACCAACCATGACTAGCCGCTTGCATGGCTAAACGTGCCACAGGTTCGCCTGAGGCAGCCGTAACTTGTCCAGATTGCTCGTCAAACTCAATCCCACGTAGATGTCGGGTGCAGATCACTAAACCCGCTAAACCTTGATCGCTAATTAAGAGATTGCTCCCTGCACCAATAATCGTGATCGGTAAATGGAGATCGCTAGCCCATATCAGACTATCGGCTAGTTCTGTAGATGTGCGAGGCGAAATAAAGTACTCAGCCGCACCACCAACTCGCATCGAAGTTAGCCCTGCTAGAGCTACGTTCGAGCGAATTGGAATTTGGGTTTGGAGATCGAGTGACATCGGCTTGGGAGTAAAACTAATTAATAGAGGGCTCGCAAAGCGATTCCTCTATTTCTTTCATTGTTGGCGCGATTGCCTGATTGAGATTACCAGCGCCAAGAAATACGGCGAGATCTCCAGATTGCAGTTTTTTGACTAAAAATGCTTGGACATCTTTGAGGGTTGGCAAATAATGCACTTGATCTCGCACGGAGGCGATCGCTTCAGCAACTTGTTCTCCTGTAATCTTGCCATCGTAGGGTTCACTGGCGGCATAGATATCGGTAACAATCACCATGTCAGCATCGGTAAAGGAATGGCTAAACTCTGATAAAAATCGGTGGGTGCGGCTATAGCGATGGGGCTGAAAGATAGCAACTACCCGACTAGTAGTATTTTGTTGTCTGGCTGAGGCAAGCGTGGCAATAATCTCGCTAGGGTGATGGGCATAGTCATCGACAAAAGTAATCCCGTTATGCACACCTTTAATCTCAAAGCGGCGACTAGCACCGACAAAATCAGGTAAAGCATCAGCGATCGCCTGCCATTCAACGCCCACATAACGCGCCACAGCGATCGCAGCGAGAACATTACTGAGATTATGCTTACCAAGGAGTCCTACTGAAATTCGCCCCAAAGTTTTGCCGCGTTCAATCACTAACGCTTGCGTATCCGATGGGGTGTAATTCACTTCCGACACGGTATAGTCTGCTGTCGGATCGCTCAGACTATAAGTAATATCTGAATGAATATACTCTTTAACTGTTGGGCAATCAATACATCCAACTACTACTTCACAACGTTTCGCAAAAGTCTCAAAAATTTCAACAACTTGTTCAAGGCTGTGGTAGTGGTCAGGATGATCTAGCTCAATATTGGTGATAATGCCAATGTGAGACAAAAATTTAACCAAGGTTCCATCGGATTCATCAGCCTCAGCAACTAGATATTTGCCATTGCCTAGACGGGCATTGCCTTGCCAAGCAGCGACTTCGCCACCGATGATAATACTAGGGTCAAGTCCTGCTTTGAGCAGTAAAAATCCCACTAAGCTACTGGTCGTCGTTTTGCCATGCGTACCTGCAACCGAAATCGCTTGAAATTGTTCGATCAAGGCAGCTAATAAATCAGAACGATGCAAAATTGGCAATCCGTTCGCTAGCGCAACTTGAAATTCGGGATTTTGTTGGTTGATCGCAGTCGAACAGACAATTTGAGGAGCATTTGCTAGATCAATATTATCTGCATGATGCCCTTGAAAAATTTTTACACCAAGATCCTGTAGCTTTTGAGTGATGCGATTGCTACTAAGATCTGAGCCAGATACCGTAAATCCTTGCTTCGCTAAGATATAGGCGATCGCCGACATACCGATCCCGCCAATACCCACAAAATGAAAAGGTCTACCGCTGAAATCAACTGGATTCAGCATTTATACTTCTTACCTACCAAATAACGAGCCTAATAATAACAGATCAAAAGGTGCTGATTCGCGTCACATTGTGATTTAAACCATCAGGGATTCTAACCCTTCAGGGTTGAGGATGCACAACACATCACGCTCAGGGATACGCTGAATCAAATTTTTGCGCTCTAGTTTACCCAGTACACGAGTTACTGTCTCTCTAGCTAAACCACTGAGACTACTAAGTTCACGGTGAGGTAAATTGGGGATTTCTAAACCACCACTGACTTTTGTCCCTTGTCCTTCAGCCAGAAAGAGAAGAACATCGGCAACGCGAGAAGTGCTATCAGCTTCCCGCAAGCGTAACCGTCGATTAACTTGGCGCAAGCGCTTTGCCATAAGCCTTGCTAGATGTATGCCTGCGGTTGGCTCTGTTTCAATCAGATGTACAAAATCTGAAGCTGGGAGGCTGCCAATGGTTGTGGGCGTGAGCGTAATTACATCGGTTGATCGCGGTACTTGATCAAGGGGAGCCATTTCGCCGAACATTTCGCCAAAACCCAAAATATTCAGGGTGATTTCTTTGCCATCGAGATTATAGGTGCGGATTTTTGCCCAGCCTTCCAAGATGAAATAAACTGAGTTGCCCCAGTCATTTTCCAGCAAAATTACTTGATCGGCTGGATGGCTACGTGTGACCATGTGGGCTGTTGCCCTAATAACGGCTTCATCAGGTAGCCCCACAAAGAATGGGGCGGACATAATTTTTTGCTGAAGATCAGTTCCATCCCGCATAGTGGCTGCTCGTAGCTCTTAAAATTTTTCTGTAAGTAATAACTCTATCCGAGTTTGTGGCCATAGGTATTACCAATCAGCACAATGACTTAGTTATTGTAGTTAATTGAGAACCCAAATCTAAAGCAATTTACGATTAAGTAACCCACAAAATAAAAGAACCGATTTAATGGCTAGGCAAAGCCGAGCCATTAAATCGCAGAACCTTTAAGAAAAACCTTTTAACAAATATTTGGTTTCTTGTATCAGCAGTGCAAGGCTATGTAGATTAGGGCAGCATTTATCCAAATAGGTGCGGTGCTTTATTTAACTAGATTAATTTATTAATTTGCGTTCCCAAGTAGTTTGTGTAACCTTGAGGCAAGAGATTTAATAAGTCCGTTGGGATGAGTTTCTTCGGTAGGGGCGATCGATGCTTCAATGTCGGCAACAACTTCGGGAGGGAGATCTAGTATCCTAACTAGTCTTTGATAAGCTGCTGCCTCGTCAAGGTTGATCATGGGTTCATCAGGATTGCGCCGACTAGCTTGGATTACTTGGTAGCCAAGCCTGAGGGTCATTTTTCGATCTTCAACACTTTTGATGTTGGGTACAACTTCTTCTAGAGGAATATTTTGTCCTAAATAATCTTTGAGACGAGTTTTCAGCGCATTACGTTCTGTTTCGTTTTTGGCAAATAACATTGCAAATTCATCAAGCATCAGCCGAATTTCATCAGGCTCCAGCTTGCCATCAGCCCAAGCCATTGCTGCTACAGCCCGAAGCATATCCATCTGACGAGGACTAATCGGAGGTGGGAGTTCTTGAGGTGTCATAGATTTACCCTTAGCCAAGTTTGTTTGCCAAATATGCACAAATCATAGGCTAGATTCCATAAAAATATGTCTTACTTTATTAATGTTTATAGCATTCGCCATATTTTTGTAAATAGAGTTGACGGTGCTTTGCGCCGTCAACTCTATTTATGGATTGATTAGCTTTTGTTTAAGTAAATCGACATTTACGGCGCTTAAATCCACTTGAATTTCTAAGCGTTGTTTTTCGTCACGAAATAGTAATACTGCATCACCATTAGGTTGAATGATGCTACCAAACTGCGGATCATTGACTTGAATTTTTTGGTAGACGATTTTAGGGAGGGTGATGCGGAGTTGGTAGCTACGACCTGAAGATGGCAGGATGTCTAGCTGTTGAGTAAATAGATTGAGTTGAAGATAGCCGACGGAGATATTACGTTCGTCTGGGCTATTGGGTTTATACCAATAGAGGGTAATGCCTCGAAGGCTTGGTGTTTGAATTGCAAAGGTTTCGTCGAGAGCTTGTTTGTTCCAGTCGATCGCATTGCGATCGCTATTTTCAGTCAAGGGGCGTTGTTGCCAAATAATTTCTTGACCTGCAAGAGATGTCCACCATTGGGCAATGCGGGCAAGATTGGCTTCAGCATCTGGTTCAGTGCTTCCAAGTGTCCAAGTAATGGTTGATTCCATTATTTTTAGGTGCGTTTAATTTGACATTTGCGTAGAGAATAAAAGCATAGCAGATGCATTTGAGGAGATCTAAGAGAAATGTTTGGAATTGGCTGGCCAGAGGTAATTGTGATTTCGCTTGTGGGTGTGGCAATCTTTGGGGCAAAGCGCATCCCTGAAATTGGTCGCAGTGTGGGACAGGCTTTGCGTGGATTTCAAGATGAAGTAAAGGGTAATGGGGAAACTACTGATGAGTCAGGCTCTCAAGATAAAAGCTAATAATTTTCAGCGCCTATGGCGCTGAAAATTATTAAAATTCCCCCTTGTTCAGCATTTCAACATAGGATGAACCTTGAGCGATGAGTTGAATTAAACGTCCTTCGGGTAAAGTCTTCAGGAATTCTTCGTCTTCGTCTGGAGATGCCTCAAGATTGGGGGATTGTTGCTCAGGCGATCGCCCTGGTATTGAGAGATTAATCTTGAGATGCTTTGGCGGAATGGTAAGTAGTTTACTAGCCCATTCGATCGCTACGACACCAAGGGGAAAATCTTCGCCGCGCCAATATTCTGCTAAATGTAGGTTGGGAACTTGGGATGGCTCTAGTCGATAAAGATCAATGTGATAAAGTGGCAGGCGACCTTCGGTATATTCATCAATTAGGGTAAATGTTGGACTAGTGATCGTGGTGCTAATCCCAAGTGCGCGACCAAAGGCTTGCATAAAAGTGGTTTTGCCACTGCCGAGATTGCCTTCGAGCAGAATAATTGTCCCTGCGGTAACAAGTTGAGCTAGTTTGGTGGCGATCGCTTGAGTTTCATCAAGATTATTGGCATAAAGCTCAATCTTTACAGTCTCAGTCATAATTCGGGTAAACTTTTGTACTATAGGTTTTCATTTTGCCAACGGCTCAATGAAAACACAAACCCTTACTGTAGTTGTTTTTTGTTTTGCGATTGAGTACACGTGCATTCGCAAAACATTATAGGCGAAGGATTTAGCATCGCTAAGTGGTTAGGGTTGTGCAATTTAATAAAGAACAAGATTTTTGATGGCGCGGCTTCGCCGCGCCATCAAAAATCGGTTCCTTGTTTACAGCGCAGCCATCAACAATGACTAGCCATGGTTAAATTCTTCGCAGCCTTGTTTTATTTTTTATATTATTGAGCTAATTTCGGCAAAGTTTTTATGGATACGGATATTCTTCAGTCACTCGCTCATCTTGATCAAAGTGGTAATGCTCAGATGGTGGATGTGACTCATAAACCGCAAACGGTAAGACGGGCGATCGCTGTTTGCGAGATATCTATGAAAACAACAACATTGGACGCGATCCAAGCAGGGAATGTAAAAAAGGGAGATGTGTTAGGCACAGCAAAACTAGCAGGAATTATGGCTGCGAAACAAACGTCTAGTTTGATCCCCATGTGTCATCCTGTGAATCTAACTAGTGTCGATGTCAGAATTATGCTAGATGAAAATATCCCTGGTTATCAAATTGAGGCTGAGGTCAAAACTAAGGCGGAAACTGGGGTAGAAATGGAAGCGATGACTGCTGCCACGATCGCGGCTTTAACCCTTTACGATATGGCTAAGTCGCTCGAAAAGACGATGATCATCTCCAATACAAGGTTGATACATAAGAGTGGGGGTAAGTCTGGGGATTTTAATGCCCCCAAAGGCGAATATTGCGATCTTTAAAAGTAGAAGCCGTGATTCTTACGGCTTCTACTTTTAAGCTACTTTATGACCTGCGATAGCAATTAGTTCGCGAATTTTGACTTCAGTTAATTGACTTTCGACATCTAAAGACTTAGTTGTAGAGTCACCTGTAACTATTGCCGATGCGTCAACAGCTTGGATTGCTTTGGTAATAGTTTCAATACAACTAGAACAACCGATGGAAGGAACAGAGAGCGTTAAATTCATAAACAATTAATGTAAAGGTATAGCGATCGAAATTATAGTTGAGCCATGAAGCCTGAAGCATAGTTTCTATGTTTTAGGTTAGGGTATCGAAGTAAAATAAAGAGCCGTTTTTCCGTAGCGCGGCTTTGCCTCCCACGGAAAACTATTTCCTTATTAAATCGCAGAACCCTTGGTATTTGGTAGAGGCTTTGGCGACTATGCAAAATATCCTAGATTATGTTCAATGCGGTATCTTTGTTTTGACCATTGAGTCAGACGTGGCAAATGAGCCAAACTTGCAAGTGTCAGATGTAAAAGATCAAGATCATCCAGCATTTACATTGCGATTTGTGAGTGCCAATCTTACCTTTGTCCATCTCATTTTCGGAGAACGTAGTATCGATCAAACCGTTGACATACTTGGCTTACAGCCAAAAGAATGTTTACCATTAGAATTTGCCCAGTTATTAAATGAGCATGTTAGTCAATGCTTGCAAACACAGCAAGTTGCTGTATTTACAACACAACTTGATTTGGTGACAAATCGACTGTTATCGATTTCGCTATCCCTCAAGCTTGATAGTAATGATCATTCAAAACAGATTGTTGGTACTTGCCAAGACATTACAACCCTAGAATTAACCAAATCGCAAGTTAAAGAGTTTAATCAAAAAAAATTCAGTCATTTGGTGAGTGAAGTCTCCGATGCCTTTGTGGTAGTTGATCATGAAGGCATTGTCCGCTACGTCAACCAATCAGCGGAGAATCTATTTGGTTGTAAATCTGACGATATTATTGGTGAGACTTTTGGACTACCTGTAGTAGCAGGAGAAAGCACTGATATCGATATTCTCAACCGAGGTAGTACCACCTCGGCAGAAATGCGTGTGTCTGAAGCCATGGATGAAGATCGTAGAGTTTATGTAGTTGCCTCATTGCGAGATATCTCAGAACGGAAGCGGGTGGAAAAATCGCTACAATTACGTGAACGAGCGATCGCTGCAAGCTCTAACGGAATCGTCATTACCGATGCGACTCAGCCCAATAATCCGATGATTTATGTAAATCCTAGCTTTGAGAGGATTACAGGTTACAGTGCAGCAGAGGTGCTAGGGCGTGATTGCCGTTTTTTGCAAGGAGGCGATCGCAATCAGATTGGGCTTCTAGATTTACATAAAGCAATTCAGGAAAAGCGAGAATGTCATGCGGTTCTGCTTAACTATCGTAAAGATGGCACGCCATTTTGGAATGATTTGTACATTGCGCCAGTATTTAACGATCATGGTGATCTCACTAACTACATTGGCATTCAAACTGACATTACCGATCAAGTTAAATCAACTCAAAGATTACTCGAAAGTGAAGAGCGGCTGAGGACTGTACTGACATCAATCAAAGAAGGCATTACCTTTAGTGATGATTCAGGCTATTTTGCGATTTTCAATGCTGGTATGGAAAATCTTACAGGGTATACTTTTGCGGAGGCAAATGCCAGCCATGATTTTACAACTTTTCTATATCCTGATCGCGCTGAACATGACAAAGCTTTGCAACGATTGCAGCATTTACAGGAAACTGGTCAAGCGATGACCGTCGAAACGCGCATTTGTCATCGTGATGGCACCTTTAAAGATGTCTTAGTTTCTACGAGGTTAATGGCCTACAAAGGCAAACGGATGTATTTGAGTAGTTATTACGACATTACCGAGCGCAAAAAAGTCGAGACTCAACTACGTTATCAAGGTGAAAGAGAACGCTTATTGAATGCAATTTTACTTAAAATTCAATGCGAATTAAATCTCGATCAAATTCTTGCCATTACTGTTAAAGAAGCCCAAGAATTGTTACGCATTGATCGTGTGGTTATTTACCAATTTCAAGAAGATTGGAGTGGTGCATTTGTTGTGGAAGCAATTAATGATCCAGCATTATCCATTCTTGGAAAAACAATTAATGATGCCTGCTTTAATCAAGAGAATATACAGAAATATCAAAATCGATCAATCTCAAGTATAAATGATGTTGATCTTGCAGATTTAAGCCCTTGCCATAAAGATCTTTTGCAATGCTTTCAAGTAAAAGCTAATATTGTAGTCTCTATTGCTTTTGGTGATACATTATGGGGATTATTAATCGCTCATCAATGTTTTGCTCCGCGTCAGTGGGAAGAGTTTGAAATTGATTTGCTAAGGCAGTTGGCTAATCATGTAGCGATCGCAATTCAACAGGTAAAATTATTTGACAGAGTTCAAGATCTCAATAAAAATCTAGAACGACAAGTTGCCGATCGCACCCAACAACTCGAACAAAGTCTCAGCCAAATAGAAAGAGCTTTGCTCAAGGAGAAAGAGCTAAATGAACTCAAATCTCAATTTATTTCCAGAGCCTCCCATGAATTTCGGACACCACTCGCTACAATCCAGACAGCAAGCGATTTACTGCGAAACTATGGGCATAAGATGTCAGACGAGAAAAAACTAGAGAGAATTGATAAAATTCAACGGGAAGTAAAAGGTATGACTAACCTTTTAGAAGAGGTATTAATCATCGGCAAAACTGAATCAGGAAGATTTGAGTTGCAGTTAGAAGAGATCAATCTTGAAGATTTCTGTCTCGAGATTATTGAACAAACTAAGTTACTAGGAAACGGCAAACATCAAGTTATTTTTAAAAATACAAATGCTCCTGCAAAAGTAACAATTGATACTAAATTCTTTAGGCAAATTATTTCTAATTTATTGTCAAATGCAATTAAGTATTCACCTAATGCTAGCGAAGTCACTTTTACAATTTCATTAACTAGTGATCATGTACCCAAACTTTTATTAGAGTTTCAAGATCAGGGGATTGGTATTCCTCTAATTGATCAAGAAAAGATCTTTGACCATTTTTATCGCGCCCACAATGTTGGTATGATCATAGGGACTGGATTGGGTATGGCAATTATCAAGAATTCAGTAGACATCCTTGGTGGCACAATTCAACTTAATAGTGTTGAAAACAAGGGAACAACTGTAAAGGTAAAACTGCCTTACCTAAAGGAATAGATGCAATTATGACCACAATTCTAGTCATCGAAGATGTAGAAGCCTTACGCGAAGAGATCATGGAGACTCTCTCCTACGAAGGTTTTGATGTACTGGGTGCAGAGAATGGAGTTGTTGGTGTCCAAATCGCCAAAACCTATTTACCGAATTTGATTATCTGTGACATTGCGATGCCAGAACTAGATGGCTATGGAACCCTAGTTGCGCTGCGACAAGAGCCAAAAACATCAATGATTCCGTTTATATTTCTAACCGCAATGACGGAAAAAGCGGACATGCGTCAAGCCATGCAACTAGGTGCAGATGACTATCTCACTAAGCCCTTTACATCAGCAGAATTATTAGGGGCGATCGCTTCACGGTTACAAAAGTACAACTCTGTTAAAGATCATTACTATGATGAAATCAAAGCCGTGGGAGAAAGATTTGAATATTTGTCTCACCATGATGGTTTGACCCAACTACCAAATCGCATTCTCTTTCACGAGTCATTAAGTCAAGCAGTATTACACGCCAAGATTAATAACAAGTCTCTAGCTTTACTGTTTCTAGATATGGACAACTTTAATATCATTAACAACACGCTTGGCAATGATATTGGCGATCAATTATTTAAAGCGATCGCCGAACGACTAAGACGCTATGCAGCCCCCTGCGATATGGTGGCAAGGATACAAGGTGATGAATTTGCGCTGATCATCTCTGATGTCAAAGATCCAGTCAGTATTAAACTGGAAACCCAGAAAATATTAGATCTATTAAGTCGTCCTTATAATTTGTATGGGCATGAGGTTTTTATTACCAGTAGTATTGGCATCACCATTTTTCCTGAAGATCATCAAGAGGCTGAAGGATTAATCAAAAATGCCGAATTAGCAATGTATTACGCCAAAAACCATGGCAGGAATACTTATAAGCTCTACAGTTCAGACCTGAATGTGCAATCTTCAGAATATATGGCGTTAGCCAACAGTCTCCATCGCGCCATTGATCGCAATGAACTGCGGGTTTTTTATCAACCTCTCGTGGATCTTAAGTCAGGAAAGATTGTTGGTGCGGAAGCGTTAGCCCGATGGCAACATCCAGATTTAGGCATTATTATGCCCAGCAAATTTATCCCTGTTGCTGAACAAACGGGACTAATTCTCCGTTTGAGCGAGGTAATTCTCTATTCAGTTTGTGAACAAATGCGATCGTGGCACAAGGCTGGCATAGATTATGGATTTGTGGCAGTTAATCTATCTGGTCAACATTTTCGACCAGATAATAATCTCATTGAACTGATCAGTAAGGTTTTACAAGAAACTGGGATTGACCCAGAACACTTAGAACTTGAGCTGACTGAAAGTATCATCATGCAAAATGCTGAGTTCACAATTCAGGTGCTTTCTCAGTTACAGGCGATCGGCGTAAAAGTAGCGATCGACGATTTTGGTACAGGCTATTCTTCCTTAAGCTACCTTAAGCACTTTCCAGTAAATACCCTAAAGATTGATCGCTGTTTTATCCAAGACATCACCACAGATCGTCATGATGCAACGATTTCCCTAGCCATCATCGATCTTGCTCATAGTTTGTCATTGCAAGTTATCGCCGAAGGTGTTGAAACTGCCGAGCAGATTCAGTTTTTAAAAGAGAATAGTTGCGATCAGGTACAAGGTTATTTCTTTAGTCCCCCATTACCGGCACCTGAGTTTGAGAAAATGTTAATTGATGGTAAATGTTTATGAAAGAAAACTCTGTACTCCCTCATTTTTTGTTGATTTATTAATGCTATAAACTTTTACTGAAGTCCTTATTAACCCACAAGTCATGAGTAAATCTAAACGCGCCTTAATTACAGGTATTACTGGTCAAGATGGATCTTATTTATCGGAACTTCTGCTAGCTAAAGGATATGAAGTCCACGGCATCATTCGTCGATCTTCGACGATTAATACTGATCGCCTCGATCATATGTATCAAGATCCGCATCTACCAGCAACCAAGTTATTCCTTCACTATGGCGATTTGACTGACGGTACAACTTTGGGTCGGATTTTAGAAGCGGTTCGACCTCATGAAGTATTTAATCTCGGCGCTCAGTCCCATGTGCGCGTTAGCTTTGACTCACCTGAATATACAGTTGATGCCGTGGGTATGGGAACCTTACGTTTACTAGAAGCATTGCGAGATTATCAACAGCGCAACACTCGCGAAATCCGATTTTATCAGGCAGGATCATCGGAGATGTATGGCTTGGTGCAAGCTGTACCTCAAAATGAAGACACTCCATTCTACCCACGTAGCCCCTATGCCTGTGCCAAGGTCTATGCTCATTGGCAAACGATTAATTACCGCGAATCCTATGGCCTATTTGCTTGTAATGGCATTTTGTTTAATCATGAGTCGCCTCGTCGCGGCGAAACCTTTGTCACCCGAAAGATCACAAGGGCGATCGCTCGTATTGTTGCTAATCAGCAGAAAAAACTGTACTTAGGTAATCTGGATTCTAAAAGGGATTGGGGCTATGCCAAAGACTATGTAGAGGCGATGTGGCTCATGTTGCAGCAAGAAAAGCCCGATGACTATGTGATCTCCACTGGGGAAACTCATTCAGTACGCGAGTTTTTAGAAGAGGCTTTTGCCTACGTCAATCTCAAGTGGGAAGACTATGTAGAGATTGATCCCCGCTATTTCCGTCCTGCTGAAGTGGATTTGTTATTAGGTGACTCGACTAAGGCAAAACAAAAGCTAGGCTGGGAGCCTAAAGTTACCTTCAAAGCTTTAGTTGAGCTAATGGTAGATGCAGATTTAGAAGCTTTGGGCTTGCCAAATCCTAAAGGCACGCATTCTGAGGATATTGCCACATTGAGAAATATTGGACAAGCCTCGACTTGGTAGATTAAAAGCCCTGCTGTGCAGGGCTTTTAATCTACTCGTACTTTACTGAAGAAATTTTTATGATAGACAATCAATCAAAACTACAATTCAAAGATCAAAAGATTCTGGTAACTGGCGGTGCTGGATTTTTAGGAAAGCAGGTGATTGCCCAACTGATCGCCGCAGGGGCTAGCCAAGATTTGATTACTGTACCCAGATCAAAAGATGATGATTTGCGATCGCTTGCCGTCTGTGAAAAAGTTGTTCAAGATCAAGACCTAATTATTCACCTTGCGGCTCATGTCGGCGGCATTGGACTCAACCGTGAAAAACCTGCCGAACTTTTTTATGACAACCTGATGATGGGTGTGCAGTTAATCCATGCCGCTTATCAAGCTAATGTCCAAAAATTTGTCTGTGTTGGTACAATTTGCGCCTATCCCAACTTTACACCCGTACCATTTAAAGAAGAAGATCTTTGGAATGGCTATCCTGAAGTCACCAATGCTCCCTATGGTGTCGCAAAAAAAGCTTTGCTAGTGCAGTTACAGTCCTATCGTCAACAGTATGGATTTAATGGTATTTACCTACTACCAGTTAATCTCTATGGGCCAGAAGATAACTTTGATCCGCTTAGCTCCCATGTAATTCCTGCGTTAATTCGTAAGGTTTATGAGGCTCAACAAAAAGGCGATCGCCAAATTTCGGTATGGGGTGATGGCACACCTACCAGAGAATTTGTCTATTCTGAAGATGCCGCCAGAGGAATCGTTATGGCATCGGCGGCTTATAACGAGTCAGAGCCTGTAAATATTGGTACTGGCTCGGAGATTTCGATCAAGAACTTGATCCATTTGATTTGTGAATTAATGGGATACGATGGCGAAATTTTCTGGGAAACCGACAAACCCAATGGACAACCTCGCCGTTGCCTTGATGTGGAAAGGGCTAAGCAAGCTTTTGGTTTCACCGCACAGGTAGGTTTTCGTGAAGGTTTAAATCAGACGATCGCTTGGTATCGTCAACATGCCGTCTAAAAAAACAAAAAAAGAAGAGCGTCGCTCTTCTTTTTTTTTGTTTTTAATAGAAACAAAAAAATTTGATTTTTCGTACTTTCAAGTCTTGCATATGTACCAAGCTTTGGTATGATTAGAATCCGCACGACGAAACAAATGACTTCGCAAAAAAATTTGCGATAGCCTTTGGTGAGTTAAGCGAGGAGAGATGGCCGAGTGGTTGAAGGCGCAGCACTGGAAATGCTGTTTAGGGGTAACTTTAACGAGGGTTCGAATCCCTCTCTCTCCGTATAAAACAAAAATAGAGCTAGTGCTTCGCACTAGCTCTATTTTGTTTTGATATAGTAAAGCCGAAAGAAACACAGCTAAGGATTCAATATTTCTATATGATTTACATACCACCTTGGCATCTCACGAATGGGCTACTAATGACCCTTTATACGGCTTTGCGGGTGAGTCGAAAATGGGAAAACTTTACAGTTGAACCAGAGCCTACTTACCAAGAGCATATTTTTACAGGTGCAAATGGTGTGCCGATCTTTGGTAAATATGCAATTCCACAAAATGCCAAAGGAACTATTGTTGGAACCTATGGCATCACTGGGGATTTGGATAATCAATGGTTTCTCAAAATTTTAGGGCGTAAGGCGATCGCTAAAGGATATGCTGTGGTTTTATTTGATTGGCGAGCGCATGGCAAAACAGCAGAGCTTTCACCAGCGTTGACCTCAGACGGACTGTATGAAGGTGAAGATTTTATTCGGATCGCCAATACAGCTAAACAATTAGGGTGTCCTGCTCCCTTTTGGCTAACGGGATATTCCCTCGGAGGTCAGTTAGCTTTGTGGGGGATCAAGGCTGGAGAGACGATCGCTAGTTGGGGGAGTGATTTAGAAATTACATCCGCCGATATCGCAGGTGGAGCCGTAATTTGTCCTAGTGTTGACTCCAATCGATCGCTTACTTATTTGGTCAAAGATGAACTGGGCAGATTTCTCGAAAAGGCGATCGCTCGTGAATTAAAAAAACTAGGACGCGGCATGGCAAAAATGCATCCTGAATCAATTGATCGTGATGCGGTGGAGAGAGCAAACAGCATTTGGGGATTTGATAACGAATTGACGATCACCAAATTAGGCTTTGACTCGGTAGAGGAATATTACGATGCAAGTTGTCCGTTATATTTCATGCCGCATTTGCAAAAGCCAACCTTTATTCTTTATGCTGCCGATGACCCAATGTTTGATCCATCAATCATTCCAGACTTAGAAAAAATCGCTGAAGATAATCCTGCGATTAAACTCATAGTTACAGAACACGGTGGTCATGTCGGTTATGTTAGTAGCAAAAATTGCCAGCACAAATATGGCGATCGAGATCGCTGGTGGGCATGGAATCGTATTTTTGAATGGATAGAATCTCAAGCATAAAAATATGACCATGCATTGCCACGCATACTAAAACTCTAGAGTTTTAGTCGTGTCTTCTTGCTCAAGCTGCTCAAACTGCTCAACTGATTTCTGATCTAAATCTACAAACTTCTTTAATTGTGAAAATACACGATAGTTGTCTAGATTTATATCAACTAAATCATTTTCACCACTATTCATTTTAATTAAGCTATAGTCTGTATCCTCATCAAAAATGGCAAGTGTAACATTCAAAACATCAAGAAAATTAATGAAAGCCCGACATTCTGTTTCATCATACACGCTATAAAACTTGAGTAATTCAGCAATATAACTTTCCAGATAAAAGCGAATATGCGGCAGAATTAGGACAATCTTTAGCAATAAAATTATCGGGTTCAGAAAGTTATCATATTCTAGTGATAACTGTAAAAATTCAGAGGGCTTGCGGCGTTCATTTAACAGTAAATATTGCAAAACTCGATTGCAAGTTGCGTACAATAAACTAATAGGCATTATTTCTTCATTGCGATGTTCTTGAAAGTGTTTCAATTTCTCCACAACTGTCAAACGTAATACCTCAGAAACCTCTAAATCATCCTGTGATATACCTAGATAATCCAGTAGTCTAACTTTGAATTCTAAGAAAGTTATGTTCTGAATTTGTTCGTAAAAGTTTTTAGCAGCTTGTCTATAGTTTGCATTACCCTGTTTATTCAATACTCTTTTAATTAAAAGTAGTACACCATCACCTAAATTGGTTGGATTTGGACGTTGAGGATTTGCGCCTAATCTTGAGTCAATACGCGCCGTATACATGGCAAGATCAAACTTAAATTGTTTCTTGATCTTGCGAGATAAATTTGCTGCATATTGACGTTGTTCTAAGGGCTTTCTTGGATCTGCATACTCTGAGATAAGTAGATAGGAGGAAAAACGCTCACTCCAGTTATGGTAGCTCTTATGTACACCAGCTCTTCCTGAGAGCGATCGCAGAGTGTTATATTCTTCAGATTGAACAAATTTTTGTAGCCAATATCTTAATTTTTTTAGTTTGTGAATTCTTGTGGGAACGCCAATAGAATCTGACAAAAAAAGATCAACTAACTTTTGACAAGCATTAATATTCCCATTGATCGCCCAGTTGTTATTGAGAATATAGCAACAGCGTAAAAGAGCATACTTAAATTCTTTCTCTTTATTGTGAAATATAATTTCACCTAAAGCATAGTAAGCATTAACATTATCAATTTCTTCATATCTGATAAATAATTTTTCAAATTGATTTAAAATTATTTCAGCATCATAATGTTTAATAATTCCTAAAAAGAAGTTATAAATATGTTGCTGAGCTTTCTCTATGCTACCCGCAGTTATATCAGTCACTGGCTCAGAGAATCGATTAAATTGATTTTGATTATAAAACTGTGCCATATCAATATGTTCTTGAACAACAGCAAAAAAATTGAACTTCAGATTTGACTATACCAATTCTGAATCTTTTGTGGTTTGACAAGTTAGGGGAAGAGCTTATCATTCGGTCAAGCTTTCCCCCTAACTATTTAGGATTGCCATACATTATACTCATCAACAAAAAATTTCTCTAAATCTGACTCCTTCAAATAACTTATTGTTTCGGAATAGATTTCTAACAATTTGCCATTTAATCTAGTTATTAGAAAATTTAGGGTTTAGGATGATTTAGATTTGTTTCTTTTGTTTAATTTAATATAGTAAAATTGCTGTGCAAGTATGCAGTAATTTTCATTGTGAATTCTAAACTTGTAATGAGAAAGACACTCATAAATCTAAAATCACTATTTCTATGATTTTGCTTATGACAGACTCTGCTCAATAATGGTTTTAGCCAAATAATCCGATTAGGTAAAACTAGGGTCTTTTTTGCCTAAAGTAAATTTACTCTTGCAGCAATCCTAAATGGTTTGTGTAAGATCAACCCTTCGGACTAATTTTCCACAAGCCAAAAAATCTACAAATAATTTAAGACTTCTATTTACACATTATATAATTTGTATAAAGTAGAGTCATGGTACTAAAAGCTTATTTTTAGAAGTATGCGTTAGTTTATTTGTAAAATTTAATTGTAAATATATAGCAATCCTAAATAGTTTGTGAGAGTGCGCTCTTTTGGGGCGCACTCTCACAAACCTCCAACTCTTACAACTCATTACTATGGGGAGAAACTCCAAAACCCTCTTGTTATCTAGATTTCGGCGGTTTGAACTTGACAACGGCTAAAACCATTGCTTGACAAGAGGTTTAACCAAATAGCGGAACCATTGCCTAGGACTGGTACAGAACAGAAAGCGCAAAAGAGCTTAAGCAGAGCAAAGCCGCCATATTTTCTGAGCTTTTGTCAAATTTTGCCAAGTTTGACAAATAGGTTGTATAAAAGCTGTATAACCCCTAGCACTCTCCGAAAAATCTAACCGACAAATTAAGATGCCAGCTTTTAAAATTTTTGATAACGATATTGATTTTGAAACTCTTCAAGAATATCTTGGCTGCGAGGCGATCGCCATTGATACTGAAGCGATGGGATTGATTCCTCGACGCGATCGCCTATGCTTAATCCAAATTTGCAATGATGATGAGACTGTAAGTTTAGTCAGAATGGCTCAGGGTATTAAAGATGCGCCCAACCTAAAGTATTTGTTTGAAGCCCCTGAAGTTAATAAAGTTTTCCATTTTGCGAGGTTTGATGTAGCGATGCTGGAAGCACATCTCGGCATTGCCACGCATCCAATTTTCTGCACTAAAATTGCTAGCAAACTGGCTAGAACATATACCGATAAGCATGGTTTAAAGGAATTGGTACGCGAACTTGAAAAAATTGAACTAGATAAAACTTCGCAATCATCAGACTGGGGAAATGTCCAAGTTCTGTCAGAAGCCCAACTACAGTATGCAGCTAATGACGTTCGATATTTATTATCTGTTTATCGTAAACTGATTGATATGCTGATTCGGGAAAATCGCTATGATTTAGCGAAAGCTTGCTTTGCCCATATTCCTACCCTCGTTTACTTAGATTTACTAGGATATGCGGATGTTTTTGCTCATTAATGCAATATCGCTGACTTATATAGCAACGCAAGAGATAACTAGAACAAATCAAAACCCAAGAGATGAGTGGCGGCGCGAAGCGCCGCCACTCATCTCTTGGGTTGCTATGGCAATGTCTATCTTCTGTAGATTTATTGTACTTTTTGCGACTACAGTCAAGATCAAAAAATGCGAAAAATAGTTTCACTAAACGAACATTATTAAACTAAGCATTTTTGATCGATCAAAGTGATTGATCCCTATTTTCTAAACTATGCAACATCAAACTATCAAAGGATTTCGAGCCAGTTTTCTAGATGCAATCGCCGATCCATTTTATGCCCCAGAAGCTGATTGTATACGCTACTTTCCCGATGGTTTGCTGATAGTTGAAAATGGCAAAGTCAAAGATCTTGGTAATTACCAAGATCTGCAAACGAAATATGCAGATCTTCCGATCACAGAGTATCGCGATCGCCTAATTGTCTCAGGATTCATCGATACGCATATTCATTTTCCGCAGACGGAGATGATTGCTTCCTATGGAGAGCAGTTATTAGAATGGCTAAGTACCTATACATTCCCCACAGAACGGAAGTTTGCTGATCGCAATTATGCCTTGGAGATTGCCTCTATCTTTCTCAATGAGTTATTGAGAAATGGAACTACAACTGCCTTGGTATTTACCGCAGTATTTCCACAATCGACGGATGCTTTTTTTGAAGAAGCGCAGCGTCGTAATTTGCGGATGATTGCTGGCAAGGTAATGATGGATCGTAATGCTCCAGAATTTTTAAGAGATACAGCCTTATCTTCCTATCTAGAAACTAAGCAGCTAATTGAGAAATGGCACAAGTGCGATCGCTTACTTTATGCAGTTACGCCGAGATTTGCACTGACATCGACACCAGAACAATTAACTAATATCGGTAAACTTTTGCAGGAATTTCCTGATGTTTATCTACATACGCATCTTTCAGAGAATGTGAAAGAAGTGGAAGCGGTTGTTGCTGAATTTCCTGAAAGCGATGGTTATTTGGATGTCTATGATCGTGCAGGTTTAGTGACTGAAAGATCAGTATTTGCTCACGGAGTCCAACTTACTGATCGCGAATTTGCGAGATTATCAGAAGCAAAATCGGCGATCGCCTTTTGTCCAACTTCCAATCTGTTTTTGGGAAGCGGACTATTCAAATTAGAAAAAGCTAAATCTTTAGAAACTCCTGTGAAAGTCGGATTAGGAACCGATGTGGGTGCAGGAACCAGTTTTTCGATTTTGAAAACTGCTAGTGCTGCCTATCAAGTTGCCCAGTTGCGATCGCAAAAGTTGTCAGCATTTCAAGCATTATTTCTGGCGACTTTGGGGGGGGCAAGAGCGTTATGTCTTGAGGATAAATTAGGTAATTTTGAAATTGGGAAGGAAGCTGATTTTGTGGTGCTAAATCTGCGCTCAACACCAATTATGGCGTTAAGAAATCAATCTTCAGAAGCGATCGCAACCACACTTGCCGAGATCTCCGATCAACTATTTGCGACGATCATTATGGGTGATGATCGGGCGATCGCGGCGACTTACATCATGGGCGAATTAGCTCACGCAGCATAAAAGGCGCAACGAGCCCTTTATGCTGCCTAAAACTCTGCACTTTGAGGAAATCGAGGAAAAGGAATTACATCGCGAATATTTCCCATGCCTGTGATGAACTGCACTAGACGTTCAAAACCTAGCCCAAAACCAGCATGAGGCACAGTGCCATAACGACGCAGATCGAGATACCACCAATAATCTTCAGGATTTAGACCAACACTGCGAATTCTGGTTTCTAATACATCAAGGCGTTCTTCACGTTGCGAACCGCCGATAATTTCTCCAACTCCCGGAGCGAGAATATCCATTGCGCGTACTGTTTGGCGATCGCTTGCAGTATCTTCATTCACTCGCATGTAAAATGCTTTAATTCCCAGTGGATAATCCATCACGATCACGGGCTTTTGGAAATGTTCTTCTGCTAAAAATCGCTCATGCTCCGATTGCAGATCTAATCCCCACGACACTGGAAATTCAAAGGTTTTACTGCTCTTTTCGAGAATGGCGATCGCTTCTGTATAGGTAATTCGCTCAAATTTTTCATCAATGATCTTGCGGGCATTGGTCATTACTTGAGCATTTACTCGTTCTTGGAAAAACTCCATATCTTCTGGACAAGTTTCCAAAACATAATTGAAAATATATTTAAGAAAATCTTCGGCTAGATCCGCATCACCTTCGAGATCACAAAAGGCAACTTCTGGTTCAATCATCCAAAACTCGGCAAGGTGGCGCGAAGTATTCGAGTTCTCGGCGCGGAAAGTGGGGCCAAAAGTATAGACATTAGAAAAGGCGGTTGCCATGATTTCGGCTTCTAGTTGACCACTGACCGTTAAAAAAGCTGGCTTCCCAAAAAAGTCTTGAGTGAAATCAACGGGCTTACCCGCCGCTGCTACTTTATTTAAGTCAAAGGTGGTGACACCAAACATTTCACCCGCACCTTCACAATCGCTAGCAGTGACAATTGGTGTATGTACCCATAAAAACCCCCGTTCTTGAAAAAATTTGTGAATTGCAAAGGCACAAGCATTTCTCACGCGAAATACGGCCCCAAACATATTTGTACGGGGACGCAAATGCGCGATCGTCCGAAGAAATTCGATCGAGTGACGTTTTTTTTGCAAAGGATAGGTTTCAGGATCAGCAGTGCCAAAAACCGCGATCGCTGTAGCTTGCATTTCTACCCTTTGTCCTTTGCCCATGGACTCAACTAAAGTGCCAGACACCTCAATCGATGTGCCTGTAGTTATTTGCTTAATTAGCGTTTCATAGTCATCTATCGTCTGCGGTAAAACTATTTGTAATCCCTGTAGTGATGAACCATCATTTAGTTCTAAGAAAGTAATTTCCTTACCTTCACGCTTTGTCCGCACCCAACCACGTACGATATAGGACTGACTAGTTAGACCGCTACGTAATAAATCGATGATTCTTGCAAATAACATACGCTAGAAATAATTGCTAGAAATAACTGTGAGTAGTTTGTAGAGCAATGAAATCAGCGATCGCATAGCTCAGGCAAGTATCCTAACATTTTGGCGGATGGTACTGTCAGAAATCTGAGATGTTCCCCTTTAGAAAAATCCCCTAAATATATAAATATATGTAGTTAGCCTCTTTTCATAATCAAAATTTAGTACTTGAAAAATGAATGGGCTTAAACCGAACTCAAAATAAAATCAGAATGAAAATAAAATTAATATCTTAAAAAATCTTAGAATTAAAAAAAATCCAATGCCTCATCTTCTAGCGAACTAGTTCTGATATGCCATTTCTCGAATTAAGGGTAGGCGATTGCTGATGTAGTCGCTGAGATCATTTTGTTGATGAGAGTCAAGCGAAGAACGTTGTTGGACTTGTTCAACTAACCAGCTCATCAGTCCATCATCATCAAGATTTAAGAGTAGATTTGGCTGTGCTTGGCTAACTGAGTCCCAGAAGAGGCGTATGATAGCAGGTGTCATGACTATTTACCTTAACCTTAATATTGTTCTAACATTTTATAGGTTAATACATTTACTCGTTAGTACTGTCAAAAATCACACAAAATGAAATAAAAGACACCTCTCTTAAGATTGATTGATAAATATTGATGAATATTGATCAATATTTATCAAAAAATATACAAAACGCATCATTTACTCCATTCCCACCATTTCTTCGCTACAGAGGTATTTTTTATGGCTAGACAAGTAGAAATTTGGAACGATCGCGCTGAAATTGCCTCAAGAGCATTGTTATTGTGTCAGCTTGCCTACGATGAAGCACTCTCTAAAGGGGAACGTTTTACCATTGTTGCTGCAGGTGGTAGTACACCTCGTGTTCTGTATGAACTCTTAGCAAATAAAGAATGGGACTGGTCAAAGGTTCATGTTTTTTGGGGAGATGAGCGCTATGTACCTGTCAGCGATCCACAAAGTAATGAAGGGATGACTCGCCAAGCATGGCTGAATCATGTAGCTATTCCTGAGTCAAATATTCATGCAGTCCCTACTGATGCTGCTGATCCCGCGATCGCTGCCGCCCAATATGAGCAGCATATTCAAGAATTTTTTGGTGTCAGTGGAGGAGAATTCCCTCAATTCGATCTGATTTTGCTGGGTATGGGGGACGACGGACATACAGCCTCGCTATTTCCGCACACTAAGGCTCTCAAAGTTGGCGATCGCCTTATAACAGTGGGCGAAAAAGATGGACAACCTCGGATCACCATGACTGTTCCTTTAATTAATCAGGCGAAAGAGATTATTTTCATGATCGAAGGTGCTGCTAAGGCAAAATCTTTAACTGCGGTGTTAGCACCTCAAGGGGATGTTAATCAATATCCATCACGATTGATTACTGGTAATACTATTTGGCTATGCGATCGCACAGCCATGAAAACCAAATAATTGATGGTGGCGCAAAGCGCCACCATCAATTATTTGATTGTTAAGATATTTTTGCTCAATAAAAAACGTGTCTAAACTAAATTCTGAACAGTACGATCGCCTAAGACGTGAAGCCAAATCCCCCTATCGCGGACTCCGCATATTTATTTATATAGCCTTTGCAGGATCGGGATTTATTGGTGCGGTCATCTTTTTCGCGAGATTAATTGCTGGAAATGGAGATTTAGAAGCCAATTTAGGAAACTTAGCTTTACAAATTGGAGTATTAGCTTTAATGCTCTGGCTATATCGTATTGATCGCAGCAAAAAAAATAAGAATTAGTGGTGCGGCTCGAAGCGCCACTAATTTCTTGGGGTTAAAGATATAAATTTATGAACTTGAACTTTTTTGTAAGTATTATGTCAATTGCTATAATGTCTAAATAATTTTAATTTTGATTTCTTTGCAATTCCCAAAAAATTTGCAATTAGTCTAAACTGAATATTTTTTAACCTTAGAAACACTTCAATTTCATATTAGGTTTGGGACGGCTTGATATGCAAAGTTGCAAAAATGCAATAGAGGAACTGGTAATTGCAGAAATTGATTTACAAATCTCTCACTTACCGCAATATCGACGCGATCAGATTAATTTAAGCGAAGTCGCAGCCTATGCGCTCAATCGCCTGCCACCGATGTATGCCACATCGAAAGTAGGATGGCTGAGGCAGCGCAAAAAGGCTGCCACCGAAATGCGATCGCAAATTGAATCGGCAGTACGTCGGGCGCTCGTAAGTGTGAAACCTGACGCACTAAGAGACGTAAGACCTCTACCATCACAGGAGGTAGCTAGTCATGCGCGATCGCTGGCAGCCCTCCAACAAATCTTAGGCGCAGAAAATGCCTCTTGGAAAGATATTCCTACCGCTCTAGAGAATGCCTTGATTACAGTCAAGCTCAAAAGTGCCGTGAGCAATACTTATATAGTCACAGGTAAACGCGAGGCAATTGCAGGTCGAGATGAAACTGCTTTTGGACGTAAGCCACCTGAAATTTCTTGGAAAGGCAGACAGGTTCAAACATCAATCAATCCTAGTCGGGATGAGCAGAAGGCTAAAGATTTTCAAACCTATATGGTGGATGTCAATTATCAATTTAGCAATGTACTAGAAAAATTAGTATTGTCGCTTGCCTATCACCAAATTCAGAAATTACATCCTGCGATCGCCGAAACAGTCGATCTAGGCGAGGCAACTGCCTATGTATTAAATCGATTACCTCCAATGTATGCAACCTCAGAGAAAGGCTATAAATCATTGAGACTGAGGGCGCGAGAAGTATATGGAAAAGAAGTTGTGGCGGTTCTCAAAGAAGCGATCGCTGTTTGTGTAGAGTCTCCAAATTTAGAAAAAATCCCTCTACCTTTGGCACGTTTTGAGGCGGAACTGGAAGAATCACTGGAGCAAGTGAGTTGGATCTTGCAACGTGATGATATTAATTGGCGCAATGCTCCATTTATCGTTGAAGAATGTCTACATAAAGTTGTGAACAATGAAATGGAATGGCGTAAACGCAGTGATTACAACTATCCATACGCTACATAGAGTAATGCCCTGCGCGGAATGCGGGGCATCGCTACACTTATCTTGATGGGCTATATTTCATGATTTGTGGGATTGACTGCTTAGAGTTAATTAAGCTTGCATTGTTTACGTTATATTTACCAATACATTTCTTCTTAGGATAACTTTCGATTATTTGATCTAACATTGCTAGCCGCTCATGTAAAGCTTCTCTATCATTAGGATTTGCATCAATCCATGTGGTATACGCATCAAGAGCATCATACCAATAAAGATTTTCGGCAAAGATTCTCGCCTTCTCTAAATGCGTAGAAGCAGCTTTAACTTTCTCGATTACTGAAGGATTACTTTCTCGCTTGATAATTGCTCTAATGTCAATTTGATTAGTAACGTCGCTATTGTCTTGACTGCTAGGTTGCATATAACGAATATGCCAACTATAGGTTTTATTTACTTCAAGAGAAGGAGCGTTGGCTGGCAGCTCAAATCGATATAGCCCAGACTTGACTTGAGGAGTTAATTCTGACCGAGAACGAAAAATTGATTTTGCATTACGAGCAAACCCATCCCTCACGAAAAAATCCACATAAAAATTATTGCTATAACTTACTGCTGTGGAATTTTTAGGTGCTAGTGACTTATGCTCGATATACCAATAAAAAGTTGGATGCTCTGAAAGTGTTCTTGCTCCGTCGTCTGGAGCAAGCAGATCGATAGAAACAAGATTAGCTAAATCTGCACATCTGACCTGTCCAATATGAGATTGATTTCGGACTACTCCTAAACCGTAGGAACTATTGCTTTTTGATTGCCCTGCGACTTGCCCACACCAACTAATTGCGCCAAGGAATATTGTCACAAACACTAATTTAGGGTATTGGAATAGCGATCGCCAAATGTAAAGTTTCATCTTTACTTATTCCCTAATAGTAAATATTCATTATTTACTAACTACTATTGGCAAATTATACCAATTTAAAACTTTTGCCTAAATAAGTAGTCATAATTAAATATAAATCTCAAAAACTTGTACAGCTTGATAAGTGAGCTATACAGGTTTTAAATTTGTTTCTTAATTACGCCAAATCACTTAGATATAGTAGCAACCCAAAAGAGCAATGGCGGCGCTTCGCGCCGCCATTGCTCTTTTGGGTTTTGATTACTCAAGCATTGCTATAAGTGTTTATATAGTTCCCGATCGCAGCTTAGTCCAAAGATCTTTGTATTGTGTAAGCGTTGATGGAGACAAAGGTGCGATTAACTCACTTTTGGTGAGGATATCCTGTGAGAAAAACTTGATTGGATCAGCTTTGACACTAGCGGGAACTTGATCTAACTCACTGGATGCGCTAACTGCCTCAGTCAGAGATGTAATTTGAGCAGCAATCTCAGGCGTTAGGCAAAAATTCATCCATTCGGTAGCCGCGATCGCTAATTCTCCTTTAGGTATTACCCAAAGATCGCTCCAGAGTGCTGTGCCATTTTGGGGAATCACCACTTTGAGGTTGGGGTTTTGCTTTTGGGCTTTGTGCATATCACTTGTCCACCCTACTGCTGCGAATGTATCGTCTGCTAGTAGAGACTGCAAGTAATTATCAGAAGAGTAGGTTAAAACTTGTGAGTTAAGGCTTTTTAGTTCTTGCGTCAGTGTGGCGAAAATATCTTGACGTTCAACTAAGTTTTCTAGTTGATAAGATTGCCCCATCTTTTTTAAAACTAAACCAATTACTTCTCGCGCGTCGTCTGGTAAGGATAGCTTTAGTTTTAATTCTGGTCGCCATAGGTCAGACCATTGAGTAATATTAAATTTCAGTTTGTCGCTACGGTAAGCGATCGCTGTTGCTCCCCAGCGATAGGGAATTCCCCACACTTGATTATTGCGTGTAACGCTTTGCTGCCAAAGGGGAGACAGTTTTTGCCATTTGGGAATTTTCGCTAGTAAATCTGGAGTGATGGGTTGGATTAAAGATTTAGCGATCGCTTGATCTAGCCAACTATCACCAATACTGACAAGATGCGGTGCTTTCTCTTTAGCAATATTGGGATAGTTTTGTAGTTCTTGCCAAAGCTTTGAGGGTGCATTTTCGGCTTTAAATTCAATCTTGGTTTTGGAAGCTGACTCAAATTGATTAATAACTTTACTGGGTATGGCTCCTAGTAAACCCATAATCCTTAAGCGATCGCGCTGATCAAAAGGATTTGATACTTGACATCCCCCAAGCGCGGCGATCGCCGCCCCACTTAAAACTAAAAACTTACGTCTATCCATGACTTAATTTTATACCTATAGCCCATTAATACCAAGACACAAAATGGCTATGCCATTTTGTGTCTTTAAAACCCTTGCTGGGTTTGGTTTTCAATTCAAAAAAGTGTCTTCACACTTTTTTGAATTGGTATAAAAAATAAAAGCGGCGCTTTGCGCCGCTTTTACAAGAAATTAAAAACGGCGCTTTTCGCTGTTTTTAATTTGGGGGATTTATTTTACAAATGGGCGCATCAGCAAATAACCAGCACCAAAAGAAGTAAGCACGATCGCTACAATTGTTGCAGTTAAGACCCAACCACTTAAGCCAGTAGACTCATTTGTCTCTTCCATCGACTCGGTGCGAAGAGGTCGAGAAGATATTTCTTCACGAATTTCTAACTTAGGTAATACTTTTGTTTTTGGGGTCGGGGTGGGAGCAGGAGCTTCAAAGGCGGCAAAAGAACTATCGTAATATAGAGCTTCACTAGCCATTGAATCGCTATCAATAGGTTGTACTGGCTCAGTGGCAAGTTGTCTTGCCCTAGAAATTGCTTCTTGGATAGCGTTGGTTGTCTGCTGCACAGCAACTTTACGAGGACTAACCTGAGCGGGCTTTTCAGCAGGACGAGGCTTAGCTGCGGGAGGACGACCTTGAGGTTGAGGATTACTTCTTGATGGTGCAGGATTAATTTGTGAAGAAGCACGGATACCTGCTAAAACATCGGATAGCTTGGACTCAGGTAAATTAGACTGGGTGAGAATTGCTTGAACTCGATCTGTGGATTGGGCGATCGCTTCAAACTCTTGCAAGAGCATTTGATTTTGCTTAGTTAGCTGCTCATTTTGTAACTGAAAAAATGATAGTTTTGCTTGAGTAGATTGCAACTCTGCAGCCAGTTCTCGATACACAGTCACAGGTACTGAGGCTTGATAACCAGATTGAGAGGTCTGATAACCAGAGTGAGAAGTTGTAGGTTTAAAGACTGGATTGGCTTGCATAGGCGACAGCACCATTAGACCGTAAAAATTTAGTCGAGACTATACCATATGATTTGCTACTTTTTTGAACTAAAATCCAAAATAGAGTTGGCGAGCTTAGCTTGCCAACTCTGTTTTGGATTTTAGTTCAAAGCGAGAGTTAGCTAGTACAAACCAAAATCCCAGAAGATGAGTGGCGGCGCTTCGCGCCGCCACTCATCTTCTGGGATTTTGTCCTAAGCAAAACTTGCTTTGCTATAGCCGCCCAATTTGTTTAGTTTGCCAATTTTAAAGCTTTAAAGCCATGCTTTTATTACAATTCAGTACTTCGCACTATTGCCGTAAAGCTAGGCTGGCTCTTGGCTATAAGCAAATTCCTTATCAAGTTGAAAATCTCACTCCCGCTTTGCATATTTTACGGGTTAAGCCGCTTTCAGGTTCACATACTGTGCCTGTGCTATTGCCGCAGCAAAAAAACTGTCCCGCTGTAGTCGCTGACTCCACCGAAATTATTCGGTTTCTGGAAGACTATCAACCGAACCCACCACTGTATTTAGAAGATACTTGGCAACAAAAGGAAGCCTTACGATTGGAAGATTATTTTGATGAATTTATTGGTACGGCGGCGCGGTTTGTGTACTATCAGTTTCGAGCTAATGAGGGAAAACAGATTGATCCTTCTTGGATGAGTCAAACTGTGATTGCAATTGTCCGATCGCAGTATGGGATTAATGCTGATTCAGCAAAGATTGCTGCTCAGAAAATTGACGAGGCGATCGCGATGCTCAGTGAATTTTGGCAAGATGGCTATCTGGTGGGCGATCGCTTTAGTGTTGCCGATCTGACTGCGGCAGCTTTGTTGTCCCCATTAGGTTTACTTCCTACTTATCGGCAAAATTATCCTTGGCTATTTGAGCGCATTACCGAAATTCATCAGTTTTGTAATGAACCCTTACCCAAAAATTGGCAAGCTGGACTTGATTGATCACATCAAGGAGGGAGTAATAACAGAATCAAGCAGAATTAAGTTTGTTAAGTATTTGTACAAAATAAATTACCCAAACCCATAAAGTTTTGCCCCGCAAGGGCAAAACTTTATGGGTTTGGGTTTGTAATTAATTATGCTCATCTACTTATTTAGCGCACCGTTAACCTTGAATCCCTAAAACCTAGTTTTTATGTGGCGAGTTATGACTTGATCTGTTTGATTTTACTTTTAAACTTTTTCGGTGTTAGCGTATTGATGTTAATTTAGAGGATATGTATAAAAGTCTAAAAGCTAAATTTTTCTGACACTTCAGAGTTTCAACAAGCAGTTTTCAGATAGGTTATTAAAGGCGATTAGTGCGGGTAGTTTTATGACGGTCAATGTTAGTGAATCTTTGTTTGAGCAGGTTCTCGAATATCTTCGAGCAAGAACTGAAGCCAGCGATCGCGTTGCTGAACGCTTGCTCAAAACACTTGAAACTCTGACATCTAGCAGCACCACAAGTTCTGTTACTAAGTCAAATGATCGCGCCGATGCTCTAGAATCACAGTTTGGACAAAAACTATTTGACGCATGGAAAGAGCTAGCTGACCTACAAGTGGGTGAAAACTATTGGAGTTATCCTGTTATGTTTGAAGACCTTGCCGAAGCAATGGAAATATCTGTTGATCGCTTTGTGCAGTATCTATCGAATGTTCAGATTGGTAGCTTGCAGCTTATCCAAGGTCGTGGCTATAACTATCAAGTAAATGGACAGCAAGCTGCTTCCTTGACCTTTCATTCTGCCCCAACTCTCAAAAAAGCGGCGATTCCTAATATCACTGATAAAAAACAAGGTGCAGATCATAAATCTCTAAGTAAAAATTTTAAAGTAGGCGATCGCGTGGTTGTGAATGCGAACCGTCAACAGTATGCCAATCATAAAGGTGTCGTTGAGCAAGTGATTAGCGTTAGCTGTCGCGTCAAATTGGACAATGGTTGGACTGCATTTTTGCCTAATCATTGTTTGGATCACATCACCTAAAGTGTAAAAGGGGCGCTTCGCGCCCCTTTTACACTTTAGGTGATAGTTGCGGCTTAACTATCGCTTGGGTTTTAGATTATAGACATAACATCAAAAGCATTGAGAATATGACCTTTGAAGAAGCGATCGCTCAGTTTAATAGTGGTGATTATTATGCTTGTCATGACACTTTAGAGGCGATTTGGAATGATGCTTGGCAGAGCGATCGGGCTTTTTATCAAGGTATTTTGCAAATTGCGGTTGGACTATATCACCTCAAAAATCAAAATTGGCATGGTGCGGCAATTCTCTTAGGTGAAGGGACAAGTCGTTTACCAGCCTATCTTCCTGATTATCAATCCATTGATGTGGAAACTTTACTAGAAGATAGCTTACTCATCTTGCGAACCGTGCAACTGAGTGGAAAAGACGGTATGGTAAATCTTTTGAAAAATCTTGAGAATGGCGATTTAAAAATCCCTAAGATCTATATGCTCTAAGAATCCTGAGATTTAATCAAGAACCAAATTTTTGTGAAGCGGCTAAGCCGCTTCACAAAAATTTGGTTCTTGATTTTACTACGCATCCCTAATCATGTTAAATGATAGGAGCATTGCTTCGCGGGGCTTCTATCATCTAGGTTTATTCATGACTTGGGAACTCTCTGATCTGCTAAGAGCGATCGCCACCACTATTGTGATCGGCATTCATGCTTCTCATCACTGGTGGTTTGGTGTAAATGATACGTCTACCATCAGTCCTGAAATCTTTATTGATACAATCATTAACCAAGTCGGGCGCTTTACAGTACCGTTATTTGTGATTTTGTCAGGTTTTGCCCTCGCTAAATCAGAAGAGAAGCGCACTTTTGATTTAAAAATATTTGTCCAACGCCGCCTATGGCGAATCGTTCCCCCCTATTTGCTATTTACTTTACTCAATGTCGTTGGGCGATCGCAGTTTCTGGCAGCAGATTGGCTAGAGCGGGGACAACAAATCTGGCAGGCACTCTCTACGGGCATGGGAGACTACCACCTTTATTTTCTCGGAATTATCTTCCAATGCTACATAGTTTATCCATTACTACGCCGCCTTAACTTTTCTCTGCGAAGACTAATTGTATTACTTCTCATTACTTTTGCTCTATTTAGCTTGCGATGGGGATCGGCAATTTTTGGATGGCTACCAAATATGACAAATTTTCTTCCCAATGGCGATCATGTCATCTATTGGCTATCCTACTTTCAAATAGGCATTTGGTTAGCTAAAGATCATGGTTGGACGAATCTATTTGTCACAAATTGGAGATCGCCTTCATGGGGATATTTATTTGCGATCGCTGCAACTATTGAATTAAGCGAATTCTATTGGACAGCAATACTCAAAAACTCGGCGGAAGCAGTCGGTCACTATACCCGTCCAACTGTACTTTTCTTGACTTTCTCCTTCTTGCTATGGTCAATTTCTTGGAAAAATTCAAACCCCAAAAGTGAGAGTCAGAACTTTGAACTACCTCCCACTTCTGAGTTTCGGCAAGCCATTCAACCCCAGATTAAAACATTCTCTCAGGCAAGTTTTACTACTTATCTAGTCCATGTGTGGGTGCTGCGGGCGATCGCCCCTCTAGAAATCGTTGGAGGGATTCTATTTATTCCATTGGCAGCAAGCTTATCTTGGTTGGCTGGCATAACTCTATGGCAAACTTTACAACCCACATTCCGCTCGTAATGGAAGCCTAAAAATATTTACAACGAGACAATGAGGGTTTCAGCGATTTCCTGAGAAATTAATGATAGTAATTCCTATTAGTGAATCATTATTTAAATTGTTAAAATAGTGATTCTTTTGGGATTAAAGCCCAAAATACTTGCTGTATAAGGATTTGCTTTCTAAATATTTTTTTCAGTAAAATAAGAGCGGAATGTGGGTTACAAAGCAAAGATCTGAAGTAAAGAACTGTTTAGTTAAGATGAATCAAAACCCAAAAGAGAATGGTGGCACTTTGTGCCACCATTCTCTTTTGGGTTTTACGTCCTAAGCAGAATTTGCATTACTATATCTTTGAAATTTTTTTAATACAGTAGCCAGATCATCGATTCGTACAGGCTTACTAATAAAATCATCCATCCCAACCAGAATACAGTTCTCACGATCTTCTGCCATTGCATTCGCAGTCATTGCTACGATTTTTATCTTATTGGTTGGCAATGCATCTTTCTCAATTAAACGGATTCGGCGAGTTGCTTCCAAACCATCCATCTCTGGCATCTGTAAATCCATAAAAATTAGATCGTAGGATTTGAGTTCTAGTGCTTTTAAAACCTCTAATCCATTTATGGCACAATCTGCTTGATAACCAAGTTTTGCCAATAGTCTCAAAGCAATCATTTGATTAAAGGTGTTATCTTCAACCAATAGAATTCGCAAAGAAGTGGAAGATGCTTGTGTACTCTCCTCTTCTGTAATTACTACGGCAGGTTGCTCCAAATCTATTTGCTGATTTATTTCAATGTCTTCACTAGAAAATTGTTCAACTGCAATATCAAACTGAAAAATTGTACCCTTATTCAACATGCTATTTACGGTAATTTGACTACCCATAAAATGAGCAAATTGTTGACTGATTACTAACCCCAATCCAGTTCCAGTCTGTGTTGCTCGACCCGAAGCAGTCTGGACAAAAGCTTCAAATAGCTTGTCGATTTCTTCTGGTGCAATCCCTAGTCCAGAATCTTCTACTTCAAAATGTATAACAACTTTTGAAGATACTTCTTCTATATCTAACGGGGAAACACGAAGGAGTACATACCCCTTACTCGTAAACTTGATCGCATTTCCCAGCAGATTTAATAAAATTTGGCGAATTTTTCTTTCGTCAGCCTTAATGTACTGAGGACAATTAGGATGTATGGCAAAGATTAGCTGTAATTTTTTGTCCTTAGCCTTAATTTGCAACATTTCTTGCAGATTATTTAGAAATAGATAAAAATCAAACTTGGTTTCCTCAAGTACAATTTTTCCTGCTTCAATCTTTGACATCTCTAAAACATCATCAATTAAGTTCAATAGATGTTCACTACTATGACTAATGATGCTAACGTATTCCCCAAGAGTCTGAGTTAAAGAATTCTCATGATGCATTAATTGAGTGCATCCCAAAATTGCATTGAGAGGAGTCCGCAATTCGTGACTCATCCTCGCTAAGAAATTACTTTTAGCCTGACTTGCCACATGGGCGCGTTCAGCTTCTAGTTTTAGTGATTGTTGTGAAAACTCTAAGGCTGCGAGCATGAGCGTACTTCTCAGTTCCAAGGCAGCTTCGATTTCTACTTCGTCCCAAGGTAAAGACTTCGCTTTCACCGTTTCTTTCCATAGCTCAAAAGATCGCTGTGGTGATGGATCAAGAACATCATCAAGATTCCCCAATTTGTTTGGATCACCCGCCCAATTTACAGTTTGAATAACTTCAGATCGGAACCAAATGATGTGATAGGAAGTATGATTAAGCACAATGGAAATGGCAAGTAACCCGCTAGCTTGATCTTTAATCTTGATGGCTTCAGGGTATAACTGACTTAAACAACTAGTATGAAAAATATCTTGTGATTTATGCTCTAGCCATGAAATTAATTCGCTAATAATTTTTTGAGGAGGGCATTCGCCAATCTCAGAAAGGCGATTGTCTAAGCAGATAACTGCGCCTTGGGCATTAACTAAATCTAGTAAATCGTTTGTATCTGGGGTAAATGATTGATTGATTGATTGATACTTATTAAAGATATTTTGCTTTAGTTTGGATTGTACCGCCTTAATTTTTTCCTGCGCTTTTTTGAGGTCTTGTTCATGCTTATTGACGATCTCCACAGACATGATCTGACCGAGAAACTCACAGGCTTTTCTGGTCTCATAGTCAATATATTTAGGCTTGTAATGATGGCAGACAATCATCCCCCATAGCTTCCCTGCATTAATTAACGAGATGCCGAGAGAAGCAGAAACCCCCATTCTTTGCAAATATTCCACATGAAATTTAGAGACACTTCTCAACGTACTCAAGCTGAGATCGAGGGTTTCTTGGGTGAGCGGATTTTTGGGTGGAATGATCGGAACAGGTTGATAGTTTAAATCTACAATTATACGTAGCCAATTCTTACAGTAAAGCTTACGGGCAATTTCAGAAATATCAGAAGCAGGATAATGTAGTCCCAGCAAAGATTCTTGTTTCTCAGCCTTGGCTTCAGCAATCACAGCCCCGCTATTGTTTGTATCAAATTTATAGATAACTACACGATCATATTCAGTGATTTCCCGAACCTCATTAACCAATAAATCGATCATTTCCTCAAAATCTTGAGCTTTCCTCACATTTACAGCCGCAGATTTTGCCAAATAGTAAAAGCTCAGACGAGAATTCCCATCTTTGGGTAAGGGTTCTAATTCTAGAATAAGCAATCCATCGGAACGATGCATCACACCTTGAAACAGATACTTCTTGCGTTTGATTTGAACGGTCAGCTTAATCGGATTAAATGCTTCTAAAGATCCATGGGAAAAAGCGGATACTAAAATATCAATCTGATTCTGTGGAAATAGGATGCTTAAAGGCTGATCGATAAATGTACTGGCGGACAAGTTGAAAAACTGGGTTGTGTTTTCACTAATCTGTACAATTTTCAATTCTGACTCATTGATACCAATCAGAATGCCGTGGGGCTGAATATGTCCTAACAGATGAATTTGCTCGCGATCGCAATCCTTGTATGCCATCAATTCAGAAATATTAGAAGCCTCAGAAAATATCGATTGGGCTGTTTTCATTCTCCACTCTCGCCGCTTAACTTGCTTCACATGAATAAAATTCAAAAATATTTTGGTGTTTTGAGCAAATGCTTTTAACTCCCCCCTCAAAAATGTCTTACACAGTCCAGACAACAAATATCAAATATATGGCGGTTTTCATTTTGCCTACGGCAAAATGAAAACTCTTACTGAAATTATTTTTTGGTTTCAAATGAGTACTCACTCATTTGAAAAAAACTATACTTGCATATACTCCTAATTAATATACCTTGTGTATCGCTACTGAAATATACCTTCTGTAACCTATTGGCAAGTCTATTAGTAATTTTTAGTAGTGAATTTTAAATCGGGACAGTGATTTTGCTAGTTTTTTAATTTTTTTCTAAAAATCATAGACAAAATATCTCACATAGAGTTATGATTGCTAATCGTGACTAAAAACAGAAACTGAGAGAAATAAGTCAAGAGCTTGCTTTCTTAAGTCTGAGTCATGCATTGGTATAGCGATCTAAAGAAACTTAAAAGTCTTTAACCTATAGCAACCAACCCAAGAGATTGTGTTTCTCACGTCTAGTAGTTAGGCTAGACATCTTCTGTAAGTCGTCTCGAAGTCCATTAAACAGCCTTCAAAACTCATACTTCTTACTAAGATCGAAACCGATCTCTTTTGAGCCTGTCAAAAATCGACAGACCTACGTCTGCGCGAAAATTTGAACGTCAAGCAAGCGGAGCTAAATTTTAATGACTGTCGGAATTCTCGGCACAAAACTTGGCATGACCCAAGTATTCGATTCGGATGGCAACGCTGTTCCTGTAACAGTTGTTCTTGCTGGTCCCTGTACAATTACACAAGTTAAGACTGAAACCAAAGAAGGCTATAAAGCTATTCAAATTGGTTACGGTAAGACTCGTGAAAAGCTCCTCAGCAAACCAGAGCTAGGACATTTGAAAGTGTCTGGCGCTGAGCCTGTAAAGCACCTCCGTGAATATCGTCTCGATAACGTTAGTGATTTCACAATTGGTCAGACTCTAGACGTAAGTCAGTTCAAGGATGGCGACATCGTTGATGTGATTGGAACTAGCATTGGTAAAGGTTTCGCTGGTTATCAAAAGCGCCACAACTTTGGTCGCGGTCCGATGGCTCACGGTTCTAAGAACCACAGACAACCTGGTTCGACTGGAGCAGGTACTACCCCAGGTCGTGTTTATCCTGGTAAGCGGATGGCTGGTCGTCTTGGCGGTAAGCAAATCACCGTGAAGAAGCTAACTATAGTCAAAGTCGATGCAGCGAACAATGTGTTGCTAATTAAAGGAGCAGTCCCTGGTAAGCCCGGCGCATTGCTTAACGTCATTCCTACCGTAATTATCGGCAAGGCTAAATAAAGGCGCAAGTAAAGGCGCGAAATAGGGACTAAGTAGTTTGTTCGTGAGATCGAGAGAATATAAGTTATGCCTACAGTAATAGATTGGACAGGGAATGAGGTTGGTGAAGTAAGCCTAGAACTGCGCGTTGCTAAAGAAGCAAGCGCAAAAGGCTTGGTTCATCGCGCCCTCGTCAGACAGTTAGCCAATGCCCGTCAAGGCACAGCCAGCAGCAAAACTCGCGCTGAAGTTCGTGGTGGTGGTCGTAAGCCTTTTAGACAGAAGGGTACAGGTCGCGCTCGTGCAGGTTCGACAAGATCGCCTTTGACCCGTGGTGGTGGTGCAATTTTTGGACCTAAGCCTAGAGATTACGAAACCAAGATGAATCGCAAGGAGCGTCGTCTTGCTCTTCGTACGGCATTTATCGGTCGTACAGCCGATTTAATTATCGTTGAAGATTTTGCCGTAAACCTTGCTCAACCTAAGACTAAGGAATTATGTCAAGCTCTTGAGCGTTGGGGTGTGACAGTTGGCAAAAAGACACTGATTATCACCGATCGCAAGGAAGAAAACATTGTTCTTTCTGCTCGTAATATTCAGAACCTACAATTGCTTGCGGCTGATCAGCTCAACATGTTCGACATTTTGAACTCTGAAAAAATTGTGGCAACTCGCTCAGCGATCGCCAGAATTCATGAAGTGTACGGTGGCGATGCAAAGTTAGCAACAGAGATCATTACGGTCGAAGATGCAGAATAACGGAATCTAAGTAGAAGAAAGAAACACCATGGCTAAGATCCCTACCGAATTCGATCCCCGTCGCTTGCCCGATATCATTCGTCGCCCTCTGCTCAATGAAAAGGCAACCCGACAACTTGAAAGCAACAAATACACATTTGATGTTTTTCATGATGCTACTAAACCTGAGATCAAGGCAGCTATCGAAAGCCTTTTCTCAGTTACGGTCAAAAAAGTGAACACCCATAACCCACCCGCACAAGCGCGTCGGATTGGTAAGTTTGCAGGCAAACGCGCTCAAATCAAAAGAGCGATCGTCACCCTTGCCGAAGGCAGCAAAATTGATTTGTTCCCCGATGTATAAGCACTAGCTTAAAAAAACCAGAGAACTGTTCTTTAACAAAACCAGACAATTATGGGCGTTCGTGCATATAAACCGTATACCGCAAGTACCAGACAAACTGTTGTCTCGGACTTCTCGGAAATCACTAAGTCAGAACCCGAAAAGTCTTTAACAAGCCACGTCCATCGTAAAAGAGGACGCAATAACCGTGGTGTTATCACCAGCCGCAGACGCGGTGGTGGTCATAAGAGACTCTATCGGATTATTGATTTCAAACGCAATAAACGCGACATTATCGCTGAAGTAATTGCGATCGAGTACGATCCCAACCGCACTTCTCGTATTGCACTGTTGCAATACGAAGACGGCGAAAAGAGATACATCCTTGCTCCCAAGGGAATCGCTGTTGGCAACAAGATTCAAGCAGGTACAAGCAATGTACCTTTTGAAATCGGTAACGCAATGCCATTGGTAAACATCCCTCTTGGTACGATTGTTCACAATGTGGAACTCGTCCCCGGTAAAGGTGGGCAAATTGTGCGGTCAGCTGGTGCTGGCGCTCAAATTGCAGCTAAGGAAGGCGATTTCGTTACCCTCAAGCTTCCTTCTAGTGAAGTCCGTTTGATTCGCAAAGATTGTTTCGCGACAATCGGACAAGTTGGTAACCTCGATCACAGCAACACCAGTCTTGGTAAAGCAGGTCGTAGTCGTTGGCTCAACCGTCGTCCGAAAGTCCGTGGTATGGTCATGAACCCCGTCGATCACCCCCATGGTGGTGGTGAAGGTTGCGCCCCTATCGGTCGCAGTGGACCTGTTACTCCTTGGGGTAAACCAACCTTGGGTTATAAGACTCGCAAGAAAGGCAAACTTAGTGATGCTTTGATTGTTCGTCGTCGCCGCAAGTCCTCGAAGCGCGGTAAGGGCGGACGTAACGCTTAAATTTTTGCTTAGCGGCTACCTTGCAGTCGCCAAGCGCAAAGACTTATTTAGAGAGTACAAATTATGACGCGATCGCTAAAAAAAGGTCCTTTTGTTGCTGATCACCTAATGACCAAAATTGAAAAGCTCAACGCCAAAGGCGAAAAGCAAGTTATCAAAACATGGTCACGCGCTTCCACTATTCTTCCTCAAATGATCGGGCATACCATTGCTTGTCACAACGGAAAACAGCACGTTCCTGTATATGTCACGGAGCAAATGGTAGGACACAAACTCGGTGAGTTTGCACCTACTCGCACCTTCCGCGGTCATGCCAAGAGCGACAAAAAGGCTAAGAGATAGGTAGACAGGTAGTTAAAAATGATCCTCGCCCAAAACGAAATCCCTGCCGTAGCCAAATATATTCGGATGTCACCCCACAAGGTGCGTCGAGTACTAGACCAAATCCGTGGTCGTAGCTACCGCGAAGCATTGATGATTCTTGAGTTCATGCCCTATCGCTCCTGCGAACCAATTACGAAAGTATTGCGTTCTGCTGTAGCTAACGCTGAACATAACGCAGGACTAGATCCCGCATCTTTAGTAGTTAACCAAGCCTTCGCCGATATGGGACCTAGCCTCAAGCGCTTCCGTCCCCGCGCTCAAGGTCGTGCTTACCAAATCCGTAAGCCAACGTGCCACATTACGATCACCGTCAAACCATCAGAGGAAGAATAGGTATGGGTCAGAAGATTCACCCAACAGGGTTACGCCTCGGCATCACCAAGTCCCATCTTTCTCGTTGGTACGCTGATGTCAATCGCTACGGTGTCTTGGCTGAAGAAGACAGCAAAATCCGTAAGTTTATTGAAAAAACTTTGAGTAATGCTGGTATCGCTGAAATCCTGATTGATCGCAAAGCTGATCAAGTAGATCTCGAAATTCGCACAGCTCGTCCTGGAGTTGTTGTTGGTCGTGGTGGCGCTGGTATCGAGCAATTGCGCGTCGGATTAGTTAAGTATCTCGAACAAGACGGTTCCCTGAAAAAGACAGGTACTAGCCAAGTTCGGATTAACGTCACCGAAGTAACCAGAGTTGATGCGGAAGCGCCTCTCATCGCTGAATACATCGCTCAGCAAATCGAACGTCGTGTTTCCTTCCGTCGTGTTGTTCGTCAAGCTATTCAAAGAGCGCAACGTGCAGGCATCGAAGGCATCAAGGTGCAAATCAGTGGTCGTCTTAACGGTGCTGAAATTGCGAGAACTGAATGGGTTCGTGAAGGTCGTGTTCCTCTGCATACATTGCGTGCGGACATCGACTACAGCTACAAAACTTCCAGAACTATTTATGGTGTCATTGGCATCAAAGTCTGGATCTTTAAAGGCGAAATCATTCAAGGCGAAGAAGCTCCTGCTCCAGCCGCTCAACCCCGTCGTCGCCAGCAACGTCGTCCTCAATTTGAGGATCGTTCTAGCGCTGAAGGATAAATTTCTGTCACCCTTAAGTTTTGAACCATGTTAAGTCCTAAACGTACAAAATTTCGTAAGCAGCAACGCGGTCGGATGGCAGGTCCCGCTACCAGAGGAACTGAAATCAACTTTGGTGATTATGCCATGCAGGCTTTAGAACCTTCTTGGATTACCGCCCGTCAAATCGAAGCTGCCCGTCGTGCCATGAACCGCTACATCCGTCGCGGTGGCAAGATTTGGATTCGCATTTTCCCAGACAAGCCCGTAACAATGCGTCCTGCTGAAACCCGTATGGGTTCTGGTAAAGGTGCTCCAGAGTTTTGGGTGTCAGTGGTCAAGCCCGGTCGCATCATGTTTGAAGTTGCTGGCGTAGCCGAAGAAACTGCAAGAGAAGCTATTCGTCTTGCCGCAGCTAAAATGCCGATCAAAACCAGATTTGTTATCCGTGAGAAGGAGTAAAGATATGGCACTCCCAAAAGTCCAAGAAACCAGAGAGCTATCTGATGATGAGTTGCAAGCTCAGATCTTGACCGTCAAGAAAGAGCTATTTGATCTGCGCTTCAAGCAGGCTACTAGACAACCTGTCCAGCCCCATCAGTTCCAACATGCTAAGCATCGTTTGTCTCAACTGATGACCGTCGAACGCGAACGTCAGTCCAGAGCTTAAGAAAGCTATTTACAAAACATAGGAATTTTAGCAATGGCAGTTAAAGAAAAAGTTGGCGTTGTCGTCAGCGACAAAATGCAAAAAACGGTGGTGGTTGCGGTCGAAAATCGTACCTCTCACCCCAAATATGGAAAAATCGTGGTCAAAACTACCAAGTTCAAAGCCCACGATGAAGAAGACAAAACCCGTGAAGGCGATCGCGTCAAAATTCGGGAAACTCGTCCCCTCAGCCGTACAAAGCGATGGGAAGTTGTAGAGATTCTCTCATCTAGCTCGGAAGCATAAGCCATGATTCAACAAGAGTCTTATTTAAACGTGGCGGATAATAGTGGGGCTAAAAAGCTGCTATGTATTCGTGTACTGGCTGGTGGTAACCGTGCCTTTGGCGGAGTTGGTGATGTGATTATCGCCACCGTCAAGGACGCAGCCCCTAACATGCCAGTCAAAAAATCGGATGTTGTCCGCGCTGTAATTGTTCGTACCAGAGCATCGATCAACCGTGAAAGCGGCATGAGAATTCGCTTTGACGACAATGCCGCTGTAATCATTAACCAAGACGGCAACCCCAAAGGAACCCGCGTATTTGGTCCAGTTGCGCGTGAGTTGCGGGATAAAAATTTCACTAAAATTATCTCCCTAGCGCCAGAGGTACTGTAATGTCATTCAAGTCAAAACCTGCCTATCGCGGCAACCGCAAGTCTTTTAAGATTCATGTCAAAAAAGATGATGTAGTTCAAGTAATTTCAGGAAGCTCTAAAGGAACCGTAGCAAAGGTGTTACAGGTTTTCCCTAAAGACAGCACCATCATTGTTGAAGGTGTGAATGTCAAGACCAAGCATGTCAAGCCTCAAGCTGATGGCGAGTCTGGACAAATCATCACTCGTGAGTTCCCGATCCACAGTTCTAAAGTATTGCTTTACTCTGAAAAGGAAAAGACCGCTAGCCGTTCTTGCTATACCTTTACGGATGATGGCAAGAAAGTAAGAATGTTGAAAAAGACTGGCGAAATCGTTGATTCCGTTAAGACTGAAAAGAAATAATTCTACACAACCTGACCAAGCCCAGGAAAACTCATCGAGGAAGATAAAATGCTAACACCGTTTACCGAAGTCTATGCCAAACAGGCTGTTCCTAAATTAATGGAACAGTTCAAGTACACCAACATTCATCAAGTCCCCAAATTTGAGAAAGTGGTGATCAATCGCGGTCTGGGTGAAGCTGCTCAGAATGCTAAGTCTCTAGAAGCTTCTTTGATTGAGATTGCGACGATCGCTGGTCAAAAGCCCGTGGTAACTAGAGCTAAAAAAGCGATCGCTGGTTTCAAATTGCGTCAAGGAATGCCCGTCGGCATGATGGTCACCCTCCGCCGCGATAAGATGAATAACTTTTTGGATCGTCTGATCAACTTCTCCTTGCCTCGCATCCGTGACTTTCGCGGTGTTAGCCCCAAGAGCTTTGATGGACGTGGTAACTATACCCTCGGTGTCCGCGAGCAACTTATCTTCCCCGAAATCAGCTACGACAGTATTGAGCAAATTCGGGGGCTTGATATTTCCATCATTACCACTGCCAACACGGACGAAGAAGGACGTGCGCTCCTGAAAGCAGTTGGTATGCCCTTTAGAGAATCATAAGTAGATCGAATTAGGAGATAAGGATGGCTACCAACGACACCATCTCGGACATGCTTACCCGCATTCGCAATGCAACACTTGCAAAGCATCAGACAACTTCCATTCCTGCCACAAGAATGACGTTGAGCATAGCCCGAGTGATGAAACAAGAAGGTTTTATCGCAGATTTTGAAGAAACAGGCGAAAGTATCGACCGCGCTTTGGTCGTCGCCCTCAAGTATGAAGGCAAAAATCGTCAATCGATTATTAAGCGCCTCAAGCGCGTTAGCAAACCTGGTTTACGGGTTTACTCGAACTCCAAAGAATTACCCCGTGTATTAGGTGGGATCGGCATTGCGATCATCTCCACCTCTAAAGGGATCATGACCGATCGCGAAGCCCGTAAACAGGGTGTCGGCGGTGAAGTCCTTTGCTATATCTGGTAATTCAGATCGTAAAGATCTGGTAATTCAGGCTGTTAACTCAGCACATAACATTACAAGCAACGGAAAACAGACATGTCTCGTATTGGAAAACGTCCCATTCCTCTTCCCCCTAAAGTTGCGGTCTCGATCGTTGGGCAAGAGGTAACCGTCAAAGGACCTAAAGGAGAACTTAAACGGGTGTTGCCACCCACTGTGGAAGTTCTGCAAGAAGAAAACAACTTAGTTGTTAATCGTGCCAATGAATCTCGTCCTGCAAGGCAACAGCACGGACTTTTCCGCACCCTCGTTGCCAACATGGTCGAAGGTGTGTCCACTGGCTTTCAGCGTAAGTTGGAAATTCAAGGTGTTGGTTATCGGGCTAACTTGAACGGCAGCAATATTGTTCTGACTGTTGGCTATAGCCACACTGTTGATATTATTCCTCCTACAGGAGTTTCCCTCGCAGTTGAAGATGCCTCTGGCAAGAAAGTACCTCAAGGCACATTTATTGTTGTCGAAGGTATTGACAAAGAAATCGTTGGTAACTTAGCAGCCAAAATTCGAGCTGTACGTCCTCCTGAAGTATACAAAGGCAAGGGTATTCGTTACTTCGGTGAATTTGTCAGACGTAAGGCTGGTAAGACTGGTAAGAAGTAAAGCTAAGCTTTTTCTAGCTTCTTTATTTAATCTTCTTAATTTTTGTAATCTTCATATATAAAAAACATGAGTGCTAATAGTCGTAGACAAGCAACCATAAGCCGCCATAAGCGAATTCGTAAGGGGATGTCAGGTACACCCGAACGTCCTCGCCTTGCAATTTATCGCTCTAACAATCATATTGTGGCGCAGGTAATTGATGATGTGGCTCAACATACTCTCGTTGCTGCTTCAACCCTCGAATCAGATGTTCGTGAGAGCCTCACCACTACAGCCAATTCTGAAGCTTCGGCTAAGGTTGGTGCATTGATTGCTGAAAGAGCGATCGCACAGGGAATTACCAAGGTTGTATTCGACCGTGGTGGCAACCTCTATCATGGAAGAGTCCAAGCTCTCGCTGAAGCTGCTCGCGAAGCAGGTCTCGATTTCTAAATCATCCAGCAGTGAATCAGTAGATAGAAATAAATATGGCTAAGAATAGAGAATCAAGACCAGGTGGTGGTCGCGACAGTGGCAGCGGCGACAGTGGCGATAACCGCGATGAAAAACGCAAAGGTAAGCGCGATAGTAAAAAGAACGATCGCGCTCGTACCGAGAAAGAATCTGAATGGCAAGAACGGGTAGTCCAAATCCGTCGAGTCACCAAGGTTGTCAAGGGCGGTAAAAAACTCAGCTTCCGTGCGATCGTGGTCGTCGGTAATGAGAAGGGTCAAGTCGGTGTTGGTGTTGGCAAAGCTGCTGATGTTATTAACGCCGTCAAGAAAGGTGTTGCCGATGCTAGAAAGCACGCGATCGACGTACCTTTGACCAAGAGCAATTCCATCCCTCATCCAACTAACGGAATTGGCGGTGGCGCTAAAGTGATGATTCGTCCTGCATCTCCAGGTACTGGGGTAATCGCTGGTGGCGCTGTCAGAACTGTACTAGAACTAGCTGGAGTCAAAAACATTTTGGCAAAGCAACTAGGTTCTAGCAGCCCTCTCAACAATGCTCGAGCCGCAATTAACGCACTTTCAACCCTGCGTACCTTTGGTGAAGTTGCCAGAGCGCGTGGTATTACCCTTGAACAGTTATTTAATTAATGCAATAACGGTGCTAAGCGCCGTTATTGTCAAAAGTGAAAAGGAAAAACTATGAGAATTGACGATCTTCAGCCTCAAGAAGGCTCACAGCATCGCAAACGTCGTTTAGGACGTGGTATTGCCGCAGGGCAAGGTGCTAGCGGTGGTTTCGGTATGCGTGGTCAAAAATCTCGTTCAGGTCGCCCCACCAGACCTGGTTTTGAAGGTGGTCAAATCCCCCTTTACAGACGAGTACCCAAACTTAAGCATTTCACAATTGTTAATCCTAAACATTTCACAATTGTTAATCTTGATCAATTAAGCGAATTACCTAAAGGTACGGTAGTAACCCTTGAATCCTTAATGGATGCAGGCATTATTACTCAAAATGACGGTGTATTGCGCGTATTGGGTAGAGGTGATGTGAGTGTAGCGCTTACAGTTCGTGCTCATTCAATTACCACATCTGCCAAGGCTAAAATCGAAGCTGCTGGCGGCACTGTAGAAGTTGCCTAGTCAAAAAGAGAATATGTGGCGAAACGCTAAGCGTTTCGCCACATATTCTCTTTTGTTGTTTTTGGACAATGGGCTTCAGCCCCTTGTGACTCGACATCGCTTTACAATATTTAAATATCTTAGGTTAGGCGATCGCTGCCTAACCCAATCAATAGCTTGAGGTAAGTGTAGTTATGGTTGTCAGTAAAGGAAAGAACCCGACAGCACAAGAAACTTTTATGCAAATGGCTCAAGCCGCAGGGCTAAGAGGTCGTTTGTTAGTTACTGTTGGTGTTTTGATACTAGTTAGACTTGGAATTTATTTGCCATTACCAGGGGTTGATCGTCTCCGCTTTACGGAAATTGTCAGAAATAATGCGGTAGTTAATTTCTTGGATATTTTTTCTGGTGGTGGCTTGTCACTGCTCGGTATTTTTGCCCTTGGGATTCTGCCATTTATCAATGCCTCGATCATCATGCAATTGATGACTTCGGCGCTCCCTAGTTTAGAAAATCTTCAAAAAAATGAAGGTGAAGCTGGACGCAGAAAGATTTCCCAATACACGCGCTATGTCGCTTTTGTGTGGGGTGTGATCCAAAGTTGGGGACTTGGGGTTTGGGTGCAGAACTCAGGCGTACTTTCTGAAGCTACATCTAACTGGATCACAGTTGGTGACGGTCGCGTAATTATGTCTAGCTTTATCTTTCAAACGACAGTAGCTTTGGCGGCTGGATCGATGTTTGTGATGTGGGCTGGTGAACTAATTACCGAGAAAGGCGTTGGTAATGGTGCATCTTTACTGATTTTTATTAGTATTGTCGCCAATTTGCCATCTTCTTTGGGAGATACGATCGCTTTAGCTCAGAAAGACAGTTCGCGAGTTGGTGGCGTAATCTTGCTGCTGTTTATTTTCTTGGTCATGATCATTGGCATTGTGTTTGTGCAGGAAGGAACGCGGCGGATTCCCATTATTTCGGCACGCAGACAAGTGGGGCGCAAGCTTTATCGCGAGCAAGCTTCTTACTTGCCATTACGCTTAAATCAGGGCGGTGTGATGCCAATTATTTTTGCTTCATCGGTGATGATTTTGCCAGCCTATCTCAGCCAAAGCATTAATAATGAGGTGTTTGTGGCGATCGCGACTTGGATTTCTCCTAGTGGCGCTGGTCACATTCCTGTGTATATGTTGCTAATTCTAGGATTTAGCTTCTTTTACTCGACCTTAGTTCTTAATCCTGTGGAATTATCACAGAACCTCAAGAAGATGGGTAGCAGTATTCCCACCGTGCGCCCTGGGACGGCAACTTCGGATTATATCAGCCGTATTTTGAATCGATTGACTTTGCTTGGTTCAATTTTCTTGTGCGGTATTGCGATTATTCCTAGTGCTTTAGAAAAAGCTACTGGTGTATCAACCTTTAGTGGCATCGGTGCAACTTCTTTACTGATCTTGGTTGGTGTGGCGATCGAAACCTCGAAGCAAATTCAAACCTATGTGATTTCTCAACGTTATGAAGGCATGGTGAAACAGTAATGCCTAGAGTGATTTTGATGGGTCCACCTGGAGCGGGTAAGGGTACACAGGGCGAAATTTTGGCTGAAGCTTGGCAAGTGCCAAAAATTGCACCTGGCGATATTTTTCGCGCTGAAATCAAGCAAGGGACTGAGCTAGGACTGAAAGTTAAGTCTTTTAGTGATTCTGGGCGACTTGTGCCTGATGAGGTTGTAATTGAGGTGATTGAGTCACGCTTGAGACAGCCTGATACTCAAGTTGGTTGGATTCTTGATGGCTTTCCGCGCACAGTAGCCCAAGCTAAGGCTCTTGATGCGCTATTAGCGGAGATTAACCAACCCTATGATGCGGTGGTCAATCTGGATGTGCCAGATCAGTTTTTAGTCGATCGCTTGTTAGCAAGGGCGATCGATCAAGGACGTGCTGATGATAATGAGGAAGTCATCAAAAATCGATTGGAAGAGTACAATGCCAAAACTCGACCTTTGCTAGAATTTTATGGAAATCATGTTACTCAAATTGATGGCACACCGTCGATGCCAGAAGTAACTGAGACAATCAAAAAATTCTTTGCATAGATGCGGTGATATTTGATCAAGTGATGCTTCACCAAATATCTATCCTATGTTGCAAGTGCTTTGCGCTCACAACAAATACATAAAGAACTAATACTAAATTTGGGAGAGTTTGTTTGTCAAAAGAAGATTCTATTGAAATGGAAGGGACGGTAACTGAGTCTCTTCCTAACGCTATGTTTCGGGTTGCGCTCGATAATGGCTTTAATGTACTTGCTCACATTTCGGGTAAGATTCGTCGGAACTATATCAAGATTTTGCCAGGCGATCGCGTTAAGGTGGAGCTAACGCCCTATGACCTTACTAAAGGACGCATTACCTACCGTCTCAAAAATCAAGGCGGCGGCAAGAAATAAAACAAACCAAAGAGGCAACTTTACTAAGTAAAGTTGCCTCTTTGGTTTTAGATATGAACTTGCGATCGCGCTTATTATGCTTCTTGCTAGTAATGGGAAAGATTAGCGATCGCCATATCAGACAATTGTCTAACTAAACCTGCTTTTAGAGCTTTGTGTCAGAGCTTTTAAAGAACCCACTATAATCTTAATAAGATTTCAGGAAGTCGTCATGATTGTTGAAACTAGAAACAAATGTAAGAATTTCTCAAACACTTGAAGAATAAATGTCATGCGTAAACAGATTACTGAATACACATCGCCTCTAGATGCTTTAGTAGCTTTGGCTAAGCAGCTATACAGTTATGAGATTAAATATCAAACTGATTCAGCCGACTTTTTTGTAAAGTATCAGCAAGGCAAAACGGATGATGATGAAGATACGTTTGATTGGGCGAGTAATTACCGACATTATCTAGCTTTACGGCAAGAATTAGAGAGTAAGTTAAGAAATGTCGCGTAATAGTTTTAGGGATTATCTCGATCGCGTAATTTCTTGCGATCAGCCAAGTTTAGCTATGGTTATTCAAGATGCGAACGCTTTTCTTGAGGAAGTTGAAAGTTAATGATATAAATTAGCGATCACCACATCAAATGATCGCATAACTACATCTGCTTTTAAGGCTACCAAATTATTTGAATGTTTGATAAGTTTCTGATTTTATGGTCTTTTGTAACTAGAGGCAGACCTAGGTATAGAGAGGTTGCCGCAATAATGCGATCGCCCATTTCTGGAACAATCTCACGCGGGATTTGGGTAAAAGCTTTGGCTACTGGGGTATCTAGTGGAACAACAACTAATTTTACAAGTGGAGCGTCTATGAGTTGTAAAAGTTGCTCTAGCGAACTTGTGGGAATCCGATTTTTCTCAACTAAATAATTTATTTCCACAAGAGAAATTGCAGATATAAAAATTGATTCGCCATTGTTTAAGGCATTATCAAGGGAACTTACTGCATTTGATGATAATTTTTCTGGACTTCGCAGATACCAAATAATTGTGTGGGTGTCAGCTACAACGCTCATAGTTCAATATCCTTGGGGAAGTTTGTCCACATTTCTTTTCTAGTTTCGGCAAGTTCTTCTTCGGTGAGGTTAATATCTGCATTTGCCCATAAGCCTTTGATGCTTTTGCTTGGGGCTTTAGGAGTTGTTTTGGCTTGCAAAAATTCGGCAAATTCTAATAGTGCTTGCTGTTTTTCGATTGGTAAGGTTTTGATGACTGCGATTAATGTTTCTTCGATTTTAGGTAATGTTTGCATGATTTTGACTCCGTTTAATTGTTAGATGATTAGAAAAATAATTTTCTTCACTCTCTTTTCTTAACCCGTTTTTTCTTCTCAACTTTGATCAGTGGCGCACTTAGAGCTTCATAGAGGCTAAATAAATATTCGATGCGGTTTAGTTCGCTAACAAAGGGCTGGGGACGATAGCAAAGGTCTACGGCTTTGTCTAGGGCTTGATGGGCTTTTACCAAGTCGGGCGGCATGGTGAGGGGATCGTAAAGATCAGCGAGGCTGGATTTGACCTCCCCCTGCCCCTCCTTGAAAGAAGGGGAGTTAGACTCCTTTTCTTCTTGTCCCTCTTCTTCAATCTTCTCTTGTTCCCCTCCTTGAAAGGAGGGGCTAGGGGAGGTTCTTACTTTCTCTCCTTGAAAGGATGGGCTAGGGGAGGTATATTTCTCGCGTACCGCCAAAACCACTCGCGCCGCATCTTCAACTTTTTGCTTTTGTTTGTCGCTGATGTTTTCAGGGAATGGGTAGTTGTTGTAAACGATTGTATTAGAATAGCGAAAATCACTTTTTAATCTTCCATAAACATACCTAACCCAAGTCATGTGCATTTCTGAAGTGAGGACACCAAAGAGATACAAGCTAGAATCAGCAATAAAAGAGCAAAGATTGCTTGGAACTATATTGTTATCAATAAATCCAAAAGGTACATACTTTCTATTCTCAGATGAAACTAATGGAACAATAATTGCAGAATCGGGATTATGCTTATCTCTGAAAGTTGTAGGATAGTCAGCTAAAAAACGAGCTTGCTTATCAGGACTTGCCAATCGTATTTGTCTCACATTTTCTATCCTTTTCATTACCAAAGACATTTTCTTTAATTCCTGCGGATGGGCATCAACTAGCCAAAGACACCATCTACTTTTCCCATTTATAAACTCATCTGAACCAATAAATTGCTTAAAATATTTAGCTGATAAAGGCTCTACTTTAATAAATTGCTCTTTCTCTTGATCGTTAAAAATCAAGTTTCCACCATCTATAGCCTTATTTCCAGCTAACATTGAGGGTACATTACAAATTGGCTTAGTTCTTTTAAGAATTACTAAATCATTCCCCTCAGCCAAATACGGATTAATGTTTCTAACTTTTCTCTCTGTTGGCTCACCCTTGATATCTGCATAATCAAAAACCCTTTTATTTTCAATATCCTGCAACCCAAAGCCAATAATCACACAATGCACAGCCGCATTACCTTTTGCCTCATTACTCCAACTAAAAGTCCGATGAGCAAAATGGATTTTAATCTTATATCTGTTGTAAAGCTCTTGCCAGAGAATCCCGACTTGTTCACCTTGCGAAATAGAACTTGTACTAACAAAAGCGCATTTGACCTCCCCTAACCCCTCCTTGAAAGGAGGGGAACAAGAGTTTAGATATTGAGCGGCTTTCAAGTACCAAGCACAAACATAGTCCAATACACCAGCCCCATTCACCCCAGCAAAAATTATCTCCATATCCGACTTCAGCTTAGCGCTTTGCAAATGCTTACCGACAAAAGGCGGATTCCCTAAAATATAGTCAAAGACCACCCCCTGCCCCTCCTTGGAAGGAGGGGAGAAAGACTCCATCTTCTCTTGTTCCCCTCCTTCCAAGGATGGGCTAGGGGAGGTTCTTACCCGCTCTCCTTTCAAGGAGTCACTAGAAGAGCTTCTTAAATTCTCCCTAATATCCTCCAACACCCCCTCTAAATTCTCAAAAATCAAATTATTGGCATAACGCAACACTGTAATTCCCACACTCCATAAAAACTCATCCCTAACCGCATCATATTCCCTACCCTCCTGCGTAAAATGCTGACCACCATCCAACTCGATCGCTAAATTAGCACTCGGACAAAAGAAATCCAAAATGTAATTACCAATTGAATGCTGTCTCCTAAACTTAAACCCATCCAACTGCTTACCCTGCAAAGCTTTCCACAAAGTCACCTCCGCAGGAGTCGCATTATTCCTCAACTCTCGCCGAAAATCTTTCTTACTAGCTAGATTACTAATCACCTTATAAGGAACTTGCTCTATTAATTCTTGTCCCCATCCTAACTCTTGTCCCCCTCCTTGAAAGGAGGGGCTAGGGGAGGTTCTTAATCTTTCGCCTAAGGAAAAGCTAGAAGAGGTTTTAGATACTCTCGGAACCACCCCTAACCCCTCCTTAGAAGGAGGGGAACAAGATCGCCAATCAATCCGCAACGAATTACCATGCACAATCTTCGCCGCCTTCTTCAAAGGCAACCGCACAAAATACTGCCCAAACTCATTACTCACCTTCACATTCATCTGATGATCGATCAACCACATCGCCACCTCAGCCACCCGCACCGCAAACTCATCGTATTCAATCCCCGCAAACTGATCTACATCTACCTGAATAATTGAGCTAACATCCGTCACCAACTGCCCACCCTTATTCAACTCCAACAAAATCAAAATCTCTAAATCCCGCAACTCTCGATAAGTGATAATCAAAAAATTACCGCAACCACAGGCAGGATCGAGAAAATGGAGATTCGCAATTTTCTGATGTAACTCGTTTAACCTGTTGCGATTGCCCTTTACTTTCTCAAATTCAGTATAAAGATCATCCAAAAAAAGCGGCTTAATCAACTTTTGAATATTTTTCTCAGAAGTATAGTGCGCTCCTAAATTCCGCCGTTCCGTCTGATTCATCACCACTTGAAACATCGAACCAAAAATCGCAGGCGAAATCTTACCCCAATCAAACGCACAAGCCTCTAGCAACATCTCGCGCATATCACGATCAAACGCCGCAGGTTGCACAGTCTCCTCAAATAACTTCCCATTCACATAGGGAAACTGTGCCAAATTCTCATCTAAATTCTTTAAACGGCGCTCATTTGGCGTATTCAAAACATGGAAAATCGAAGCAATGTGCATCGCCAAATCACTACCATCTTCCTTCGTATGCAGATCGATATATTCCCAAAAAATCCCCTTGTTAAAAATCCCCGTATCATCGGCAAACATACAAAACAACAGCCTGACTAGATACACCTCTAAGTCATGCCCCGTATAGCCAATCTCCTTGAGGCGATCATGTAGTTTCCCCATCAACTCCGCCGCCGCGATATTGACAGGATCTTCATCCTTATAAACCCGTTTCTCATATCCCGCCATAAAGCCGAATAGATGTACATGGTTGACAAAATCCTTTAGCTCAAACTCATGATTAACATCCGTATCTAAATCATAGAGCCTGAATTTCTGGAAATCCGACACCAAAATATACTTGGGTAACTCATGCTCCTTTAAATTTGGGAAATAATCTTTAGCCTGTTGTGTCGCCTTGTCTAAGTCCTTGCCCCTAGACTTATGCTCTACCAAAATCGTCCCCTTCCACAGCAAATCAATAAAACCTTGTTTGTTATCCGCCTTTTTAATAGGCAACTCAAAACTTCCCACCCGCCGCCGTGAAATGCCAAACACATTAAAAAATTCGTTCCAGAAAGATTGAGATTCTGACTTCTCTGAAGTCTCATTTTCCCATTCCTTAGAAAAGGCGATCGCCCGTTGCTTAATCTCATTCCAACTTAAAGGCATATGGACAAATGTTAAGGCTTAATTTTAGGTAATATTTATACTAGCATTTGTTTTCTAAAACTACCTATAATTAACTTGAGGAGAGGAAACAATAGGAAAAAGGCGATCGCCTACGTTCTTTAATCTAAGAGTAAAAAAACAAGAATTTGAAAAACATAGGAAACTACGATGATTGCCACACCACTCAGTAAACCTACTAACTTAACTTCCACTGCGATCGCTGAGCAAGTTAGACCACTTGCCGAAAATCGCGTGATCTTGAATAACATTAGCTGGGATACATTTGAACGATTACTTGCTGATATTGGCGATCGCCGTAAAACCTTATTTCATTACATCAACGGTACTTTAGAAATTATGTCACCGCTCTCGCTCCATGAAGGTAGTAATCGGTTTATTGATGATTTAATTCGAGCATTTTCTGATGAATTAGAAATTGATTTGCGAAAGCTTGGCTCTTTACTGATGAAGATTCCCGATCTAAAGCTAGGAGCAGAGCCAGATTCTTGTTACTACATCCAAAATGAGCCAATAATTCGTGGTAAAGAAGTAATTATTGTAGGACAAGATCCAGCACCCGACTTGGTTCTAGAAGTGGATATTACCAATCCAAGCGATCGCCGTTTACCAATTTATGCTTTGCTAGCTGTGCCTGAAGTCTGGCGCTATGATGGCTATAGTTTAGAATTTCTTGCCTTAGACAATGGAGCATATCAGCCAATAGAAAAGAGTTTATCTTTTCCTGATTTGCCAGCCGCGATAATTGTGGAATATGTGCAGAAGCGTCTAACTTTAGGAGAAAGTGGAACCTTAAGGGAATTTCGTAAATGGGTAAGAGAAAATGTTGTGCGGGATGAGGTGATTTAGGTAATTTCACATGAGACAAACCCAGTTATACCAAAGCACAAAATGGCGTAGCCATTTTGTGCTTTGGTATAACTGGGTTTGGTTTTTAAATCCCAAAAGTGTTGCCATACTTTCGGGAATAGGTATTAACTATTGGTGGGCGCGAAGCGCCCACCAATAGTTAACTGTATTGGCGTTTGTGATATGACTGCAATTGGTAAATATGATAAAACAATTGCCAAAAATATTTTTCGGTTAATCCACAGGTAGAAGCACCTCGCAAAACAACATTGGAATACCAATCATTGGGAGCAAGTTCACGAGATAGCTTATTGACTACGCTATAGGTTCTGACATTGGTGTAAACAGTTTGACCAACAGTAACTGTAATCAGTTCATGCTGATAGCCACCCCTCGATACATCCTCACGTAGATCGAGCTGATCGCTTAAACGCATCGGTAAGCAATATAAAACTCCTTCAACATGTGAATTCGGATCTTTGACAATATCTAAGCAGCCGCAATCACGATGGGGCGAACGATAATAAAAACCAAGCTTATATCCACTCAAACGCGCCACACCTACAACATAATGATGGGCTGTCTCCCCAAGCGATCGCTTCAAATCCACAGGACACATACAGGAACCGTAAGCAAAATAATAAAACATCGGTTCTGATTGACCACATAACCCCAGATCAGAACTTTCTGAAGTCTGTAACTGTTGTATTTGCTGTGATTTGAGCGGATCTACCATATCTGTAAGTTAGGCAAAAGCTTTTTAGTATTCTGGGATACCTGCCAAAAGTATAAGGCTTTGTGTATGCTCATCAGAGTTAACAATAAGATGAATTTTTTGAGCTAAAAAGACTCTATTGCTAATTGATCTAATCAAGTATGTCGCACCTAATTTTAAAAAAATATGCCTGAATATACAAAAGAAGATCTAGAACCAGAATCTTTGTTAAATGATCAAGATCAAGAAACTCAGTTATCGGCAAAGCCACAATTATGGGAATTAGCAGTAGTTTTTGCGAAGCTTGGCGCGATCGCCTTTGGGGGGCCAGCCGCCCATATCGCGCAGATAGAATTAGAAGTAGTGCAACGTCATCGCTGGCTGAGTCGCGAGAAATTATTAGATTTACTGGGGATTACGAATCTGATTCCAGGTCCTAATTCGACGGAGTTAGTAATTCATGTTGGACTAGAACAAGGAGGATGGCTAGGGGCGATCGTCGCAGGCGCGAGTTTTATTATTCCTGCGATGTTATTGGTATGGGGATTGGCGATCGTTTATGTCGAGTATCAAACTATTCCCACGGTTGGATGGTTGCTATATGGAGTTAAGCCCGTAATTATTGCGATTATTGCTCAAGCATTATGGAAATTAGGGCGATCGGCGCTAAAAAATGCCACAACTTGGAGTGCAGGGATTTTCGTATTAGTTCTATATTTCCTAAACGTTAACGAAATTGTCCTCATGCTCGGTGCAGGTGTCGCCGTAACCCTAGTTCGTAACCTTAGCTTCCTCAAGAATCCTAAATCTCTCTCTAGCATTCTTTTTCCTTTTTCCTTTTTCCCTTTACCTTTAAGCGCCGTTACTACCGAAACCACTCTTAAACCTTGGACTGCTGTATTCTTCAGCTTTGTGAAAATTGGTTCAGTTCTCTATGGTAGTGGCTATGTGCTACTAGCATTTGTCCAGCAGGAATTTGTTGATCGCAATTGGTTGACATCCCAACAATTGCTAGATGCAGTGGCGATTGGGCAGTTTACCCCTGGACCAGTATTAACCACTGCAACATTTATCGGTTACATCTTGGCAGGAAATTTAGGGGCGATCGCTGCCACGATTGGCATTTTTTTACCAGCTTTTATCTTAGTTCCTGTCATTAATCCCTTTGTCTCCAAATTACGAAAGTCTCCTTGGACAGCAGGTTTTCTGGATGGAGTTAATGCTGCTTCCATTGGATTGATGGCGGCTGTAGCTTGGGAATTAGGGCGTGGAACTCTGATTGATATCTGGACAGTTCTTGTAGCGATCGCTAGTCTGGCAATTTTGCTTAAATTCCCTAAAGTTAATTCGGCTTGGTTAATTATCGTTGGCGGTGCGATCGGTTGGCTGCTTAAATTTAAGACAGTATAAATTTGAAGATCGCAACAAGGTAGCGCTTTGCGCTCAAGTCCCAACCAAGATAAATTTTGAAAGCGTTGCAAAGCAACGCTTTCAAAATTTATCTTGTGGCTCGTTTGTTCGGTAATTGCTGTAACATCACAGTAAAATAAAGAACCGAATTTCTGTGGCGTGGCTTCGTGCACCACAGAAATTCGGTTCTTGAAAAAGAATCCCTATGGAGTTGCTTCGATAAATGCAAAACCCTGAACAACTGATCATCCAACTCATAGCCCAAGAACTTTCTCTTCGCACTGAACAAATTACAAATGCCCTAGAACTATTTGCCGAAGGCGCAACTATTCCCTTTGTCGCCCGCTATCGCAAAGAGCGCACAGGAGAAATGAACGAGATCCAATTAAGGGATCTCCAAGATCGTTATGCCTATTTAACAGAACTACGCGATCGCAAAGCCGTCATTCTCCTAGCGATCGCTGATCAAGGCAAACTAACTGAGTCACTCAAAGCCAAAATTGAGGCAAGTATTCAAAAAACAGAACTCGAAGATCTCTATCTTCCCTATCGACCTAAACGGAGGACTAGAGCAGCGATCGCTAGAGAAAAAGGATTAGAACCGCTTGCCGAAGCCATCAAAGCTTTCAACCGTCCGAATATCAATACAGCGTCATTGTCACAGGAAGCCGCTAAGTATTTATCGGAACAAGTAAAAACCGTTGAAGAAGCTCTCAAAGGTGCGTCGGATATTCTCGCGGAAGAAGTTGCGGAAAATGCCGAATATCGCGCCCATATTAGAGAATACTTGATGCAGTCGGGAGTATTTGTCTCGCAGATCAAGGCGACGCATCCCGTTGGCACGACCAAGTTTGAGATGTACCGTGACTATAGTGCAAAAGTAAAGGCGATCGCTCCCCATAATCTTCTGGCTCTGTTGCGTGGAGAAACTGAAGAGATCCTCACCCTTAATCTAGACTTTGACGAAGCCCATATCCTTGATTATTTAGAATCGCAGCAGATTCGGGCGAAAACTCCAGCAGTGCGGCAGTTTTATCAAGAGATGCTCAAGGATGCCTTTAATCGCTTGATTAAAACTTCCGCGATCGCCTCGGTAATCAGCGAAAAGAAAGCTTGGGCTGATGGTGAATCAATTAAAACCTTTGAAGCCAACTTGCGAGATTTACTGCTAGCTGCGCCTGCGGGGATGAAACCAACCCTTGCGATCGACCCCGGGTTTCGGACAGGATGCAAGACAGCCGTAATTAGTGAGACAGGCAAGTTTCTGGAATATCAAACTATCTTTCCGCATCAGGCGGTAGCTCAAAGAGAACAGGCGGCGCGGACTGTGAGAACTTTGATTGAGAAGTATCAAATTCAACTAATTGCGATCGGCAATGGTACGGCGGGACGAGAAACTGATGCTTTTGTGATGGAAGTAATTCAAGGGCTGAAGAATCCGCCAATCAAAGTGATGGTCAACGAATCAGGGGCATCAATTTATTCTGCAAGTGATGTGGCAATTTCTGAGTTTCCCGATCTCGATTTGACGGTACGCGGCGCTGTCAGCATTGGGCGACGCTTGCAAGATCCACTCGCTGAACTCGTCAAAATTGATCCCAAGTCCATCGGTGTAGGACAGTACCAGCATGATGTCGATCAGAAGTTACTGAAGAAGAAGCTAGATGAAACCGTGGAGAGTTGCGTTAACTTTGTTGGTGTAGACCTGAACACCGCTTCTAAAGAACTGCTCACGTTTGTCTCTGGACTCAGCGCCACGGTAGCGAATAACATCATTACCTATCGCAATCAAAATGGTGCTTTTCGCGATCGCCGTCATTTGCTGAAGGTTCCGAAACTAGGCGCAAAAGCCTTTGAACAAGCGGCAGGTTTTTTGCGGATTCGTGGTGGCGCTAATCCCTTAGATAGCACTGCTGTGCATCCTGAAAGTTATAGTGTTGTGGAGGCGATCGCCCGCGATCTGAATGTGCCGCTATCGGAAATCTCGCAAGCGGCGGATAAGCTGAAAACAGTTAGCCTTAAGCAATATGTGACGGATGCGATCGGTGAGCCAACCTTGCGCGATATCTTGCGGGAATTAGAAAAACCAGGGCGTGACCCGCGTGCTGAGTTCAAGTATGCGACTTTCAGTGATGCGATTCAGAAAATCTCTGATATGCAAATTGGGATGGAGATAGAAGGAATTATTACTAATGTGGCTAACTTTGGTGCATTTGTGGATATTGGGGTGCATCAAGATGGATTAATCCATATTTCGCAATTAGCCGATCGCTTTGTCAGCGATCCAAAGCAAATTGTCAAGGTTGGTCAGGTGGTAAAGGTGCGAGTTTTAGAGGTAAATGAATCTTTGAAACGGATTAGTTTATCGATGCGATCGGCGCATTAGTTCTCTCCCAAATCAGGGTAGAGCAGAGCGCTACCTTACTTCTTGTCGTAAGGCGATGTTAAATTTCTAGGTACACTGGCAAATTACGTTAATTTCTTGGTTTGATTAAGGAAATAATCGTGAAATTCTTGGATGTTAAGCGATCGCGTCGAATTGCCAGAACGGATATAGAATTCTATGCCTTTTTCTGATTTTAAAAATGCTGCTTGTGGGGATTTACGGACATATACGCCGCAAACATCTTGCTCATTGATTTTGACAAATCGAAGTTTTAAATATGGTAGAAATTTTTTGCCGATGCTAGTCTCAATAAGCTGTACAAGATGTCTTTCAAATTGATCAAGGTTTCGATTACTTAAACAATCTAAGTCTTTGGACAGTCCAAAAATCTTGCCATCGTCTTCAACTCCAATCAATAAAGTCCCACCATCAGCATTTAAGAAAGCGGCTATGGTTTTTAGAGTATTAAGCTGTAATTTTCTGTTTTCTTTCTTCTCGCGTACATCCCATTGCAATGAACTTTTGAATTCTAGTTTGTCACTTTCGCCTAGTTGGATTAGTTCTGAGATTGGTCGCAAGTCGCCAATTTTCTTAATGGTTGTCGTAAATCTTCTGAGTTTTCTTTCTTCTAAGCGTTGGTATAGTTCGTCTTCTGTATCTGCTGATTCGATGACAACTTGATTGGCGATCGCGATGTATTGTCCCCAATATTTGGCTTCTAGATCTTGCTGATTTTCTTCCAACCATTGCTGATTTGGGAGATTGCCCCAGCGATTGAGATAGGCGATCGCTTCTTGAATTGAATCATTGAGGGTATCAAATGCGTTACCTGTGGGCGGATTTTTGGATATGTAGTCCCAAGCCTTTGATTTCCAAGCGCGATAGCAATCTTCTAATGACTCATTGGCAGTGAAAATAATCACGACTGAGGATAGATTTCGCTGTTGTACCCAATCAAGAATAGTAAAACCTGCATCAACCTCATCGTACATCCGCATATCTGAAATCACGACATCAAAGGGAGATGCTAGTTTTTCTAATGCCTCTGATGTGGTGGTGGCGGTAACGATTTCCTGATAGCCAAAGTCTTCCCGTAACCACGTTAGTAATTCATTCAAGTTATCGGCTCGGTCTTCGATTACTAAGAGATGGACGTTTTGGGTTTGCATGGGTGATTTCTATTTTTGTGTATTTCTACAATGTTTTGCTACAAAGCGTTTGAGGATAGATAAGGCAAATATATCTGAAATCTTACACCTTTACCTGCTTCGCCAACTTCCCGAATTTGTCCACCCATTTTTTTGATGGTTTTACGGGCAATAAATAGTCCTAAGCCGCTACCTTTGTCTTCGGGGGATGTGGTTTTTAATGGTTGAAAGATCCAATCTTTTTTGTCGTTTGGTACGCCTTGACCGTTATCTGTAAATTCTATATATAAAAATTTGCGATCGCCAGGGATTTTGGGACTGCTAATATCTTGTGGGTTAAGCAGATCGCTGGAATACATACGAATCGATAAATTAGAGTTGCCGTGATTGTGTTTGAGGGAGTTTTCCACAAGTTCATTGAGGATGCTTTTGATCTTTTCTTCATCACCATCAAATTCTGAGTCAGGATTACGAATGTCCAGACGAATACGCACACCATCAATGCGAGGTTGACTTGTCCAGTTTGCTGGCTCCCATTTTTCAAATAATTGATGGACTAGAAAATGATTTCTACGAATGGTTTTACCTTCGTTAATAGATTTGAGATCGTTGATCGCTTTTTGAGTAATTTTTAGCTGTAAAATTAATTTTTCAAACTGTTGGTATTGTTGATCTTCAGCCGTAAGTTTACGCATGGCACGGCGAGTTTTGGACTCAATTACGGCGAGTTGATTGTTTACTTCGTCAGAGATGTCATGGGCAGTTTTGGAAACAATTTCTATTAGCTGTTTGTAGTTACTTGGAGCAATCCCAGCGATCGCTGCTTTTTCATTGGCTCTCTGACTGGCGATACCTTGTTGTAACTTTTCAAAGTCATTCACTATTTCTTTAACGAGAGGATGTTCTCCCTGCATTCTCCTGAGCAAGCGATTAGAAATCGATCTCAGCACTGCAATTTCGTTGCCAATTTTGTGATACATGGCACGATAGAGCATTTCGATATCATCAATTTGTTCTTCATCGGCTCCAAATAGCTCGTAAGAAGTTTCTGCATCAGCGTTAAGGGCGATCGCTTTCATGGCTTCAGCATAGCGCGGTGAGTCTTCTTGAATTTTGAGTAATAAATTAATTGCTTCTTGACTATTTGGATTTGTTGCTAAAAGGCTACGGGCGGCATAGAGAATAGTTTTATCTTGTTCATCTGAGTTAGTGATCGCTTCATCAAAGAACTGTTTCCCTAAGTCAGCTTGCCCTAATCGATAATACAAGCGCCCAAGATTTAATCGAATAATATTAGCGTGATAAGGCTTTTGTGATGACAAATCAATTGACAAAAGTTGTGTAAGTGCTTTTTTAAGATCACCTTTTGCTTCTAGCTGTTGGGCATATTGTAATCGAGCATAGGAATTATCTGGGCGAAGTTCGATTAATCGCTGCCATGAAGAGGATTGTTCTAAGGCATTTGCATAAAAAGTTAATGTATGAACATCATTCCCATCTAATTGTAAGGAATGCTCAAATAATTCAAAAGCATGTTGATATTGCCCTTGTTGTACCAAGGCATTTGCATAATAAGTTAATGTGCGAACATGATTTCCATCTAATTTTAGGGAACGCTCAAATAATTCAAAAGCACGTTGATATTGCCCTTGTTGTACCGAGGCATTTGCATAACAAGTTAATGTGCGAACATCATTTCCATCTAATTGTAAGGAATGTTCAAATAATTCAAAAGCACGTTGATATTGCCCTTGTTGTACCAAGGCGTTTGCGTAGCTATTTAATGTAGGAACATGATTTCCATCTAATTGTAAGGAATGCTCAAATAATTCAAAGGCACGTTGATATTGCTCTTGTTGTACCAAGGCATTTGCGTAGCTATTTAATGTAGGAATATTGTTTTTGTGTGATTGTAAGCATTGCTCAAATAATTCAAAAGCACGTTGATATTGCTCTTGTTGTACTAATGCATTTGAATAACTAGTTAATGTATGAACATTATTCCTATCTAATTTTAGGCATTGTTCAAATAGTTCATTGGAACGTTGATATTGCTCTTGTCGTACTAATTCGTTTGCATAACTAGTTAATGTACGAATATCATTTCCATCTAATTTTAAGCATTGTTCAAATAGTTCACTAGCACGTTGATATTGCCCTTGTCGTACCAAGGCATTTGCATAACAAGTTAATGTGCGAACATGATTTCTATCTAATTGCAAGGAGTACTCAAATAATTCAAAAGCACGTTGATATTTTTCTTGTTCTACTAATGCATTCGCGTAGCTATTTAATGTAGGAATATTATTTTTGCTAAATCGTAAGCATTGTTCAAATAGCTCATTGGATTTTTTGTAAGCACCAGACATTGCTGCTGCTCTACCATATGCTGACATAAGTATTATGTTATTTGGCTCAAGTTTTAAGCCATAGTCAAAAAGTTCAAATACTCTTGCAAAGTTTTTCTGATTATTTAAGGATTTAATGTAACTAAAAATATTTTTAATGCTGTCTGGTTCTAATTTTAAGCACTTTTCAAATAGTTCACCTGCTATGCTATGTTTTCCAGCATCTCTCATTGCCTTAGCATAATCAGCAATAATTTCAGCATTATTCGGATAGATCGCTAGAGCTTCTTCAAATAATGCGATCGCCTCTTCCAACTTCCCAACCTTAGCTAAATCTCTAGCTTTTTTGCTCAGTTCCCTTGCCTTCGCTAAATCACTAGAAGTTATTACTTCGCTAGAAGCATTTCTCTTATTTGCACCTTGCGAAGTAGAACTAGTCATATCAAAACCCTGCCTATCCTTAACTCATATTCTAAAATTTCAAAAAACTACTTATCTTGTCTTTGCTGCAATCCGATGCTGAATCTCTAAATACACTAGCAATGCATTCACATCCGCAGGATTCACCCCACCGATGCGGCTAGCCTGTCCAATCGTCATCGGACGAATCTTGCTCAACTTCTCTCTTGATTCCTTAGAAAGAGTCTCGATCGCATTGTAATCAATATCAGTTGGTAACTTGCGATCGCTATGTTTCGCAACCTCCTCAATTTGATGCTCTTGGCGTTGAATATAGCCCACATACTTCACTTCAATTTCCGCAGCCAGACGTTCAAAGCGATTCAAGTTAGGATCAGCCAAACCGTAGTGAATCAATTCCGCGTAGTTAAACTTAGGACGACGCAATAAATCCGAAAGCGTAATTGCACCACGAATTATTTCCCCTGTTTCGGCAGTGATTCTTTGTCCAAGTTCATCCTTCTCCTTAACGCGAGTTCCATTCAGACGTGCCACTTCGGCATAAACTCGCTCTTGCTTGTCACAAAACATTTGCCAACGACGATCATCGACTAAGCCAATCTCGCGTCCAATCGGAGTAAGTCGGCGATCGGCATTATCTGATCGCAAAATCAAGCGATATTCAGAACGGCTCGTCAGCATTCGGTAGGGTTCACGCAATTCCTTAGTGCAAAGATCATCGATTAACGTACCGATATAGCTACTAGCGCGAGGTAATACCACCATCTCTTTACCATTCGCAAATAGAGCCGCATTCATCCCCGCAATCAATCCCTGTGCGGCGGCTTCTTCGTAACCAGTAGTTCCATTAATTTGACCCGCACAAAATAGCCCTTCAATCAACTTCGTCATCAAAGTGGGATAGCATTGAGTCGCAGGAATATAGTCATATTCGACGGCATAGGCAGCGCGGAGCATATGACAATTTTCGAGACCGGGGAGAGTTCTCAACATTTGCAATTGAATATTCTCAGGCATTCCCGTTGAGAATCCTTGAATATAAAGCTCAGGAATTGTTCGTCCTTCTGGCTCAATGAAAATCTGATGACTCTCTTTATCGGCAAAACGGACTATTTTATCTTCGATGCTCGGACAATAGCGCGGACCCTTCGCATCGATAAAACCACCATAAACGGGTGTAAGGTGTAGATTTTCGCGAATGATCCGATGGGTTTCGGCAGTAGTACGAGTTAAATAGCAATTCATTTGCTCGCGTTCCACCCATGCACTCGGATCGAAGCTGAACCAGTTATGCTCAGTATCCGAAAGTTGCACTTCCATTTTGCTATAGTCCACGCTGCGGCGATCGACTCGCGCTGGTGTGCCTGTTTTGAGGCGATCAGTGACAAATCCCAAGGCATTGAGAGTTTCCGTAAGTCCTGAGACCGCAAATTCTCCAGCCCGACCTGCGGACATGGAGCGATTACCCACCCAGATCTTGCCATTGAGAAATGTACCTGTGGTCAAGATTACTGCTTTGCAAGCATAACCTACGCCAAATTGAGTTTCGACACCAATAATTCCTTGGTTGGCATCTAGCAAAGTATTAATAACTGTACCTTCACGCACAGAGAGATTTGGCTCATTCTCAACTACCTGCTTCATTTCCGCAGCATATTCGCGTTTGTCGGTTTGCGCTCGCAATGCCCAGACGGCGGGTCCCCGTGAACTGTTAAGAATTCTTTTTTGTAAATAGGTGCGATCGGTGATTTTGGCAATTTCGCCGCCGAGGGCATCGACTTCATGGACAAGTTGTGATTTGGCGGGGCCACCAACGGCAGGATTACAGGGTTGCCATGCAATGCGATCGAGGTTGAGGGTGAGGAGTAAGGTTTTACAGCCCATGCGTGCCGAGGCGAGGGCGGCTTCACAGCCTGCATGTCCTGCGCCAACGACGACGACTTCAAATTCATCAAGGAATTGTACTTGATTGGCTGAATTGATTAAACTACTCTTTATCTCGCTCATTGCCTGATTAGACCTGACCAACAAAACCGTATTCTAGCTCAAAATCAAGATAGATTCATCTTAAAGACACAATCAAAACCCAAAAGAGAGATGTGGTGCTTCGTGCCACGTCTCTCTTTTGGGTTTAAGGAACTGGCGATCGCAACTCACAAGAATTGATATGATTTAGGACAACTCAACCATTGCCCCAAGCCATGCAACCTGTTGTAAAAGCTCCACAATCTTTACCTAGACAACTGATCGCTACAAAAGCCATTGTCTGGATTCTATTCTTGCTATGGACGATTTTACTGAGTGGAATTACTTGGGAAATTCAGCATTCCTGTACACCGATCATCGCTTGGAACGACACATTGCCTGCCAAGTGCCAACCTAAAAAAGATCACGCTACCGCTCAGCGATCGCCCATTCCCAATTGGTTGACCCATAACGATCGCACCAGTTCTAAACCGCAAGATCCTCACGTTCCTGCTAGCCGCGATCGCCCAACTAGCGACATCATCAACCCCAATACCATCAGCGTTGCATCTGGTACAGCCGTAGCGATCGTCTCTGCGGTAGCAGGAGCACCCGCGATCATCACGGTTTGCCTTGGTGTAGCAGTGTGGTTTTTCGTTAAATTTTTCATCAAAGCGTCCAGTGTCTCGTAAAGTGTAGAAGTTATCACTTCGACCTCACGAGGTATATCTATGCAGTCTTCCTCCAAATCGAATAGCAGCATTGCTGGAGCCAGTAAAGCAGCTAGTAAAGCCGTCCAACCAACTCAACCCACCCAAGTTACTGCCCCATCACCCGAACTACAGGCAAAAGATGTTGCTGCGTCTGGTGATACCCAAGGCACTTCCCTCCTATCAGAACTGTCAGCGCGTTGGGCGGCTCTATCTGGCAATCGCCTTCTCGTAGCTGGGTTAATCGGCGTACTGGTGCTGACCATGTTTTTGTTTGCGAACAAAGGAAGTAACAACTGCATCTTGAGTTTTAGTAGCTGCAATCCGATCGCGCCAGTTGCGACTGTACCTGTGGTATTAGCTCTAGGAGCTAGCGCCGCCACTGTACTCGTGCTAACTACAGCATTTGGAACCTCCGTGATGGTGGCAGTTGGGGCAGGATTTGTGGTTGGTTGGATCGTCAGCCAATTCATGCATTGATTTTGTAGTCCTTGACAACTTAGGCACAGAAATCATGCACTTTATCGAACTGCAAAATGTTTCTAAACGCTTTGGACAGAAATCCATTCTCCAAGAGATCAGTTTGACTGTTCGCCAAGGAGAATTTATCGTCCTGCGTGGCACAAATGGCGCGGGTAAAACCACCTTGCTCAACGTCATTCTCGGCTTGTTACAGTCAGATACAGGGACAGCGATGCTATTAGGGCGATCGCCACTCCTGCCATCGGCAAAGACCCGCGTAGGCGTGGTATTACAGAAGGTGAGTCCACCCAAGAATCTGACGGTTAAAGAATTGATTGACCTCGTGCGTAGTTACTACCCCGATGCGCTTTCTACCGAAGAAATTCTCAATACGGTGAACTTAACGGGGAAACACAACGACTGGGCAGCAAATCTATCGGGTGGACAAGAACAGCGCCTGTTATTCGCCTTAGCCTTGGCTGGAAAGCCCGATCTACTGGTATTAGACGAACCGACGCGCAATCTTGACCCAGAGGGTTATGCCGACTTTTGGAAGCAATTGCGTCTCTGCGTATCCCAAGGCAAAACCGTTTTGATGGTGACAAATAATCAGGCTGACTGGAAGGAGTTAGTCAGCCTCACAACGCGAATAATTACTTTGGATAATGGGCGCATTCATGAAGCTCGACAAAGTGCGATCGCCAAACCACTAAACCCTCCCGTCACTGAAAGAAAACAAGTAGGAATGTCGAAAGGTGGTGTCCCGTTGTTCTATTCCTCGCCAACGATAAGCTCGGAGACCGCGATCCTTGCGGCTGACAATCCACCAACAAAGAATTCCCCAACTTTGCCCTATGGGAATGACAGTCTATTGCGAGGCTTTTTGCCACAACTATGGGCAGAATCATTACAATTATGGCGAACTCCCACCTATGTGATCGGCACCTTACTCTTTTCCAGTGCGATCGCGTTGTTTCCACCAGATGATCGTTTGGGTATGTTAGGAGCGATTTTCTTTGCAGGACTGAGTTTGCTGACGATCGCCTTTGAGCGCACGGGCAAGCGAGTTGCCGTAGAACGGGTTGAAGGTTGGCTGAAGCTATTGCGCGTTACGCCTTTGCATCCCTTTGCCTACCTATCCGCGAAAGTGATGATGTCGTTGGTGATCTCGGCGGTTAGTCTCCTGCTGATCTTGGGGCTAGGGGCATGGAAACTGGGCATAGATCAGTCCTTGGCACAGCGATCGCTAGAATTTACAAGTTTGCTGCTAGGTAGTATTCCATTTACGATTTTTGGCTTGGCTTTAGGCTATCTAGTCAATCCTAAAAGTGTGGATTCCATTGCTGGTTTAGCCATTCCGATCGCACTGTTTACTTGTGGTTTACCTTTACCTGTTCCGCAGCTTGTTCAAGATGCGATCGCCTATTCGCCTTTCTATCACTATGGACAATTGGTGCTATGGTCAGCAGGACAGACCTACGATGGCTATCTCTGGCTGCATGTGGTTTGGTTGCTGTGGACAGGCTGTGCTTTTGGCTTGCTTGCCAGTTGGGCATACCAACGCGATCGGGCTGTAGAGTAAGGCATCGAGTGGAGATTTATGTGCTACCGTCGTTCATCCTATTAATAAAATGAAAATATTCAAACTTTTGCTCTTGATTGGATGGAGTGATATGAATTTCATTGATTGATTCTATCAACTCAAAATCTGCTCCTAGTTCTTTACTCAATTTGTTGGAGTCATATTGCACAATTTCAAGTCCACTACATTTTTTCGCACCGCCGATCGCAAAGGCAGCAATAATAAAATGACCACCTGACCTCAAACTCTGTTTTAAAGTATTTACGTAACGTTCTCGATCTGATTGCTCTGTTAGAAAATGAAAAACAGCCCGATCATGCCAAAGTGAAAATTGATGTGGTGGCTGGAATTGAGTAATATCAGCTTCAAACCACTCAATGCTTTTTGCGGAATTACCCAGTCTCTTTTTAGCGCTATCCAAGGCATTTTCAGAAATATCTAAAACTGACAAATTCGTAAAGCCTTCTTTTTGGAGGTAATCCACTAGTACTGAAGCACCACCACCAACATCAATAATCCCTTCATCTCTAGCAATCTGAGTACGCCGAATCAGATCCAATGATAATTTTGGATCTTCCTGATACCAACTCACAGCTAAAGGAGCTTTTTCTTGATAAACATTTTGCCAGTGGTTTTTTCTGTCCAGCATGATGGTTAATTTCTCGCTATTCCTCAAATTGCCAGCGATCTTGAGAGGCTGCTTCGTCAAAGAAACGTTTGGGACGTAGAGTTAAGGTGATTTTGCCTAAGAGTTCCACTTCTGGCGGTAGCTCAAACCATGCAAACTTGAGATTTCCATCTTCACCCGCGATCGCAAAATAGCTATTCTCATCCCATTCGCATTGAGCGCGATCAACTAATACTAAGATATCCTCAGCGCGATCGCGGACAGAGCTGAGAACTTCTTGATTAATCGCCGCCTGTAAAGTGTCAGTATTACAGCAAACCACTACTCCATCTTCTGCTTCATGGACGACAAACCAACCTGGCAGAGTTGCCCAAGTGGATGCAACAGAGGATTGGACAATTCCAAAGGGAGCTAATTCTTCTGTTTTTGGAGATGACTTAAACACATCAATTGATAGCGGTAATGTACCCACCACAGGCAAGATGCGAGGAATACTATCTTCTGCATCGTAACGGAAGTTGGGTAAATTAGGAGCTTTTTTCTTGGCGGGTGCTGACATCTCCATAAGCAGACGCTCGATCGCTGCACGCGCTTTCTCACTATGGGCGAATCGCAATCCCCGCGCAATCAGTCTAGTACGTTCCTGCGGATCAATTTTGCCTTGTGCAGCTTTTAAGATTTGCAACACCACAGCATCCCCAGGATGGCGAGTAAATCCTTCAGGCAAGTTGGCAACATTAGAAGCTTCCTTAATTGCTTTAACAACATCCTTGGCTTCTAAAACATCAAGATTTTTTTCGAGAGCGAAGGTTGCCATGGCAACACGCTCTGATTGATTGAGTACGCGCAACTCATTGAGAATGTCACTGCCCTTCTGTTCAAAATGAGCGAGGACAATATCCGCAGCATTACCTGCTTGCAGACTTGCATAGACCTGTGACGCAACCACAATCTGGTTTTGTTGAATCGGTTCAAAGCCAGTATTCTCAAAAATTGCCAGAGAATTCTCACCCATTTTTTGGAGCATTTGACAAGCAATTCCCCACTGCACCCAAGTTCCTTCCTTATGGCGTAAGAGTTTCAAAAGTCCTTCAGAGTCTGTGGGAAGTGTGGCTACGGGAGTGGGCATGATTGTTTTGATAGTTCTTTGGTCTACGTTTCGGAGTGTAGATCCCCCTCAATCCCTCTTAAATAAGGGGGAAGAAGAAAATTCTCCTACCTTTTTAAAGTGGGCTGGGGGGATCAGGATGGCTAAGCAGCTACTTGCTTAGAGTTATTTTTATGTTCGCGCATGGAGTTCACAAAACGCTCGAACAGATAATCAGCATCGTGAGGACCAGGGCTAGCTTCAGGGTGATATTGCACTGAGAAGATAGGCAAGGTTTTATGCTCTAGCCCTGCGACGGTGCGATCGTTGAGATTGATATGGGTCAACATCGCGGGAGATGTATTAAAGGAGTCCCCTGTGAGAGCAAACCCATGATTTTGGCTGGTGATTTCCACACGGCGATCGGCGTTTTCAGCTTGGTTTTGAGCGGGTTGATTGAGTCCACGATGTCCAAACTTGAGCTTGAAAGTGTCTCCACCCATTGATAAGCCTAAAATCTGATGTCCTAGACAAATACCAAACATTGGTTTATTAGCTTCTAGCAAAGCCTTCGCAGTTTCAATTCCTTGGGTAACGGCGGCTGGATCTCCAGGTCCGTTTGATAAGAAGATACCATCAGGATTGTAAGAGAGAATCTTTTCGGCGGGGGTATCGGCAGGAACGACGATCACGCGGCAACCGTAGCTGGCGAGACGACGCAAGATGTTTCGCTTTACGCCGAAGTCGATCGCTACAACGGTCAGCGCTTCACCCGTTAACTGTGATGGTTCGATAAATTCCCATTCAGAGATGGTTTTTTCAGTCCACTCATAAATGCGATCTGTGGAAGCTGCTTGAGCGAGGTTTTGACCCTGCATTGATGGCGCGGCTTTCACCTTAGCCAGTAACAATTCAGGATCGAGAATTTCGGTGGAGATGCCACCATTCATTGCGCCAAGCGATCGCAACTTGCGTGTTAAAGCGCGAGTATCAATCCCTGCAATGCCGACGACATTATGAGCCTTGAGGTAGTCAGGTAAAGACTGACGCGATCGCCAATTACTTGGTACAGCCGTTATGTTACGTGCAATTACGCCGCGCACTTGTGGGCGATCGGATTCATCATCTTCGGGAGTTACGCCTGTATTGCCAAGTTCGGGGCAGGTAAAAGTTACAATTTGTCCTCGGTAGCTGGGATCGGTCATTACCTCTTGGTAGCCAGTCATACCTGTATTAAATACCACTTCACCGATCGCGGTTCCAGATGCGCCAAAGGCATAGCCACGGTAACAAGTACCATCCGCCAAGACTAAAATTGCTGCTTGCTTTGTTGCCATATCTTCAAATACTCGTTCGTTGCTGTCCACTATTCAGTTACTTATTTTGGACACTAGCGATCATTCTAAACGTTATCTAGGTCACAAGATCAAAAAAGAGGGCTTGCAATGCAAGCCCTCTTTTGTATTTAGCTAATAACTTCAGCGATTTCAATTACTTGACCATCGGGGTCTTTGACCAAAAAGTTAAGTGGTTTCTCGCTGCGAACCTTATGTTTGATCCCTTTAATTTGAATTTGCAATAAAATCTGCTCTACACAATCACGGTTGAAGCAAATATGCCGCCCTCGATTTGCATCAGTAGCATTTGCGCCTGGGACGATATGCAGTTGGACGTTTTTCTTGAGCAGATACCATGCGCCTTCCATATCGGCTGAATATTGCTGCGATCGCGATCGTCTAGCTTCGGCAGGAATATAAATGGGGTCGGCAGGTGCGCCCATGCCATATTCATAGCCGTAGTAATAATGTAGCGGCACGTCGGCGATCGGCAATTTCAACTCGCCTTCGTAAAAATATCGCGCTTGATCGAGGTTGGAAACCATGATCGTATGTACTTTTGGTGCGCTGGTGAGAAACATCCACATGGCAACAGCATATGCACCGAGGAGCATAACCATGATGCCTTGAGTAGAAAAAATTGACTCCATCGTAAAGCAACTACATATTAAGAGACTTAAGCTTTTAGTTTAACGCAACTGTCATAGGTTTAAGTAATTGCGTAACAGTTTAAGAATAAATCCTGTGTTGTTCTGGTTTAAAAATCTTGCCGATCGCTTGCTAAGCGTAAAATTTTCCCTGCCAACATCGCCGCTCCGAAACCATTATCAATATTGACCACACCCACACCCGTCGCACAGGAATTAAGCATCGTCAGCAAAGGCGCAAGCCCATTAAAACTAGCCCCATAACCAATACTCGTTGGCACAGCCACAATTGGACAATCCGCCAAACCTGCAACCACACTTGCCAACGCCCCCTCCATGCCAGCGACCACAATAATCACATCCGCATCAGCGATCGCATCACGATGACTGAGTAAGCGGTGGATTCCCGCAACACCCACATCCCAGAGTCGCTTCACCCTAAATCCGCATAGCTCACCAGTCACAGCAGCTTCCTCTGCGACTGGTAGATCGGCAGTTCCTGCGGTGATGATCGTGATCGTGCCTTGCTTTTTCATGGTTGATTCACCGAGGCAGCAAATTTGGGCGATCGGGAAATATCTCAATCCGCGCAAAGATGACCAAATTTGTTCATAAACGGAAGATGAGATTTTGGTTGCCATCACCAAGGGATTTTTGGACTCCATCACCTGCATAATCTGGATAATTTGCTCAGGTGTTTTACCCAAGCCAAAAACCACTTCAGGAAAACCAGTTCGTAAAGTGCGATGATGATCGATTTTGGCAAAATCTCCCACTGACTCATAGTGGAGATATTTCAATTCTTCTAAAGCTCGCTCTGGACTAAGTTCTCCTTTCGCTACTGTTTCCAGAATTTGCTTTAAGTTGTCATGCATAGAGATTCAATGTACTGATTTAGGGCAACCACTTCCAATATAGCAATGTAATACCAAAGCCCAAATAAATAAAGGCGGCGCGAAGCACCGCCTTTATTTATTTGGGCTGAGCGACTTATCAGCAAGGCTTTGGAAATAGAGAAACCCCGCAGAGGCAAGGAACGTAAAGTAAGCGATCGCTTGTCCAAGAAATAGGCGATCGCGAAAGCCAAACAAAGCTTTGAGCAATATCCCTGGGAATTCCTTGTCTGGAAGAATCTCATGCACATCCCAAACTAAACCACCTAATAAACAAGAAGATATCGAGGTTGTTGTTTCTGTTGCCTCAGTGGGAAAACAGAGCGAAGTCTGGGAGAGTTCGGCAAATGCTGCCACAGCTTTATCCAGATGTCCGATCGCACTGATCACTAGTCCCGCTACGATTAGCAATAAAAAGACTCCCATCGCTTGAAAGAAGACTTTGAGATTAATGCGAATCCCAAATTGAAACAGAGCTATTCCGATCGCTACTGCTCCCACTAAACCTGCGATCGCACCGATGATTGGCACAAGTCCACCTTGCAGCTTTGCGGAGATAAAGATCACCACCTCAAACCCTTCTCGTAATACCGCAATTAAAATCAGCGTAAAAACCGCCCAACCAGCAGTCTTTTCATCAGCGATCGCCTTGCCGATTTGACCCTCAATTTCCCCCTTCAGTGATTTGGCATTCTCGGTCATCCATACCAACATCCAACTCAACATGGCGATCGCGGTAAGTCCCAAAACTCCTTGCCATAACTGTCCATAAAAAGCGGCTTGGTTTGGTTCTGTACTTTCGACTTGCTTGAGAAACCAGTTCAGTAATATCCCCACTACAAAGCTCGCCAATACGCCTGTCCCAATGCCACCAAATACCCAAGGATTCAGCGCACTGCGATCGGCTTTTTTGAGATATGCCATCACAATCCCCACCACCAGAGCCGCTTCCACCCCCTCTCGTAAAGTAATTGCAAAAACTGGTAATGCAGCGCTGAAATCCATACAAGTTTCCTTTAGTTTGTTAGTGACTCTCTCTGATCATTTTAGGACTTACGCAGAGCAGTTGATCTTCAGCCCTATTCGCAAGGTAAAGTTACGCCCTTGCGTAGTGAACTTTACGAGTTTGGATAGTTTACTTTGCACAAGTACTTTACATTCGCTAGCAAGGTTTTACTTGGATGCAGTTGATTTAAAAAATATCTTGTAATCTACAGCCATAAGTCATACAATTTCTTTTTTAAAGGTATTATAAGAAATCTATAGGAGTAAGGAATTTACAGGAGTTTTGAAAATCTATAATCAACATGGCTAAACTATGCTGGTAAATATACCTAAATATCAAGTTATTGAAAAGATTTACGAGAGTTCCAATTCTCAAGTTTATCGTGGCATCCGCCAACAGGATAACTTACCAGTAATCTTAAAAGTCTTAAATACAGAATTTCCTACATCCCAAGTCATTGGTAGATACAAATTAGAATACGAAATCACTAGAAGGCTAGCTTCTAATTTAGTAATTCATGCCCATGATTTACAACGATATCAAAATGGCTGGGCGATCGTATTAGAAGACTTTGGAGGCAAGTCTTTAGCAGCCCTATTAGCTCAAAAGAAGTTGAGTCTAGTTGAATTTTTGAATTTGGCAATTCAGATCTGTGAAGGTGTCAGTGAAGTCCATGCTGCAAATATCATTCACAAGGATCTCAACCCGTCTAATATTGTCATTAATCTCGAAACGCAGCAATTAAAAATAATTGATTTTGGGATTGCATCAGATTTAACAAAAGAGACATTAATCCTTAATCATAATCAAGTAATAGAGGGAACCTTAGACTATATTTCACCTGAACAGACAGGGAGAATGAACCGATCGCTGGATTATCGGACAGATATATATGCGATGGGTGCGACTTTTTACCAAATGCTAACCGAGCGCTTACCATTTGAGTCTAACGATCCTTTGGAATTGATGCATTACCATTTAGCTCTAGAACCGATCGCCCCATACTTAATTAATCCTCAAATCCCATTAGCATTGTCACAAATTATCCTCAAACTACTAGCGAAAACTGCTGAGGAAAGATATCAAAGTGCATGGGGGGTAAAAACAGATCTGGAGGAATGTCTGGATCAGTTACAGTCAAAGGGAGCCATAGAGCTATTCACATTAGCAGAACAAGATATCGCTGATCATTTTTTGATTTCTGAAAAGATGTATGGGCGATCACATGAAGTAGACAGTCTATTGGCAGCCTTTGCGAGGATATCTAGTACTGAGGCGACTAACTCTCAAGGTGATCGCGTAGAAATGATTTTGGTGTCGGGGTATTCGGGGATTGGTAAATCTACTCTAGTACAGGAAATCCACAAACCGATTGCGAAAAGCCGTGGCTATTTCATATCGGGCAAGTTTGAGCAATACCAGCGTAATATTCCTTATTTGGCGATTGTTCAAGCTTTTCAAGGGTTAATCAAACAATTACTCACTGAAAGCGTAGAGAGCGTAGAGCAATGGCGATCGCAAATTAGTGTGGCCTTGGGAGCTAATAGCCAGATGATCACCCAAGTGATTCCATCGTTAGAGATGATTATTGGTAAACAAACTGATAAATCGCTATCCTCAAATACATACACAAATATCTCAGCTAGTGAAGTCCAAAATCGATTTAATCGTGTTTTTCAAAAATTGATTTGTGTGTTTGCTCAACTAGAACATCCTCTAGTGATGTTTTTAGATGATCTCCAATGGGCTGATCACGCTTCTCTAAGGTTACTAGAGATATTAGCAACCACCAACGAAGCTCAGTCGTTACTTTTGATTGGTGCATACCGAGATAATGAAGTTAATTCAACGCATCCAGTCATGCAGATGATTGAGAAAATCCAGCAGGAAGATGGAGCAGTTAATCAACTTTATTTAACAGCTTTAAATCTTACGGATATCAATCAGCTTATTGCGGATACTTTGCATTGTTCAATAACGGATTCCCTACCACTGGCAGAGCTTGTGCAGCAAAAGACAGGTGGCAATCCCTTCTTTATGAATGAATTTCTGAAGTCTTTGCATAGTGAGAATTTATTAAAATTTGACTATCAATCGCGGCAATGGCAATGGTTGATCGAGCAGATTCAAGAACAAGGGATTACGGATAATATCGTGAGTCTGATGGCGGGGAAGATCCAAAAGTTGAGCGATCGCACCCAGCAATTGTTGCAAATTGCCGCTTGTATCGGCAATCAGTTTGACCTTGACACATTAGTGCTTGCCTCAGAGCGATCGCCTATGGAGACAATCCAAGCCCTTAGAGAGTCGATCTCTGAAGGATTAATCCGACCCCTTAATTCTGCTCACCAATCAATTCATTATGGGATCGAGTTAACCAACGAGCATCCTGCGATCGCCTATCGATTCGTCCATGATCGGATTCAACAAGCTGCTCATTCACTAATTTCTGAAGTAAATCAAGCGGTAATTCATCAAAGAATTGGTCAGCAGTTGCTAAGGAATACCTCTAGCGAGGAACTAGAATCTAAGGTTTTTGACATCGTTGATCAACTGAATCTGAGCTTAGGACTTATTTCCAGTCAAAGAGATCGCGATCAATTGGCTCAACTCAACCTGCTCGCCGCACAAAAAGCTAAAGCGGCAACTGCCTATAGTAACGCCTTGAACTATGTCAAAACTGGTGTGGAATTGCTAGCGATCGCCAGTTGGCAAAATCAATATGAGCTATCCCTCGACCTCTACCAGCTAGCAGTTGAGGTCGCATTCTTAAACGGTGATTTTGAGCAGATGCAAGATTGGGCGAATATTATTACTAGTCATGGCAAAACTATATTAGACAAGATCAAAGTTTATGAGATTCAAATTCAAGCTTTAGTTGCCCAAAATCATCGACTAGAAGCGATCGCTATGGGAATAGACACATTAAGTCTATTAGAGATAGCTCTGCCTAAACAACCTTCCCAAGCAGATTTAAGAATAGCTCTGCAAGATTTTCAAGAATTCCTTACGCTACATCCTGTGGAATCTCTATTAGAACGACCATTAATGACCGATCCAATCGCGATCGCTTCAGTAAATATTCTTTTGAGTATTGCAGCGGCAGCCTATGGTGCTGCACCAGAATTATATATTCTTATTGTTTTACAACTAGTGAGACTATCCATCACTAAAGGAAATGCGATCGGTTCCGCTTACGGATATTCTGCTTGCGGACTAATTCTTTGTGGACTGATGAACCAAATGGGACTAGGATATCAGTTTGGTCAATTAGCTCTGCAATTACTAGATCGATTTGAATCACAAGAGTTAACAGCAAAGACTTTAGTAATCGTGAACGTATTTATCACTCATTGGAAATATCATCTCCAAGAAACTCTCCAACCTCTGCTAAATGCCTACATTATTGGTATAGAAACAGGGGATTTTGAATTTGGGGCTTACGGATTATGTTTACATAGTCAATATCTCTACTTCATGGGTCGAGAGTTAAATAGTCTAGTACAGGAAATATCAGGATATGAAACTCTCATCAGTCAACTAAAACAACAAACAACTCTCAATTGGTTATATATCTATCACCAAAATATTTTAAATCTTCTTGGGAGAGTCGCAGATCCTTGTCATTTAGTTGGAGAAGTCTACAACATCGATATGATGCTGCCAATACATATAGAGAAAGGCGATCGCATTGCTATCCATATGTTGTATTTTCATCAGTTAGTACTTTGCTATCTATTTGAGAACTATCACCTAGCCATTGATCATGCTGCTCAAGTCAAACTCTATGAGGATGCAGCCATTGGTGTAAGATCTTACTCAGGCTTATATTTTTATGAATCCCTTGCGAATTTAGCAGTTTATGCCAATCTGGCGATCGCTGACCAAGACAAGACTATGGCTAAGATAGAGGCAAATCTTCAAAGGATTCAGTTTTGGGCAGACCATGCGCCCATGAATTATCGACATCAACAGCATTTAATCGAAGCAGAACGATATCGAGTCTTAGGACAAGTACTCACAGCAATGGATTTCTATGACCTTGCGATCGCTGAGGCTAGTGAAAATGGCTATATCCAAGATCAAGCATTAGCGAATGAACTAGCTGCTAAGTTCTATTTAGATCAAAACCGTCTAACAATTGCTAAAGCCTACATGCGAGAAGCGAGGTATCACTATTTACAATGGGGAGCATTAGCAAAAGTACAGCATTTAGAAAATCGTTATCCGATCCTCTTGGAGAACCGTCTAGCTGATAAGAGTCCAAGGAAAAGCTTACAAAAAAGCTCGATCTCTACACAATCATCTTCAAATAGTCTACACACCATTGATCTAGAATCTGTAATCAAATCTTCCCAAGCGATCGCTAGCGAAATTAAGCTTGATCGACTTCTCTCCACATTGATGTGTATTTTGATCGAGAATGCAGGAGCGCAAACTGGTTATTTACTATTATCTCAGAATTTATCCAATTCCTTAAATAGTAGTGATCCTGCTTTAATGATGGGCGGAGCTTCGCCATCCTTAAAGCAAGAGCAATGGCTGATTGAAGCAGTTAAGACGATTAACCATGATCAAGTAGTGGTAATGCAGTCAATTCCCATAGATACAGTTTCCATCGATGGAAACTTTTATGTGCCAATCTCTTTAGTGCATTATGTTGCGCGTACCCAAGAGAGTGTCGTACTGCATAATGCATGCCAATCTGGAGATTTTCAACATGATCCTTGGATTGTGCAGTACCAGTCAAAATCATTGTTATGTATGCCCCTTATAAATCAAGGTCGCCTAACCGCAATTGTACTTTTAGAAAATAGTCTTGTCACCGATGCATTTACGCCAGATCGCATCGAAATCCTCAATTTACTCTCCGCACAAGCCGCCATTTCCATTGTTAAAGCGCGACTTCTCCAGCAGCAAGAAGAACTCAATCAATCTTTGCAAGTAGAAATTTCTGAGCGCCAGTTAGCCGAAGAAGAACGCGATCGCCTAATTGCGATCATCCAAGCCTCAACGGATATTATTGGGATGTCGTTACCACAGGGGAAAGTAATATGGAATAACATTCAGGCGAATAAAGTCCAAGGACTACCACCCGAAGCCGATATATCTCAATTAACGATTCCCAATTATCACCCGCAATGGGCGCTAGAAATCATTCAAAATCAAGGTATTCCCACCGCAGTTCAACAGGGAACATGGGTAGGAGAGACAGCTTTATTAACCCATGAAGGGCTTGAAATTCCAGTTTCTCAAATGATTATCGCCCACAAATCTGCTCAAGGTGATTTGGAATATATCTCCACGATTATGCGGGATATCAGTGAAGCAAAAGAAAGGGAAGCGGCGCTTAAGCGATCGGAAAAAACATTACAAAATCTAGTCGCAGGGACAGCAGCGGTCACAGGCAAAGACTTTTTCCCGGCACTAGTTAGACATATTGCTGAAGCCTTGCATGTTAAATATGCACTAGTTACGGAGCTAATCGGTGAAGAACTCCATTCCTTAGCATTTTGGTCTGATGGAGCTATGCAACCAAAGGTTAGTTATTTGCCTGCGCGAACTCCCTGCGAACTAGCCTTAGAGCATGGAGAATTTGTCTGTCATAGTTTGGTACAACAATTATTTCCTGAAGATTTAGCCTTAGGAGTGATGCAAGCTAATAGTTATATGGGAATTGCACTCAAAGATGATGCTGGAAGTTCTATTGGCAATCTTTGCATTCTTGATGTACAACCGTTGCAAGAAATGGAACGAGCCAGAAATATCCTACAAGTATTTGCGGCTAGAGCTTCGGCTGAGTTACAGCGCAAAGCTGCTAATGAGGCTTTGTATCAACTTAATCAGTCTCTTGAATCGAGAGTAAATCAGCGCACTGCTCAACTAGAAGCAGCTAATAAAGAATTAGAATCTTTCTCCTATTCAGTTTCCCATGATCTTCGCGCACCGTTAAGGGCGATCGATGGGTTTTCGAGGATTTTGCAGGAGGACTACCGCGATCGCTTAGATGGCGAAGGTAACCGCTATCTCAAAATTGTCCGTGACAATGCCAAACGCATGGGCGAATTGATCGATGATCTGTTAAACCTATCTCGCTGGAATCGTAAGGAACTGTCACGGCGATCAATTCTTGTAAATAATCTAATTCAGCAAATAGTAGGTGACTTTCAACCAGAAATACAAGAGCGTCAAATTGAGTTGGTTATTGCAAATTTACCTAACTGTGAATCTGACAACTCTTTGCTAACTCAAGTTTGGATTAATTTAATATCAAATGCGATTAAATATACGGGTAAAACCGAGAATGCACGCATTGAAATTGGTTGTCAAATCATTGATGAGCAAACCGTATATTTCATTCGTGATAATGGCGCTGGATTTGATATGCAATATGCTGACAAATTATTTGGTGTATTTCAGCGAATGCATCTGGAAAAAGATTTTGAAGGTACTGGCATTGGACTAGCGATCGCCCAAAGGATTATTCAAAGACATGGTGGCAAAATTTGGGCTGAAGCAAAAGTGAATCAAGGTGCAACTTTTTATTTCACAATACCCGATCAGTCATCAAATCCTTTGTAAAATCTATTGTGTATGAGCGGCAAAGCCGCCCATACACAATGGTTCTTTATGAATGTAGAACCCTTTATCCAATGGCTTAAATAATGGGCTTCACCAAAGTATTGGGGACAAAAGTGCGATCGCTTCGTCAGTTTGTAGGGCTAATCCTGCTACTGCTAATGGGATTTGCTGGCAACTATAGTCGATGGACATTATTTTTTGACATTGACTTTATATTTGGTTCGATCGCAGTTTGGATCGTTGTTTGTTTGTATGGCTTAAGATGGGGAACTTTAGCAGGACTAATTTCTGGACTATGTACCTATGTAATCTGGCGACATCCCTATACCGCGATTAATTTTACCCTCGAAGCCCTATTTGTGGGATGGCTATTTCATCGACAACAAAGTCATCATCAAAAATATCAGCATTCTAACCACCAAAATAATATTGTTTTGCTGGATGCCTTATTTTGGCTAGTGCTAGGAATGCCTCTAGTCTGGTTTTTTTATGCAGTTCTGTTGCGAGTTGATCCGACTCAAGTGCTGATTATTTTGATTAAACAGCCTGTTAATGCCATTTTTAATGCCTTAATTGCGAGCCTATTAATAACACATTTACCGATTTATCGTTGGGTAAAACGTCCTCCCGCTCTCAGCAGCCTTTCATTGGCTCAGACGATATTTAATCTGCTTTTTGCTTTTGTGGCAGTTCCGACCCTGATTTTGATTGTCCTTGCTAGTCGTCAGGCTGTTGATGATATTAAAAATACCGTAAGTTTAGATTTAAATGATGCTTCTCGTTATCTCACTGTGGAAGTACGCGGTTGGTACGATCGCCGCCTTGCCGCCGTTAGCCAACTTGCCGAGCTTGCCAAGGTCAGTGATTTTCAGAGTGCCTCATTTCAGCAAAGTGTTAAATTTGTTAGCCAAACTTTTCCTGATTTCCGCCATATTCATGTTTTAGATAGTAGTGGCGAAACCATTTTGGATTTGCAAAATGAGGCGATCGAAGCTGAACTTAGTTTTAGTCAAGCGTCTTATTTTCAAAAATTACAGCGATCGCCACAACCATTTCTTTCGTCCGTAATGACTGATCATGAGTTATTTTCGTCGCTCGCGTTATTGGGAATTCCGATCATGCGAGATGGCAAGCTGATCGGGGCGATTTTTAGCGAAATCAATTTAAAAGTGATTACTCAACTTCTAAAGCTAAATGTTGGCAAAGAAGCACTAGACATCTCGATCATCGATCAACACAAAACGATCGCTGCTAGTACTAATCCCCAATTAATTGGCACTCAAAACTTTGATTGGCGTGAAAATGGCAACGTCAAAGAGTTAAGTCGCCAAGCTTATCACTGGTTACCGACTACTGGCAGTCGGCTCGTGATGGTGCAATGGCAAAACTCGCTCTTTGTCAAAGAGGTGATGATTCGCGATGATATTCCATGGACATTGATCATTCAAATTGCCGCAAAACCCCATGCGCGCCAGATTGAAGAAGTTCATACCAAAAATATGGCTTTGTTGCTACTCATATCTGGGTCAGGGCTTATTTTTGCAACATTAGTCAGTCGTCAGGTCGTTAAACCCTTGCTCCAGTTAGCTGAAGTTACGACTAACTTACCCGACAAATTGCTAGAACGCGAACCCATCTCATGGATGCATAGCCATATTACGGAGTTATCATTATTAGTTCGCAACTTTCGGATGATGGCTATGAGTTTGCAGCTAAAGTTTAGTGAAATCCGTCAAGCCAATGAGTTCTTAGAAGATCGGGTGCTAGAACGTACCAAAGCACTCCAACAAACCAATGTGGAACTAGAAATAGAGATTCAAGAAAGACATCAGGTTGAACAAGATCGCGATCGCCTGATCGAAAACTTGCAAATATCAGAAGCACAGGTACGTCAACTCAATGCCGAGTTAGAAGAGCGTGTCATCCAACGTACTAATCAACTAGAAATGGCAAATAAGGAATTAGAAGCTTTCTCCTATTCTGTTTCCCATGACTTACGCACCCCACTAAGGGCGATCGATGGTTTTTCGAGAATGTTGCAAGAGGATTATGGTCAGACTTTTGATCGTGAAGCACATCGTTATCTCAAGGTTGTGCGCGATAACGCCCAGCGTATGGGAATCCTAATTGATGACCTCCTGAATCTTGCACGTCTCAATCGCAAAGAAATAGCCAAGCAAACTATTTTCCCAAAGGATCTCATTGATAAACTGATTAATGATTTACGTCCTAGTTGGGGCGAGCGGGAGATTGAATTTGCGATCGCGGATTTACCAGAACATCAAGGTGATCTGTCTTTATTTACTCAAGTCTGGATCAATCTCTTGAGCAATGCTATCAAATACACTAGCAAAATCGACCATGCCTACATTGAGATCGGTTCTATGGTCATAAATTCGGAAATAGTGTACTTTATTCGCGATAATGGGGCTGGGTTTGATATGAAATATGCCGATAAATTATTTGGAGTGTTTCATCGAATGCACCTCGACGATGAGTTTGAAGGCACTGGCATCGGGCTAGCGATCGTGCAACGAATCATTCACAGACATGGTGGTCGAATCTGGGCTGAAGCAGCGATTAATCAAGGAGCCACCTTTTATTTCACAATTTCTGATTCATGTACTAATCAATGACAGATCAACCTTCCGAGCAACTTGCTGGACAATCTTCTAATCCACTTTCCGATCAAAGTGTTTTTATCTTGTTAGTTGAAGACAATCCTGCTGATGCAGAATTAGCAATTCGAGCCTTGAGGCGGGGGCGGATTAGCAATCAAATTCAGCTATTAAAAGATGGTGCAGAAGCACTTGATTTTATTTTCTGTCGAGGTGACTATGCTAATCGCAAAATCACCGACTATCCCAAAATGATCTTGCTAGACTTAAAGCTTCCCAAAGTTACTGGACTAGAGGTTTTACAACAACTCAAATCCGATCCACGCACGCAAATGATTCCTGTTGTAGTACTAACTTCTTCAGCCCAAGATAGTGATGTAATTGAAAGCTATAAGCTTGGGGTAAATAGTTATATTGTGAAACCTGTAGATTTTGAGCAATTTAACAAAGCCATTGAACAATTAGGCTTTTACTGGGTTTTAATCAATCGATCGCCTTACTCTTAAAATCGAAAAGTGCCAAAAGTTAAGTAGCATCGCTACTTGCTTTTGGGGCTTACAGCAATTCAAAATCTCTTGGTTTGGGTTTGAGCGCAAAGCGCTGTATATAATGGGAATTGCGGATTCAAGCAACATTTGACAATCAAAATTCTTCTAATAGTAAAATTAAAGAATCAATTTTTTGGTGGCGCAGCAAAGCCTCGCCACTAAAAAACGGGTTAATGATCGCGACTGAGGATAGTTTTGTGAAAAAAGGATTAATTAAATTTTTGGCAACTAGCCTAATACTATGCGGTGGTATCAGCACGATCGCTACTCTTCCTTTGGTCACACCGTCACCTGTACAAGCCCAAGATGAAGATACAAATATTCGTGTCTATAAATTAGCTAGCCCTGCCGTTGTCTCAATTCAGTCACGTAGTGGTAACGGCAGTGGCTCAATTATTGATCCCAAAGGTTTAGTTTTAACTAATGCCCATGTGGTACGTGGTGCAACTACAGTAAATGTAATCCTCAGTGATAAGCGTCAATTTCGTGGGGTGGTCATTGCTAGTAGTCGCAATCCTGATCTTGCCGTGATTAGGTTAGAGGGTGTAACTACCAACCTACCCACAATTCAGATTGCATCTTCCAGTGGCATTCAAGTGGGGCAAAGGGCTTTTGCGATCGGTAATCCCTTTGGGCGGTTTGCGGGAACATTGACGACAGGGATCATTAGTCGCATTGACAGCGATCGCAAATTATTACAAACCGATGCTGCTCTAAATCCCGGAAATTCAGGGGGACCTTTGCTGAATAGCCGTGCCGAACTAGTGGGTGTAAATACGGCGATTTTTACAACTAGTTCTGCCAATAGTGGCATTGGATTGGCGATCGAAGCTGATACGGTTAAGCAATTTATTGCCGCAGTTCGCCAAGGAGCGATCGCCAATAATCCTACACCTGCGATCGCGGCTCCCAATGTGCTTACTCTAGATGGCAATGTAATCTCTGCGTTTTTGACGGCTTCAGACAGAACCTTACCCGATGGCAGCTATTTCAAAGCCTATCAATTTCAAGGTCAAGCAGGACAATCCGTAGTGATTGAGATGCGTGCTAATGCGATCGATCCCTATCTAGTTTTATTTGATGCATCTGGTCGTAAAGTTGCCGAAGATGATGATGGTGGTGGTGGTAAAAATTCGCGTATTGCCGTTACTTTGCCAACTACGGGTAGATATACGCTCTATGCCAACTCCTATGAAGTCGGACAAACAGGATCTTTTACGATCGCAGGTCGATTAACGAATAACTTCACTTCTCAATCCCCAATTGAATCAAGCGATCGGGGGATCATCTTGCAAAAAAATGGAGTTTTAGGAACCCAGAGTCGAGTTTTTGCCAGAGATGGCAGTCGATTTGATGCTTTTAGTTTTAATGGTCGAGCAGGGCAAGTCATCCAAATTGAACTTGTCAGTTCCGATTTTCATCCCTATTTAGTCTTATTTGCGCCCGATAGCAGGGTATTGCAAGAAAATAACGGTTTACCGAGCCGTAAGAATGCATCCATGACCCTCGAATTACCAATTACAGGAACCTATCGCACGATCGTCAATGCTTTTGATCCCACAGGCAAAGGTGCATACAAACTTATCGTCAAAAGAGTTGATTAAGTGAATTAGTGCTGCGGTGCAGCACTAATTTTGGGGTTTAACTTCTAATACCAATTCAAAAAAGTGTGACTACATTTTTTTGGATTGAAAACCAAACCCAGTAAGGTTTTTAAAAACCAAAAATGGCACTGCCATTTTTGGTTTTGGTATAAAACTTTTCTTTAATCCCTTGCGAACCACCAAGAAAATCTGCCAAGATGTAGTAAATGTCGTTTGCTTTAAGGGAAGATTTGCGTGACTGTTGCTGTTTCTGTTTCTTCGCCTAATGTCCAGATTCCGACCGCTTCGGGAATTTATATTACGATTCACGGTCACTTTTATCAGCCTCCGCGTGAAAATCCATACCTGAATGCGATCGAGCGGCAAGAAAGCGCAGCTCCTTTTCATGACTGGAATGCGCGGATTCACCATGAATGTTATCGACCCAATGCCTTTTCACGGATTGAGCGTTATGACGGCAAGATCGTGAAGATTGTCAATAACTATGAGTACATGAGTTTCAACATGGGGCCAACATTGCTCTCATGGATGGAATTTCACGATCGCGATACCTATCAAGCCATTTTAGATGCCGATAAACGCAGTGCCGATCGCCTTAATGGTCATGGTAATGCGATCGCGCAAGTGTATAACCACATCATTATGCCCTTGGCAAATTGGCGCGACAAATTGACGCAGATTCGGTGGGGCAAGGAGGATTTTAAGGCAAGGTTTGGGCGCGAAACTGAAGGGATGTGGCTTGCCGAGACAGCCGTTGACTATGAAACCCTAGAAGCTCTGGTTTTAGAAGGGATCAAGTTTATTATTCTTGCGCCATCACAGGCTCAGCGTTGTCGTCCCATGCCCACAAAAGACAATCCCAATCCTGCATGGGAAGAGGTGGGTGGAGCGCAGATTGATCCCAACCGTCCCTATCGTTGCTATTTACGTCGCCATAATTCCAGTAGCAGTAATGTGTCGGAACTGGGGCAGTTCCATTTACCTGCGGATACAGATGCTTATATCGATGTATTTTTCTATGATGGTCCCATTTCTCGCGATATGGGATTTGGCGATCTTCTAGGAAGTTCTCATAATTTTGCGAAGCGGATCAGTCAAGCAGTGCGCGGGGATCATCGTCCGCATCAGATTGTTTCTGTGGCAACCGATGGTGAAACCTTTGGACATCATAAGCACTTTACGGAAAAAACTCTTTCATATGCCTTTGTCGAAGAGTTTCCCAAACGCGGTTGGAATGTTACTAACTATGCTCATTATTTAAGTCTCTTTCCGCCCCAATGGGAAGCGGAACTAAAGTCCGTAACCGCTTGGAGTTGCGCCCACGGAGTCGATCGCTGGCAAGGCGGTTGCTCCTGTGGCGGTGAAGGCACTAGCTATCAACTACTATGGCGGCGACCCTTAAGGGATAGCCTTAACTGGTTGCGCGATCGCATGGCAACGGTATATGTGGATATTGGGCGCAAATATTTTAATGATCCTTGGGAAGCCCGCGATCGCTATATTGATGTTCTGAAATATTCACTACGTGATGGGCTTGCTGAACATTCACCCGTTTTAGAGAAGTTCTTTGAAGAACAATGCGGCAATAAGGTATCGACATCTGCCCAGAAGATAGACGCTTTGCGACTGTTAGAAATGCAGCGCCATGCCTTACTCATGTTTACTAGCTGTGGTTGGTTCTTTGAAGAATTATCACGGCCTGAAACCGTGCAGATTTTGCGCTATGCCGCTAGAGCGATCGAACTAGCCGCCGATGTTGCAGGAGTTTTACTGGAAGATGAATTTATTCATCGCATGGCAAAAGCCACCAGTAATCTGCCTGAATTTAAAGATGGCGAAGGTGTATTTCGGCATCAAGTGGCGACTAATCGGATTACACTTGCTCAAGTTGCCGCTCAATATGCCCTGAGTTCAACTTTTGGCAATTATGCGCGATCGCAGCAAATTTATTGCTATCAGATCCAACAGCAGGATTATCAACTGCAACGAATTGGCTCCATGTCCTTAGCGATCGGGCAAATTCAACTAGTTTCGGGAATTACTCAAGAATCTGTAAATTATATTTTTGCAGTGCTGCACCTCGGTGGTGATGACTTCCATTGCTGTATCCAACCCTTTACAGGAAGACGCGAATATGAGGAGATCAAGGCAACCTTGTTTAAGGTTCTCAAACAAGCGAATACGGCGGCAGTAATTCTGGCGATGGCTAGTAACTTTAGTGGTGAGCAGTTTAATCTGCATCATCTCTTTGCCGAGGAGCGTCATCGGATTTTGCGGATGCTTGCTGACGAGACCTTAACCAGACTCGATCAACTATATGAGCAAGTTTATCGCGACAACTATGGAATTCTGATCTCCTTCCGTCGAGATGATTTACCAGTACCGCGTGAACTGCAAGTCGCTGCGGATATTGTCTTAAACAATCGTCTCACAGAGGAACTTAAGCGCTTGGAAACAGGTGCATCCCTTCCCAATGTGGGATTAGATGCAGTGGCGATCGAGGCAATCAATCTAGGTTGCAAGTTTACCCATGAAGAAGATGCCAAAATTCTTGAAAATTATATTTTGAGACAAATTCAGCAACTTTCCCAACTTCAAGATATTGATGAAAAGTCACTCTTTAACTATCTCAATCAGATTGAGCAGTCCTTAGTGATTAGTGATCGCCTAAATCTCAAGCTAAATCTCAATCTCTCTCAAGAGGCTTTTCTGGATTATCTATCATCACGGATTGCCCCTAAATGTGTACTTGCGAGACAGATTCTCGATTTGGAATCTGTCCAGAAGCAACCAATTCACATTGAGGTAAATCTTTGTGAAAGCATTTCTAATTTGGAGCTACATCAGTTAATTGATACGGCTAGCAAGTTAGGAATTGCCACTGAAGCTTGGCTTCATGACTAATAACCATTTAAGAATTGTCTAGATCCACCCCAGCCCCCCTTAAAAAAGGGGGAGAATTAAATTCTTCCCCCTTTTTAAGGGGGATTGAGGGGGATCTCTTAGAGCTTTTGACCTCAGAAAGTAATTCTTGAATATGTTCTAAATCATACTTTCTAAACTTTAGTAGCCTTTCATAAATAGTTTCCACAGTTTAGTTAGAAACTTTTTCTCAATCATTTAACAAATACCTAGATAATGCTCCCTCCTTTTATTGTTTTAGATCCGATCCTCGAAGACTGGTTGCGCGAAGATATTGGACGAGGCGATCGCAGTACCAGTGGTTTATTCCCAAATGGTTATGCTCCCCTTGGCAAAGCAGTATGGATTGCGAAAGCTGATGGCATAATTGCAGGGTTACCAGTTGCCGCTAGAGTATTTCAATTGTTGGATCAATCAGTAAATTTTGTGGCGATCGCGCAGGATGGGAAGCCTGTAAAATCTGGTGACTTGATTGCAGAAATTAATGGTAGTCTCGCTACATTGCTAATGGGTGAACGGGTTGCTTTAAATCTAGTCATGCGATTATCGGGAATTGCTAGTGCGACTGCGGAATATGTCAAAGCGATTTCTAGTACAAAAGCTCGTCTAGTCGATACTCGTAAAACTATTCCTGGGATGAGATTATTAGAAAAATATGCCACATTTATCGGTGGGGCGATCAATCATCGCTATGGCTTAGATGATGCGGTGATGCTCAAGGATAATCACATCGCAGCGGCGGGAGGTATCACCGAAGCAGTGCAACGTGTACGTGAGAACATTCCATTTACGACATCAATTGAAGTGGAAACTGAGTCAATTAATCAAGTCAAAGAAGCAATGCAGCTAAATTTGGATGTGATTATGCTGGACAATATGCCATTGTCGATGATGAGTGAGGCGATCGCTTTAATTCGTCAGCATAGTCCCCAATCTAAAACCGAAGCTTCGGGCAATATTACCCTCGATACGATTGCTCAGGTTGCAGAGCTAGGCGTAGATTATATTTCCACTTCGGCAATGGTGACGCGATCACATTGGCTCGATATTAGTATGCGAATTAGCTCCTAAATAATAAAGTACCGAGCTTCGCGCTGCACTTTATTACCCTAAACACAATACCCATTTCATAACAAATTATGCAAGAAAGTATTTTTACAACTTTAATCTTACCCATTGCTTTAGCCTTAATCATGCTGGGGATGGGTCTATCGCTAAAGTTTGAGGATTTCCAACGGATCACCAAATATCCTAAGGCTGTGTCGGTGGGATTATTCAGTCAAATCTTGCTGCTACCAATCATCGGCTTTGTAATTACCCAAATTGTGCCAATGCCGCCTGCGATCGCTGTGGGTCTGGTGATCATTGCCATTTCTCCTGGTGGTGTGTCATCAAACATGATTACTTACCTCGCAGGTGGAGATGTCGCGTTATCGGTGACACTGACGGTATTTAGTAGCATTATCACCATATTTACGATTCCGATACTTGCAAATCTGGCTCTAAATCATTTTCTCGGACAGAGTGCAGCGATCGCCTTGCCAATTGGAACGACAATGGTACAGATCTTTTTAATTACAATTATTCCCACTGCAATAGGAATGTATATACAGTATAAGTTTCCTGAGCTTGCCCGCAGCTTAGAGAAAGTTACTAGTCGCCTAGCGATCGGCTTTCTCGCTTTAATTATTCTGATTCTAGTTATTCGCGAGTGGAGTCGCTTACCTGAGTTTATTTTGCAAGCTGGAGCAGGGGTGGTTTTACTGAATATATTCTCAATGGCAGCAGGTTTTGTGATCAGTAAACTGCTAAAGCTTAGTCCACCGCAGCAAATTTGTGTAGCGATCGAAGTTGGTATTCAGAATGGAACTTTAGCGATCGCGATTACAGCAGGAATGTTGGGTAATCAAGATATGGCAATTCCTGCGGCTATTTATAGTCTGTTTATGTATATGACTGGATTTGGGGCAATTCTCTATGGCAAGAGCTTATCGAAAACTGCCTCAGTTCAAACCTCAAAATACAATTAGCGGCGCTTCGCGCCGCTAATTGTATAGCAATCCTAATGTAATTGATAGAGTTCAGCACACTCTATCAATTACATTAGGATTGCTATAATAGAAATATTATTTACAGGAATGCAAGCTATGAGCGTTACATTCACCGATGAAGTCTTACAAACATTACCCTCAGATAATGAGGATATCTATAATCGTGACTACTGTTTGTGGGTTGAGTTGATGATGCAGCTTTTGCACGAAGGTAAATTGACGCAACTAGATATTCCTCATCTAATAGAAGAACTTGACGACATGAGTGGGAGTCAGAGAGATGCTCTTGAAAGTAATTTAGAAATAATCTTGATGCATCTATTAAAATATTGCTTCCAGCCACAGTTGCGATCGCGTAGTTGGCTATTAACTATTTTTGAACATCGCAATCGCTTAAAAAAAGCTTGCAAGCGCAGTCCTAGTCTACATCGCTATTATCAAGAAGTATTTCCAGAATGCTATCAAACAGCGAGAAAATTTGCCTCACTAGAAACGGGTTTGCTGATATCTGATTTTCCTGAGACTAGCCCCTTTACACCAGAACAGGCTATAGATATAGATTATTTTCCATTAGAATTAAGTAAAGGAACAGAGAGTCCAGAATTATGACAGTAACTATTGTTGATATTGGTACACTTATTGTCTGCTCTCCTGATATTTGTGGCAATCGACCTCGTATTGCAAGAACTCGTATGACTGTTGGACGGATTGCAACTTTGTGGCAGCAAGGTTTGAATGCAGAAGAAATTCAGGATGAGTATCCCCATTTGAAATTAGAGCAAATTTATGCGGCTCTGGCTTACTATCACGCAAATAAAGCAGAGCTTGATGCATCTTTAGCTAAAGATTTGATGGATTACGAAAACTATCGAAAAGTCTTTTCTCAAGAGCAAAAGGTTGAGGTGTGACCAAAATCAGGAAGTTCAATTTCTTGGAGACTATTTGAGAAACTTATAATTATGGAATATGCGATTGATTTTGGGACGAGTAATACTGTTGTTGCGAGAATTAATGAGAATGGAGAGATTGAAACTGTCAAGTTAGATGCTTATAGTAGTTTTATTGCCGACAATCCACCGTTAATTCCTAGTTTTGTTTATGTACAGGATGCTGTCAAAGAGCAGGTGTTAATTGGTCAGGAAGTTAGCGATCGCGGTTTAGATAAAAAAAGCATCAAAGGTGAGCCGCGATTTTTTAAAGCTTTTAAACGGGCGATCGGTTCTAACGTGTCGATGTTTGTGCCAGAAATTGATGGACGCGAAGTGGAATTTGAACTGGTAGGAGAATGGTTCTTAAAGAGGATTATTAATTGCTTGCCTGATGCTGACTCACTAATCTTTACTGTTCCTGTCGATAGCTTTGAGTCCTATCGAAACTGGTTAGGCAAAGTTTGCGAGAAGTTAACCGTTGATCAAGTCCGCATCCTTGATGAACCAACGGCGGCAGCTTTGGGTTATGGGCTTAATGGTGATGGTGAAACTCTTTTAGTGGTGGATTTTGGTGGTGGAACTTTAGATTTATCCTTAGTGAAATTATCATCAGGACAGGCTCAAACTGCGGTCAATCAGCCTAAATCACCTCTAGGCTTTTTACTGAAATGGGGCGATCGCACGATCAAAAATACATCTACATCCAATAATCAAAGTTCACAAACAGCAAAGGTTTTCGCAAAAACAGGTCAAAATCTCGGCGGGATTGATATCGATAACTGGATTGTTGATTATTTCCATAAGGAGTTAGGATTACCCAAAAATTCTATCGTAACGCGCTTAGCAGAACGTATTAAAATCTCTCTTTCGAGCAATGAATCATTAACGGAAGTCTATTTTAACGATCAAACCTTTGAATCCTATGAATTGACATTAACGCGATCGCAGTTAAATCAAATCCTTGAACAACAGAAATTTTTTGCTAATCTCGATCAAGCTCTTGATCGTATTCGTCAACAAGCAACGCGCCAAAATATTGACCTAGATAAGGTTGATGCAGTTCTCCTTGTCGGTGGCACATCCCAAATCCCTGCGGTGAAAGAATGGGCGTTGAAACATTTCCCATCGGAAAAAGTAAAAGCTGATAAACCCTTTGAGGCGATCGCTCATGGAGCAGTTTCCCAAGGCTGGGAATTGCAAGACTTTCTCTATCACAGTTATGGTGTGCGCTATTGGGATAAAAGATACAAAAAACATAACTGGCATACCATTGTTAAATCTGGTACTACCTATCCCTTGGAAAAGCCAGTAGAACTTACTCTCGGCGCATCGGTTGCCGATCAGCCCAGCATTGAGCTAGTCATCGGTGAGTTAGGTGAAACCAATGTAGAAGTGTATTTTGAAGATGAGAGGCTGGTAACCCGTGTTTTAGATGGTAAACAAGTTGCTGTGCAGATTCTTAATGAAAACAGCAAAGCGATCGCTCAACTCGATCCGCTTGGTCAAACGGGTAGCGATCGCATTAAAGTCCTCTTTCAAGTAGATCAAAAGCGAACATTGCGAATTACAGTTCAAGACTTGTTAACGAAGCAGAACCTGTTAGACGATGTAGCTGTAGTACAACTCGTATAATCCTGTGTTCGTCGCGCCCGCAACATACGACCAAAATAAGACTATTTTGTAATGATGGACTTAGGCGATCGCTTCCCAGTTAGAAAAAGTTGCTGCTTGTCCCCACAATTTGCCGTTTTTGTCCACCACATTCCAGATAATTGCTTGATTGATATAAAAGCGATCGCCTGTACTCGCAATCCGAATCCCGCGATAATCACTGATATATCCTTGGGATTTTGCCTGCGCCAATAGTTGTTCTCTTTCACTACGTTCTATTGGTTCAGCCGTATAGCGTGATGGTGTTGTGATAAAAGTAGCCCAATCCATCTGCCATAAATCAAGCGCTTTTTGATTGCCATAGTTAAGAATCGGATCGACTTGAGTGCCGTGGGAAACAACTACAAAATTTGCATTAAATAATAAATCGGCTATTTCTTCTGGTAATTGGCGATCGGCGATTGGTATGAGAGTGTCGCCAGTCCAATGGTGAAAGCTATAGAGTAATAACTGAATATGTTGTAATAGTTCTTTTTGTAACCAAGGTTTTGATTGATTTGTATTCATAATTTGTCTTACAGCGCTTTGCGCTCAAACCCGAACCAAGAATTTTTGTAAAAGTGTTGTAAAGCAACACTTTTACAAAAATTCTTGGTTCGTTTGATCAGTAATTGCAGTAGGTTGTCTAAATCAAATATATGACAACATCTACTCAGTGCAAACAATAATCACATCTCAAAAAAAAGTAGGAGCAGTTCACGAACTGCTCCTACTTTTTTTAATGGATTTTAGATTTGAGGAACAAAGCGTTCTTTTACAGGAACAGATGTGTACTCAGAAACAATGCGACGGAACTCATCACCATCTAGAGTTTCATTCTCAACTAGAAGATCAACAACGCGATCGATTGCGGCTCGATTTTCGTACACAATCTGAAGTGCTGATTGATAGCATTTCTGCACGATCGCACGAACTTGCTGATCGATTTTTGCCGAAACATCTTCAGAATATTGCGATCCACCACCCATGCTACGTCCGAGAAATACCTCAGAGGTTTGACCCTCAAGGGCTAGTTGACCAATGTTGGACATGCCATAACGAGTCACCATTTGACGCGCCATGCCACTGACCTGTTGCAAGTCTCCACCGGCTCCTGTAGTTACTTCCGCAGAGCCAAATACTGCCTCTTCCGCCGCACGACCACCAAGAGCAGCCGTGATCCTTGCAAGGATTTGACCACGTGAAACTAGGGTTTGTTCTTCATCGGGAGTAAACCATGTTAAACCAGCCGCTTGACCTCTAGGAATCAAGGTAACTTTTTGAACTGGATCGTGATCCTTAAGCAATGTACCGACGATCGCATGACCAACTTCGTGATAGGCAATCAAACGCTTATTACGGCTATCGACAAGGGCTTTACCTTCCAGTCCCGCAATCACGCGATCAACGGCATCATCAATTTCTGCCATCGTCATCGCATCCTTACGACGACGAGCAGTGAGAATCGCAGCTTCATTCAAGAGGTTAGCGAGATCAGCACCAGCAAATCCGGGGGTACGACGGGCGATCGCTTCTAAAGAAACTTCAGGGCTAATCTTTTTGTCACGGGCATGAACGTTCAAAACTTGCAAACGACCTTTGATGTCAGGTGGATCAACACCAATTTGGCGATCAAAACGACCGGGACGCAATAGTGCGGAGTCAAGCACATCAGCACGGTTAGTTGCCGCAATTACGATGACACCAGAGTTACCTTCAAATCCATCCATTTCTGTAAGGATTTGGTTAAGGGTTTGTTCGCGTTCATCATTACCGCCACCAATACCAGCGCCGCGTTGACGACCCACCGCATCAATTTCATCAATAAAGATGATACAAGGAGCGTTTTCCTTGGCTTTCTTGAAAAGGTCGCGCACTCGTGATGCACCGACACCAACAAACATTTCGACAAACTCAGAACCCGAAACTGAGAAGAAAGGTACACCTGCTTCACCAGCGATCGCCTTAGCCAGCAAAGTTTTACCAGTTCCAGGAGGACCAATCAATAAAACACCTTTGGGAATCTTTGCACCAACCGCAGTAAAGCGTTCGGGCTTTTTCAAGAAGGTGACAACTTCTTGTAGCTCTTCTTTAGCTTCTTCAATACCTGCAACATCATCAAACTTCACGCCAGTTTGAGCATCCATCGCAAAACGAGCTTTAGATTTACCAAAATCCATCGCTTGTCCGGGACCACCCATTTGATTAGAGCGACGGAACAAGAAAAACAAACCAGCAATTAAAGCGATCGGAAAAATTAAGTTACTAATAAAGCCCCAGATTGCACCATTGTTGCTTGGTGGATAAATGGCTAGATCGATGCCGCCTTCGTTGAGTTTATCCATCAACTCAGGTGCATAGAGTGGCAAATCAACTCTAGCACGTTGCTCTTTGCCTTCAATTTGGGGATCGGTTGCTACGATTACCGCCGTGCGACCACCATCAAAAATATCAACTTTGCGTACCCGATGTTCATCAAGATACTCAAGGAATCTTCCGTAGGCGATGCGGGTATTAGCCGCATTCACAGTGGGACGGCTAGGTGCGGGACGGGCTACTAAAGTCTGCCATCCAAAAAAGCCGATGATCGCTATGGGCAGTAACCACAGCAGTGCAGTTCTCCAAGAGGATTTCATATAGCAAAGAGCCTGATGTTCAAAATAATTTCTTAACTAAACTTAACTTACCATGATCTTTAATCAATGGGATCGCGCGATCGCAAATATCTACCCAAATCTAGGTATTCGCATCTCTGCTCCTCCTTTGGATAGACTCGTAGCCATGATTTGGCAGATGTCCGTAAGCAATCTCTCGAATAGTCACAGATTCGCAATCAAATTGAATGTGTATCATTTTGCAAATGGGTGCGGGTTCATTTGCCAAACAAAAAACAATCACAGTAATGATTCTGAGTTTTGATTATCTGACTGGAGGCAAAGCATAACCGATTTGACGCAGAGCTTTGCGAAACTTACCTTCATGAATAGCTAAAACCACCAAAGCACGACTACCCACAAGCTGACAGTATTTCTTGGTAAGCGGATCATTGGCAATCAATGTGGCTAAATGAGAACTAGCACATTCAATTAACTTCGCATCTCCTAAATCCCTCAAACTACTGGCTTTTTCTGAAGCATTGTTCAGAAACTCTTGCACAGATTCAGGTAAAGGTTCACTAGTGTTCTGCTCCAGAACTTGCTTTAGTTCCGTAACCTGATGTCCATCCTCGATCGCCGTTAAAAGCTGATCCAAATCTAGTTGCCATATTTCATCAGAAATCCTTTGAGCATAACGATCAAGCACTAGGGCATCCGAAATATTCAGCCCAGTTCCTGAAGCCATAATTTCTAAATTCGGCAATACCCGTAAAGTCTGGCTATTGGCGATCGCTACTGGTTGATATTTTTCAGTCAATCCCAAACAGTAAGCCCCCAGAGCCGTTAAGCGAAAATAAATCAAACCATCGTATCGACTGAGAAAGTGTAGATCCTCAGTTCCCCAGAGATCGCCAAAATCACGCCACGCCACCCCTGGATCAACATAGCCAACATCAATCAAACCAAGGGTCGCCGCATATTCAAACAAGAGACAGCGCATATATCGTTCTTGCAAAATATGCCAATCATGACTACCCGAATATCCTAAATTCCCATATCCCAATTCACAGATGTAAAGCTCATAAGGATCGCGGGTGACTTCAAACAGATGTCCACTAGCTACCATATACTTACTAAAATCTGTGAATTGAGTCCATTTACCAATCGAACATTCGCTCAAAGCGTTAGCAATCACTTCACGCCGTCCCGCCACTGCCGTCATTCCCCTTGAACCTTTGCCCATCTGTCCCTTGATCTCATCAATGCGCCGAAATTCATCAAAGGTCGTATTCTTGAGCCAGCGCTTCCATAGTGTTTGTAAAGTTTTGGCTGGTGGTTCTTGGAGAGCTTTTAGCCCCGCTTTCGTCAGCACTAGCTTTTTGCCAGAAAGTTCCGCCATGTTACCAACCTGCAACAGGGCTGTCCATGCAAAGGCTTTGATACCGCCAATATCATCATCAGGGGATCTGTAGTGATACTGTGCTTCCGCTTTGCGTTGTTGATCATCATAAAAATCACCACCCAATAAAATTGTCGCGATCGCTTTCACCGTTGCGCCACTGGGTAGGGATGTTTTGTCACTAACAGAGACTTTGCCCGATTGAATCAAACGTAGAACTGACAGCAAATCTTTTTGAGCAACCTGTTCCATTTCACATACTGTCAAGGGAACTTCGTACTCTTGGTCATTCCAATATCTTTGGTGACGTACAAGAAATATGTCTGGAATTGTGTCGCCGACTTCGTTTAAACAGGTTGCTTGAGGCTTGGGGACAAAGACTTTTAGGGTTTGCTTGAGTTCAGACGGCATTACGCCTTGATAGAGAAAGAAGCTTAGTAGCGATGGCTGGTATCTTGAGCTGTAGCGATCGCCTGTGCCAAAATTCGGCTTTTGTCCATATTTAGCTACAAATGCATCCGCATTGTAATTATTTCCCGATGAATGCACGACTTCAGCGATCGCGGCTTTCTGCAATTCGTCTAGCTGCTGCCAAATTTTCTGGATCTTCACACCCTCAATTTGTTGCAAAATTACAGTCACTAGATCGGCTTTACGAGTCAATTTTTGATCGAGAGACAACAGCGCACAAAGCTTTTTCAACTCATCAACAGTTTTTACTTCAAGAGCTTGTTGAAGACTGGGAAAAATTTCTACGGTTTGTTTGCGTGGCATGGGGCGATCAGACTATAGCAATAATCATCAATTGTATAGCAATGTAAGAGATAGCTAGGACAAATCAAAACCCAAATAGATGAAGGCGGCGCAAAGCGCCGCCTTCATCTATTTGGGTTTTATGTCCTGTGCTTAGCCAACCAATTCACAAAAATGTGATGACACTTTTGTGAATTAAACCCCAAAACCAGTAAGGGTTTTAAAAACACAAAATGGCGCAGCTAGTTTGTGTTTTGGGATTATTCCAACCTCTCCGCCGCTTTCAAAAAAGCTCTTTTCGCTGCAATCTTATTCTTGCGATTAGTATAACGCCTAAAACTTCTCACATCCCGATGTCTGGTCAACTCCATCGCCAAAGATGGATCTAGCTCATACTTCACAATCAAATTTGTCGCAAATGTATGTCTTCCCCGATGGGAATGCAAATCAATCCCCGTCTTCTCGGCAAGATCGTCCATCACATGTCGAATTCCCCAATAGGTCAATCGCTTACCCTGACTGCGATTAGAACAAGACACAAACAAAGGACTGTCTGATGATAACTCCTCTTTCTGCTCCCTCCGCCAAACCAGATAAGCATCCAAATCCTGAATACCCAACTTCGTCAAAGGCACTTCTCCTTTGCTATCCCACTTCGCCTCTTTAATCACCAATTCCCCATTCATATAATCCTCAACATTCAGCCGACAAGCCTCTTCTGCTCTCAACCCATGCAACAACACCGAAAACAAAGCCCGATCACGCAACATAACTTTACTCAAGGCGATCGCCTCATAAATCTGCAATACCTCCTCATCTTCTAAATCCTTAGCCACAGGATCGGGCAGTCGCTCCTGCTGAATCCCAATTGTCGGATCGGCAACCACATATTCTGACAGCAACATCCATCGATAAAATGACTTCAGTGTTCGCAGCACCCGATTCACCGAACTCAGTGCCAACTCACGTTCCTTGAGCAAAAAAGTTTTAAACTGCGTCACTTTACGCCGACTCACATCCACCCAAGCGAGATCGCACCAATCCATAAACATCCGCAAGTCTGCTTGATAAGCTTTACGACTTTTCGGTTGCAAAGCCCGCGATGCTAAGAACTCGTCAACCCTTGCTTGACGTAAGTCTGTCGTAGCGATCGCTTTGGGCGGTTCACTGTAAACAACTAAAATTGGCTCTGGAATCAACATAGCAGCCTATATTCAGCAGATATTTTTTGAGGATTAGTATTCATTCTTCTGTGGCAAATATTTTTTTGCCCAGATCTCTTGCTGAATGGAGGAATCAACGATAATTGCAAAATCGCCTACTTATTATACAGCAAGCATATAGGGACAAACTGCTGGCGGTATTTTATGGTTGATTGCTAAATTCAGAGTTACTAAGGATTTCTTGCGATCGCAGATCAACTTCGGCAACTTTGAGCTTATTTTCTGATTGATACAGTATGGAGACACGATTATTTTTAATAGTAGAAGTGCCATTAAACCGATCTACTTGATTAATCAATACTTTAAAGCGCAACCCTGACGGATCAGAAATCGCAATGCTCTTTTGATCTTCGTCATTGATACGTTTGTCATTGTTGGTGTCTTTGTCCGCAACTAAATACACATAGCCAACTGTCGGCAACTGCTGTTCTTTTCCCGTACTTTCCGTGAGATCTGGCAAAGCGATCGTAGATAGAAGTAATCCTTCACTCTTCGGTCTTAACCAATAAGACACTTTTTTAGTTGGATCATAGAAAATATAATTCTGAATAGAACTAGACTCCTTAGATCCTGCTCTATAGTCATATTCTTGGATCAGATAAAGCGGAGCCTTAATGATATCCGTTCCCGAAATCTGTCCAAAGGTTCCAATTGTCGTTTTTACTTTGACTTCATCATTTGTAGATACATTGACAACATTACTAACTTCCTGTGTACGGGTAGCCTGTCGAAATAATCCCCAAACAGTCGCAGCAAAACTAGCGCTAGCAAGAATTCCCATAAGTAGAATAATTACAGCATTAATGCGCCAAATATAAGTAAAGACTTGACGTGATTTCATATTTCTATTTTTGGTAATACCTTTACGCTTTGTTATACTCAAGCACAAAATGGCTACGCCATTTTTATGCTTTCAAAACTCTTGCTGGGCTTGACTTTTAATCGATAAAAGTATTGTCACACTTTTATCGATTGGTATCTAAGAGAGTCGATTAGCGGGACTCTTAATAAAGCCCTGTAGACGACTTACAACATAAGTTATTTCCCAAATTATTTATATTTCAACAGAACAATATATTTTTCAAAAGCTTTGCAATGTAAAGCTTTTGAAAAATATATTGTTCTGGATTGAGCGTAAAGCATTGTAATTTAGGGAGCAACATAGCCTTGAATATTCTCAGGGCGCAAAGGACGCATGAGTTGATTAGCCCGCACTACCTGCTGATCTGTACCTTGGACAACGATCAGATACTTACCTTCATCAAGACGGTTACGCATAGGAACGGAATCGCTGCTAGTTGCCACACCAACACCACCGCCCACAAATAGACTTCCCATTGCACCACCAAATGCACCCAGCAAGCCACCAATCAAATGATTGCCAATACTGCCAGCCCAAGCAAAAGTATGTAAATCAGTAACAAGACTAAATCCAACTCCTGCTAAAAAGCCAAAGGGAACTAGCCAATAGGACATAAAAAAGGCTTGTTTGCGACCTTGGACAAGGGGATCGATAAAGCCAAATTCTTCAGCGCTTTTGTAGCCCTTGCCTAAAATCGAAATTGCTTCCATCGGAAAATTTGCGGATTCTAGCCGCGTATAGACTTCTTCAGCCTTCAGGCGATCGCCCCAAACACTAACCAAATAGTTCATATATTCTAAAAAATTACTAATAACTTCTAGCCAATATCCTATAGCGCAAAGCGATCTAAATAAATTAGGGCTACCCAAAAACTAATGAAGTGCCGCGCATAGCGCGGCACTTCATTTAAATATTGGCGAGTTCTAAAATTTTTTGCCAATGCGCCTCAGAGACAGGAACGACAGACAGGCGACTAATCCGAATTAGGTCAAAGCCTTCAAAATCAGGATCTTGTTTAATTTGAGCAAGGGTCACAGGCTGAGGTAGCGATCGCACAGCTTTTACATCAACTACCGCCCGTTTTGGGTCGTCCAATTTCGGATCAACATAAGGCAAGCTAATCACTTCAGCAATCCCCATAGCACGCCTTTCATCGCCTGTATGATAAATCAGGGCAAGATCCTTGATCTGCATTGTGCGGATATGCTTGAGTGCCAAATTATTATTCACACCATCCCAAATCGTTTGGCGATCGCGCTCTAGATCAGCATAGGAATAAACATCGGGTTCACTTTTAAGAAGCCAATAAGCCATGATGCAAGTCACTGAAACTGTTTTGCCATTATAAGTACTTGTACAAAATAAATTATCCAAACCCATAAAGTTGCGACCCCGCGGGTCGCAACTTTATGGTTCGGCAAAGCCTTTACTTAATTAAAAACCCAAAATTAAGAAGTGCTTGATCCTGTAGCTTTTGGGTTCACCTGTATGTCAAACTACACCCCAAAACTGTAGTGAGTCGAACATAAGAAAGATCTTTGTCGCTTATAATCAGTAATGCCCCACTTAAAAAATTCATACTAGAATATCTACTTAGTACCTATGCACAAGACTAAGTAAAGAGCTATGCTCTAAAACCTGCCTTCATTCAAATGATTGAATGCAAGCTTAGTTCAAATATTAAGTCTTGGCTTAGAACTCAAGCTCTAGCTAGGGTAAGAGTGACAATTTGCAATAATCTCAAGCGATTTAAGTCAGTTTAAAGCAAATTTCTGTAAGCAAGATATTAACAGTTTTGCATCTGTTAATAAAAAGCTTAATCTAGAATTAACAATGTACAAGGTACGAAGTGACGCAGTGAGAGCTTCATCACCCACCTTAAGAATCTCATAATTTCAACATACATTTTTTGATAGCAACAGATAATCCGATGGAAGTGAGCCGCGTGAATACAAGTCAGTCTAATCAGTCTGGAACTAATAATCTTGTCCAAGGGCCTTATTGGCTGGTAGAAGAGCGTGATGCCTGTGGGGTGGGATTTATTGCGGACAAAGAAGGTCGTGCTAGCCATAAAATTGTGAGCAATTCTCTCAAAGCGCTGACTTGTATGGAACATCGCGGCGGGTGTAGCGCCGATCAAGATTCGGGCGATGGTGCAGGTTTGATGACCGCAATTCCTTGGGGTTTGTTACAAAAGGAATTTACAGATTTGACCATCGATCCTGAGCATTCAGCTTTGGGGATGTTTTTCTTGCCACAGGATGATGATCACGCGGCTAAATGTCGCGCCATTACCGAGAGAATTGCCGCAGAAGAAGGCTTAAAACTCCTACGATGGCGAATTGTGCCTGTAAATCCAGAGGTATTGGGTGTTCAAGCTAGGGAAAATCAACCCCAGATCGAACAAGCGATTTTCGTGGCAGATGCCGATCATCAACAGCTCGATCAGATTGAAAGAGCGATTTACATCACCCGTCGCCGCATTAAACTTGAGGTCAAAAAGCTAGCTCCTGATCTCCCTAGCGATTTTTATGTGCCATCTCTGTCTAACGCAACCGTAATTTATAAAGGGATGGTGCGATCGGCGGTATTAGATGCATTTTATGCAGACTTGCAAAATCCCGATTATGTCTCGGCTTATGCAATCTATCACCGTCGTTTTAGCACCAATACCTTACCCAAATGGCCCCTTGCTCAACCGATGCGGTTTCTCGGTCACAATGGTGAAATTAATACTTTGCAGGGAAATACCAATTGGTTCCTTGCTCGTCAAGGCGATCTCACCCATCCTACTTGGGTAGACGCAAAGGGCGATCGCCTCAAAGATTTGCTACCAATTCTTAAGCCAAATGAGAGTGATTCGGCGACTCTCGATCACGTTTTTGAATTGCTAATTGAGACAGGGCATAGTCCGCTTGAGGCGATGATGATCCTTGTGCCAGAAGCCTATGAGAATCAACCAGATTTAAGCGATCGCCAAGCAATTGTTGATTTCTATGAATATTACAGTGGCTTACAAGAAGCTTGGGATGGACCTGCTCTACTAGCCTTCAGTGATGGCAAAATCGTCGGTGCGGCTCTGGATCGCAATGGTTTACGTCCTGCTCGTTACATGATTACTAATGATGGCATGGTGATCGTTAGCTCAGAAGCAGGAACTGTGGATATTCCTGAAACGGATATTATTGAAAAAGGTCGCCTTGGTCCTGGACAAACGATCGCTGTGGATTTGCAAACCCATGAGATTCTCCACAACTGGGAAATAAAGGAACGGGTCGCGAAGGCTCATCCCTATGGTGAATGGATTAAACAATATCGTAAGAATCTAGAAGTCAAACCTTTTGCAGAAGCGCCAACCCTTGATGAGCAGAAAGTTCTTACCTATCAAACCGCCTTTGGCTACACCCTCGAAGACGTGGAAATGGTGATTGAAGCCATGGCTCAAGATGGGAAAGAGCCAGTTTTCTGTATGGGTGATGATGCGCCGCTAGCCTTTCTATCGCAACGTCCACACCTACTCTATGACTATTTTAAACAGCGCTTTGCACAGGTAACGAATCCACCGATCGATCCTCTGCGTGAGGGAACGGTGATGTCTTTATCGATGTTTTTAGGAGAAAGAGCGAATTTGCTCCTTGCCACTCCTGAGGCGGCTAATCAGATTAAGGTAAAGAGTCCCGTAATTAATGAAGCAGAGCTTGAGGAACTGCAATCATTAGGTTTTGCCTCGGCAAAATTAGATATGTTGTTCCCGATCGCCTCAGGAGCTAATGGGCTAAAAGAGGCGATCGCTAAGCTCAGTGATGCAGCTGTGAAGGCTGTTCGCGATGGCGCAAAATTGTTGATTTTAAGCGATCGCAACTTGAGTGCAGAAAGTGCCTATATTCCGCCATTGCTAGCCGTGGGCGCAGTGCATCACCGTCTCTGTGCCGAAGGGCTTCGCATGAAGGCTTCGATCATTGTGGAAACGGCTCAATGCTGGAGTACCCATCATTTTGCTTGCTTGATTGGTTATGGAGCCAGTGCGATCTGTCCTTACCTAGCTTTAGAAACCACCCGCCAATGGTGGGGCAAAGCCAAGACCCAAATGCAAATGCAACAGGGCAAAATCAATTCCCTGACAATTACTCAGGTTCAAGACAGCTATCGTAAAGCAGTTGAAGGCGGCTTATTAAAGATTCTCTCGAAGATGGGAATTTCGCTCCTGTCAAGCTACAGTGGCGCACAAATTTTTGAGGCGATCGGTATTGGCGAAGAAGTAATTACCAATTGCTTTAAGGGAACAGTTTCCCGCGTTGGTGGTGTTAACTTCGCCGATATTGCGTCGGAATTACTCAGTTTCCATTCTCAAGCCTTCCCTGAATTGCAAATCAAAAAGCTAGAGAACTACGGCTTTGTGCAGTATCGCCCCACGGGTGAGTACCACATGAACAGTCCTGAAATGGCAAAGGCTTTGCATAAGGCAGTGGCTGGTGATGGCTATGATCATTACGAAGTCTATCGGACACAGTTACAGAATCGCACACCAACGGCGCTACGTGATTTACTCGAATTTAAGAGCGATCGCCCTAGCATTCCTTTAGAAGAAGTCGAAGATGTTTCTGAAATTCTGAAGCGTTTCTGTACAGGAGCTATGTCCCTCGGAGCCTTGAGTCGAGAAGCCCATGAAGTCCTTGCGATCGCCATGAATCGCGTCGGTGGCAAATCAAATTGTGGCGAAGGCGGAGAAGATCCAATTCGCTATTTGCCCATCAATGATGTAGATGCTAACGGCATTTCCGCAACATTCCCTCACCTCAAAGGCTTGAAGAATGGCGACACAGCAAACTCAGCAATTAAACAGATTGCATCGGGACGTTTTGGAGTCACTCCTTCCTATCTAGTGAGTTCCAATCAACTAGAAATTAAAGTTGCTCAAGGTGCAAAACCAGGGGAAGGCGGTCAGTTACCAGGACCAAAAGTCAGCAGCTATATTGCCATGCTCCGAAACTCCAAACCAGGAGTATCGCTAATTTCGCCGCCTCCACACCATGACATCTATTCCATCGAAGACCTCGCCCAGTTGATTTATGATTTGCATCAAATCAATCCCACTGCGAAAGTATCGGTAAAACTAGTATCGGAAATTGGCATCGGCACGATCGCCGCAGGTGTGGCTAAGGCGAATGCTGACATCATCCAAATCTCTGGCTACGATGGCGGTACGGGTGCTTCACCCTTGAGTTCGATTAAGCACGCTGGCTCACCTTGGGAACTCGGTCTAGCAGAAGTGCATACGGTACTGATGGGTAACAAACTACGCGATCGCGTTCTCTTACGTGTTGATGGCGGATTTAAAACTGGTTGGGATGTGGCGATTGCTGCTCTCCTCGGTGGTGAAGAATACGGCTTTGGTACGGCGGCGATGATTGCTGAAGGTTGCATCATGGCGCGAGTTTGTCACACAAATAAGTGCCCCGTTGGTGTAACTTCGCAATTGGAGCAGTTCCGCAAGCGCTTCCCTGGAACACCTGAACATGTGGTCAACTTCCTTTACTTTGTCGCTGAAGAAGTACGTCAAATCCTTGCTAAGCTTGGTTACAAATCCCTTAAAGAGATCATCGGACGTTCTGACCTATTGGCTCAGCGTCAAGACTTGAAGCTCGCTAAACTCAATCTCAATCAAGTAGATTTAGGTTGTCTCATCAATTTACCTGACACTAAGAGCGATCGCAGTTGGTTAGAGCATTCTCCAACTTCCCATAGCAATGGTGCAGTTCTGGATGATGAAATCTTGGCAGATCTCGAAGTACAAAAGGCGATCGCTAATCAAACTGATTTAAGTAAAACCTATGCGATCGTTAATACTGATCGTTCAGTGCCTGCGAGAGTATCGGGAGCGATCGCGAAGCAATATGGCAATTCTGGACTGGCTAGCCACCTCAATCTCGAATTTGTGGGCGCAGCAGGTCAAAGCTTTGGCGCATTCAATATCAATGGCTTGAATCTATCCCTAGTCGGTGAAGCTAACGACTACATTGGTAAAGGGATGAATGGTGGCACGATCAGCATCAAACCAAAACCTGATTGCACCTTCAACCCTGCGGACAATGCCATCATTGGCAACACCTGCTTATATGGTGCAACGGGTGGCTATCTGTTTGTACATGGACGTGCTGGCGAACGCTTCGGAGTGCGGAACTCTGGTGCAAAGGCAGTAGTGGAAGGAACAGGTGACCACTGCTCTGAATATATGACGGGTGGTGTAGTTGTAGTTCTAGGAACCACAGGTCGTAATGTTGGTGCTGGGATGACAGGCGGGATTGCTTACTTCCTCGATATTGATGGCAAGTTTAAAGAGCGGTTAAGCCAAGAGGTTCTCAAAGTCCAAAGGGTTTGCACCGCCGCAGGTGAGAATCAGCTAAAGGAATTGATTCAATCTAGCTATGAGCATACTGGTAGTTCTAGAGCGAAGGAAATTCTCGATAATTGGTCTAGCTATTTGCCAAAATTCTGGCAAGTTGTGCCACCTTCAGAGCAGAATAGCCCTGAAGCAACGGATGCAGTGCCTGTAGCAGCAACTGTTTAGAATCAACAAAAAAAGAGGGCAAATGCCCTCTTTTTTTGTTGATTCTAAGAGAGTGTTGGAGAAGTATCCTAAGCAGGCAGATTTTTATTAACTTCTATCACAGTGATCTTGCCGTTTTCGACTACGGTATTGCCCATAATTGTGTTGTGCATTGCCTCAAACTTCGATTCTGCATCGATGGTACATTCAAAATGCAGTGTGACATGGTAAAGCTTGCTAATTGCTTCTCCATCAGGCGATCGCTCCACGGTCAGCATATCCACATTTTGCTGTTCTTCAGCAATCTGGCGATACTGCTCTGCTAACTTTTCTAAAGCGATCGCGATCGCGTGTTCTTGGGTTTGACCGTAGCAATTAATGGTGTTTTGGGATGGATCTGGTAATGGGTTGGATAAGTGGCAAAGATAGTAACCGTTGTCTTCAAGGGTTACATTAATGGAAATATTTTCATTAATCAGTTTGGGACTGGTTTCAATCATATAATTTTTGCAAATGGATATTTTGTTTTGATTGTGATAAACGAAATGTAGATACTGTCTTAAGCACCAAAAAGTCAAGAGGGAATTTGGACAAAATTAGGATCGAAAGAACGCTGAGACTTGAGAACACCAAAGACCTGCCGCAATAGCTTGTGCATGACAGCACCAATGACAGACATTTTGGACTTACCCTTAGCCGTAAGGCGAGCGCAGAAAGAGGCAATCGGCGAATTATAACGACGAGCGACAATCGCAGGCATAAACAAAGCTTTACGCAAACGCGAATTACCCATTTTTGACAAGCGCGGTTTGCCATGAATCGAAGAACCAGAAGAGAACTCACGGGGAGTTAAACCAGCAAAAGCAGCTAATTGATCAGCAGTATCAAAAGCCGAAATATCACGAATTTCTGCAAGTAATACAGTTGCAGTCAGTTCCGCAATACCAGGAATAGAAGTCAACAAATCCCGTTGAGATTTCAAATGGGGATGTTGATCAAAGTGCTGACGAATCAWTTTCTTGSTCATCTCAATTTGATCTTT